>JBJEKY010000041.1:0-21698 GCA_051878875.1 Lachnospiraceae bacterium | reverse complement strand
TACTTGCGCTCATTATATCGTGAGCATAGCTCACTCACTAATCTCGCCGCTCGCCGAGTGTGCAAGCGCGTTCTTCTCGCTTGCGCTCATTATATCATATCCCCTATGCTTTGGAAACTTGAATCCAAATAAGAGAAATCAAATCAAAATTTGTATAGAATTTATCATGGAATGGCAGTATAATATAAAAAAAGCTACGAAAGGAGTTGGATAAGTTATGGGAACAGCAGAACTGGCAGCCAAAATTGAAAGTTTGTCGGAAGAAGATTATAATATGGTAATCATGCTTGTAAACAGGTTGTCTGCGAAGTCCGAAATAGATGGATTTCAAAAATTAAGCGAAGATGAATTGGTGGAGCAACTATCCAATTCCATTAGAAAAAGTGACTGCGGAGCAGTAAAATCTGCTAGAGAAGTATCGAAGAGCATGAGGGATAAATATGCAGTTTAACGTAGAGCTTTCAGAACTGGCGGAAATTCAGTATGATGAAATCCTGTCATATATCGCAAAAGAATTGAGAAATCCACAAGCATTAAAAAATGTTATGGATGATTTCGACAACACAGTGGCAACGTTAGAGAAAATGGCAGACAGTTTTGGGTATTGTAATAGTGACCGTTTGAAAGAGATGGGACTACATAAAATAAGTTTTGCAAAGCATAGATACTTATTTGTGTATCGATTGAACAAAACCCAAGTAATCATCGAGGGGATGTATCATGAGATGCAGGACTACGAGAATTCTATATAGTAATTAAGAGAAGTTGTTTAGTGCATTACGGAAACGTGATGCACTGCTTTTTTGTGGAAACACTGCCAAATTCAGCAGATTTATATACAGAAAGTAATAAATGCGATATAATGATTTTAGATAAATCGATAGGATGTACTTATCAGAAACCGGTTTTTATACATACTTAAGGAGGCAGAAAATGAACAGAAAACAGTTAGAGCAGTTTTTCAAGGACACGGATTTTCCCCATACCAGCGGAACCAAAGAGGAGCTTCAGGTGGCAGAATACTTAAAAGCAGCCTGTGAGAAACTCGGGGTCAAAGCCGCGATCGAGGACTTTGGCGTACCCATGGCAGAGATGAACAAGGCAGAGCTTCTGGCAGACGGAGCCGAGGTTCCCTGTAAAGGTCTGTTCTGCTGCGGAAGCGGGGAAGTGGAAGGTGAGCTTTACTACATGCCGGGCACGGATCCGGTTTCCATCGCGGGAGCCAAAGATAAGATCGTGCTACTGGACACCCAGGGCGTGGGCTTTTTCACCTATCAGGATCTGGTGAAGGCAGGGGCCAAAGCGCTGATCTTCCAAAACGGAAACCTGCATTACAATAACCGGGACATCGAGGAGCGGGATCTTCGTAAGGCGGTTGTAGGAGAAGAAAAGAAGCTGCTCAGTGTCATGATCCATACAGCGGATGCAGTAAAGCTGGTAAAGAAACAGACCAAACAGGTGAAGATCACTGTTGAGGAAAAAGAGTACGAAGGCAAATCCCACAACGTGGTGGCAGAACTTCCGGGAGAGCGCAAGGAGTGGATTGTCCTGACCGCTCATTATGACAGCACTTCCAGTTCTCACGGTGCTTATGATAACATGAGCGGCTGCGTGGGACTTCTGGGTATTATGGAAAAAATGCTTCCGGTAAAGAGAAATTACGGTCTGCGGTTCGTGTTCTGCGGAAGTGAAGAGAGAGGTCTATTGGGCTCCAAGGCGTATGTAGAGCAGCATGAGAGCGAATTGGAAAGCGTGGCATTGAATATTAACCTGGATATGATCGGAACCTACATGGGCAAATTTATTTCCTGTGTATCAGCGGAAGAGAAGCTGGCAGGCTACGTTTCTTATATGGGTGCGGAAGTGGGATTCCCGGTGAGTGCCAAGACCGGAGTATATTCCAGTGATTCCACACCATTTGCGGATAAGGGTGTTCCGGCGCTGTCTTTTGCAAGGATCGCAGGCGGCAATATCGCACCGATCCATTGCCGCTATGACCTGAAGGATGCACTGAGCATGCAGCAGCTGCAGAAGGATATTGATTTCCTCGCAGCATTTACGGAGCGTATGGCCAATGCGGCAGTTTGTCCGGTATCCAGAGAGATTCCGGAAAGTGTGAAGAAAGAATTAGACGAGTATCTTTACAGAAAGAAAAAAGGACAGGCATAGTAATAGCATATGAAAAAAGCAATGATCTTTGATCTGGATGGGACGCTGCTTGATACCATAGAGGACATTGCAGACTCTTTGAATGTGATTTTAGAGCGTAATGGTCTTGCAACACTTTCTGTAGAGACCGTAAAGTCCTATGTGGGTAACGGACTAAGGGTGTTATTGGAACGTAGCTTAAAGGATCCGCGACAGGATAAAGCTGTCGCATCCGGTCAGGACATAGATCTTTTATTACAGGCATTGATCGATTATTACAGTGCGCACTGCCTGATCAAAACCAAACCTTATTCCGGGATCCCGGAGGTTTTGCAGCAGCTTAAAACCATGGGTATCAAAACCGCCATCGTCACCAACAAGAATATCAAAGCTGCCAGAGAGTTAAAAGAACTGCTTTTTGCAGATGTGATCACTGTTGTGGTGGGCGAGGACGAAGCTCACGGGATCCGCAAGAAGCCGGCACCGGATATGGTCAAGATGGCGGCAGAACAGTTGGGAATTACCTTAGAGGAAGCTTATTATGTGGGAGATTCGGAAGTGGATGTAGAGACTGCCGAGAATGCAGGTATGGACGGATTGTTTGTGCTATGGGGATTTCGCACCCGGGAACAGTTGCTGAAAGCAGGGGCTAAGACGTTGTTAGCAAAGCCGGAAGAACTGATCGGATTTTTTTCTTAAAAGGAAATAGATGCAGGAAGAGAAGAGAGCAATGGAGAATACATTAGATGCGGATCAGCGATGGGAGCAGTGGGAAAAGATCCCCTGTGGACAAACGGAGAGCAAGGCTTTTGTCAGTTTGCCCCGGTACCAGACCGTTGAGGTAGAACTGTTAGGGGGAGAAGTCCGTTCGGGAGAAGATGGGACCGGAGAACGAGTGGGAAGACCGGCCTATGCTTCTCTTCAGGAACTGCCGCTTACAACGGCGCAGCCCATACAGAAAGAAGCTTGCGAAAAAGTGATCGAGGCATTAAGACAGGTCAGAGAGCAGGGAAAAGAAACCATGCTTATGGTCAGTGGTCCTTTCACGGTATTAAGTGGCCTGGTATCCATGGAACGGATTTTTGTGGAAAGAAGAAAGAACCCGGAGTTATACCGGCAGGCGCTAAACTGGGTCAGCCGACAGATGGTCTCCTATATGAAACAGGCAGCAACCTTCGTTAGTCTGTACAGTATTGCAGATCCGGCAGCAAGCCCAAAAATCTTAGGGAAGGCCTGCGTGCAGGAACTGGTTCGGGAAGCGTATCTGCCGCTTTTGCGGGAGGTTACATCATGGGACAAACCGGTTCATTTATGTCCGCGGTTGGCAGCAGGGGTTCTGTCGGAAGAAGGGATAGAAAAAGAAACGCGAAGACTACCCCGTGCCATGAACTATGAGGAGGCACTGCTGTGCTTCAAAAACCAGGGGGTATTGCTTGCGGGAGCCTGCATCAAAACCGGGGATGAAGTGACATCCTATGAGGAGTTGGGAATATGGAGAATCAGGAAATGAAAGAAATGACGCCAAAACGGCGTCTTATGAATACAATTTACAGAAAAACCACGGACCGTCCGGCCTGTATCTGTCCGGGTGGTATGATGAATATGATCACCACACAGCTTTTGACACAGGGTGATTTTTCGTTTTGCCGGGCTCACAGTGATGGACGGATCATGGCCGACCTGGCAGAATATGCCTATAAGGAAGGCTGTTTTGAAAATGTGGGTGTGCCGTTTTGCATGACCGTGGAAGCAGAGCAGTTAGGGGCGCAGGTGGATCTGGGAGATGATACCAGAGAACCCAGAGTAACAGGGTATGCTATGAAAGAACTGTCTGAGTGGAGGGATCTGCCGGAGTTTGATTTATCCGGTGGCCGTCCCCGGGCAGTTTTAGATGCCATTGGTCTTTTGGCCCAAAGACAAAAGGAAGTGCCGGTGGTAGGAAATCTCACCGGACCTATCAGTACGGCCAGTTCCGTTCTTGACCCTGCCCTTTTCTTTTCCGGAATGCGCAAAAAGCCGGAAGAGGTGCATGGGATGTTGTCTTTTATCACGGGAGAATTAGTGAAGTTTGGACGCGCCATGATCGAAGCGGGAGCCGATGTGATCATGATCGCAGATCCCAGCGGTACGGGGGAGATCATGGGTCCGCGCTTTTTCAAAGAGTATACGGTGAAGTATCTGAATATGCTCATTGACGGGATCCGCAAAGAAGGTATTCCGGTGATCGTACATATCTGCGGTCAGATGAAACCGGTGTTAAAAGAGACGGCAGAGATTAAGAGTGACGTATTAAGTTTTGATGCCATCGTGCCGCTACAGGATATCAAAGAGCAGCTTTGCGGCAGGGTGCTGATGGGAAATGTCAGTACCTACGCCATTGAAGAGGCAACCCCGGAGAAAGTGAAACAATTAAGCAGCCTGTGTGCCGGTCAGGGATTTTCCGTCGTGTCTCCCGCCTGCGGGCTGGGAATGGGGTCACCCCTTAGTAACGTGAAAGCAGTGCTTTCGGGAGTGCAGGAGGCCGTATGCCGGAAATCATAGAAGAGACATCAGGGAAAACCATTGTCTGTGAGCTTGGTGCGAACTTAATGCAGGTGTTGACAGGTAATGGGATTTATGTGAATAACCCTTGCAACGGCAAGGGAATCTGTGGAAAATGTAAGGTTCAGGTTCTAAAGGGCAGTGTATCAGGCGAGCAACCGGAAGAAGCAGAGAAGCTTTCGGAAAAAGAGAGGCAGCAAGGGTATCGGCTGGCTTGTATGGTACAGGTGACCGGGGATTGCCGGATCCGCGCCTGTGCTGATACCGGAATGATGCAGGTATTGACTCATGGAGTTACCAGAGCTTTTGCACCGGATCCGGATCAGAGTGGCTATGGAGTGGCGGTAGATATCGGAACCACCACCATTGCCATGAGTCTGGTGGATCTGTCTAGCGGAGAAGAACTGGCCAAAGAAGCAGGAATGAACGGGCAGCGTGCCTATGGTCAGGATGTATTGACCAGAATCACCTATGAAATGGAGCATGATCAGAAAGGGATCCGTGCTTTGCAGGAAGCAGTGGTAGAATCGGTTAATCAGGGAATTGCTTCGTTATGCGGACAAACCGGAATTGACAAGGATGAGATCGTGGCAGTATCGGTAGCGGGAAACTGCACTATGATCCATATGTTTTTGGGTGTGGATGCCCGGTCCATTGGTGTAGCACCGTACAAACCGGCTTTTTTACAGGCACAGTGTGTGCCGGCAGCGGGACTGGGGCTTTTGGTTTCGCCGGAAGCAAAGGTATACTGTCTGGCTCAGGTTTCGGGTTATATCGGTGGAGATATCCTGGCGGGGGCCTATGTCTGCGATTTGTTGCATAGTAAGAAAAATACATTGTTCATTGACATTGGAACCAACGGAGAAATGATCCTTAGCCGGAAGGGAAAATTGTCAGCCTGTTCCTGCGCGGCAGGACCGGCGCTCGAGGGAATGAATATTACCTGTGGCATGCCGGCTCTTCCGGGAGCCATGGAAAGCATAGTTATCCGGGAAGATGGGATAAACTATGATACCATCGGAGGAAAACCACCCAGAGGAATCTGCGGTAGCGGAATCTTAGAAGGGGTATCGGAATTGATCCGGACCGGGCTGATACGACCAACCGGTGCATTTGTGAAACCTGAAAAACTTGCCGGGAATGGATTTTTCCAAAGCCGCCTTGTGAAAGAAGAGGATCGGACGGTCTTTTATCTGGACCGGGAACATGAGGTTTCTATTTCGCAGCAGGATGTGCGGCAGGTGCAGTTAGCGAAAGGAGCCATCCTTTCCGGACTTCGAAGCCTGATCGGAAGAGAAGGACTAAAAGAGGAAGAACTTGATGAAGTTCTGATTGCCGGCCAGTTCGGATCCCATCTTTCTGCCGAAGCTTTGGCAGGAGCCGGACTTATTCCCGGGCAGCTGCAGGAGAAAGTGCGCTATGTGGGAAATACTTCCCAGACCGGTGCCTGTATGGCGCTGCTGTCAGAGACGGTGCGGCAGGATATGGAGCAGCTGGCAGGGCAGATAGAGTACTTCGAACTGGCAGAAAGTGCAGGCTATCAGGAGCTGTTTATAGAAAGCATGCGTTTTCCGTCGGTGGGAGACAAATAGAATGGAAAAGCCCTGCGAAATTGGGCAGAATGATGAAAAGGGAATCAAAGGAGAAGAAAAAGTGACCAAGGAAGAACTGTTTATTAGCATCAGTGATGCAGTAGTAGAGATGGAAGACGAAGAAGTTACGGATCTGTGTCAGCAGGCCATTGATCAGGGGATTGACGCGGAGTTGGTGATCCGGGAAGGACTTATTAAGGGTATGGACCGGGTAAGCCATTTGTACGAGACCGGAGAATATTTTTTGCCGGAGGTGCTGACAGCATCTTTTGCACTAAATGCCGGAGTGGATCTGCTAAAGCCGCATTTAAAGCAGGAAAAAAGCGAGAAAAAGGTAAAGATCGTGATCGGAGTAGTGGAAGGAGACACCCATGACATCGGCAAAAATCTGGTGAAGATCATGTGTGAGTCTGCCGGGTTTGAGGTCTATGACCTGGGCAGGGATGTCCCGTTGGATGAGTTTATCCGTACTGCACAGGAAAAGCAGTGTGAATTTATCTGTATGTCCACGTTGATGACGACCACCATGGCAGGCATGAAAACGGTGATCGACCGATTGAAAGAGCAGGGTATCCGGGATAAGTACAAAGTGATCATCGGAGGAGGTCCGGTATCCCAGCGTTTTGCCAATGAGATCGGTGCCGATGCCTACAGCACGGATGCGGCGGCCTGTGTACGGCAGATCAAAGAGTTTGCGGGAATTTCAGCGTAAGAGGGGGATAAAAGCAATGCAGAGAGATTACGGAAACGGTCTTGTAGTGCCGAAGGATGAACTGACACCTCTGGAACGGAGCCGCCTGATCAGTGAAGGAAAAGAAGTGGATCGCATCCGCTGTTGCCTGGATGGCGGCGAGACCATGGCACCTCTTATTGGCGCGGGTCTGGATGAGTATTACCACAGCGCAGAGAAAATGGTGGATGTGGAGGTTTATCTGTACGAGACATTTCACACAGACGGGGTAGGACTGTCTACCACGCTTCGGGGAATGGCAGAAGCCATGGGATCAGAGATCGCATACTATGACAATAACATCGCACAGCTAAAGAAACCCGCCATTTCCGGTTTTAAAAACATGGATCAGGCAAAACTGGTGGACGTGGACAAAGACGGACGACTCCCCATAATTTTAGACGGGCTTAAAATGCTGAAGCAAAAGCTTGGAGATAAGGTGCCTGTCAGTGCAACAGTGACGGGCCCGTTCACCGTGGCTTCCATGGTGCTGGGAACGGAATGGCTGCTGATGGGGATGCTAAAATGTCCGGATAAGATCAAGCAGTTGTTGGAGATCATTGTGGAGAATAATAACCGCTATATCCAGCGGCTCATTGATATGGAGATCGGTATTGGATTTGCGGATCCGGTAAGTTCCACTTCTTTGATCAGCGTGGAGCAGTACCGGGAGTTTTCCCTGCCGTATTTTAAGAAAAATGTGGATTACATCCGTAAACAGGGAGCAGGCTGTGGATTACATATCTGTGGTACCAGCCGGGGGCTGTGGGAGGATTTGAATACCACCGGTATCGGAGTGTTCGGTCTGGATAATGTGGAGGATCTGGAAGAAGCGAAGCAGGTGTTAGGCCCTCACATGGGGATTCAGGGAAATGTCCCGCCGGTAGACGTGATGAAACTGGGCACCCCCTACGAAGTGCTCATGGCAGCAAAAGAATGTATCCGGAAAGGATATGACAGCCCCAATGGATTTGTATTGACCTCAGGCTGTCAGATGCCCATCAAAACTCCGGAAGAAAATATGCATGCATTGATGGATGCAGCCAGGATCTTCGGACGATACCCGATAGATCCGGAGCGACTGAAATAAAAAGTGTTAGAAAAATACCCCCAAGGGCAGGTAAACAGGCCTTTGGGGGTTTGTATATGAGATTATTTATAAACGGAGTAATGTCCGTTATGCGGTTTTTCTTTTCAGGTTCGTAAAATCAATTTGCACGATCACCACAGCTAAGAACATAAGGACACAGCCAATGAGTTCCCGGCGGGTCAGAACCTGATGTAAGATCAGCCATCCTGCCAGAACGGAAACTACGGATTCCAGACTGAGAAGCAGGGCTGCAATAGATGGGTGCAGACCTTTCTGACCCAGGATCTGCAGGGTGTAGCCGCCTGCGGAAGAAAAGATACCAGCATAGACAATGGTGATGCCCGCTGCCGCAATACTGCTAAAGGACGGTTTTTCCAGGATCAGCATAAGGATGCAGGATACCACGGAACTAAATAAGAACTGGATGGTGGATAACCATACACCGTTTACCCGTGGGGAAAAATGGTCGATCACCAGGATATGTAATGCAAACATGGCGGCACAGGCAAGCAGATACAAGTCCGTAGCAAAAAAGTGGAAGTCTTCCGTGATACACAGCAAGAACAATCCTATCGTTGCCAGAGCCACACTGATCCAGACATTGAAGTGGCATTTTTTACCTAAGAACAGACCAAAGATCGGCACCAGCACAATATAAAGTGCGGTGAGGAAGCCTGTTTTACCTACGGAAGTATAAATGATACCGATGGTTTGCAGAATGCTTCCCGCAGTAAGAAATATACCGCAGCAGATTCCACCGATCACAAGGTCTTTCCAGTTTTGTTTTACTGTGGCAGCCGGGAGGAAACCGCTGGCTTTTTCGGAGCCGGACTGGACACGGTCAAATGCCAGAGCCACCAATGCTAAAAAGATGGTGGCAAGTACGGACCTGCAGAAATTGAAGGTATAGGGTCCGACATGGTTCATGCCCTCGCTTTGGGCAACAAATCCGAAGCCCCAGATCAGAGCGGCAGAGAAACACAGCAGTGCGGAGTTAGCCTTTTTGGTAGTTTTACGTTCACCGTTCATAATAATCAGTCTCCTAAATATAAAATATCTTCTGTAAAAAACCCTTCGCGTCCTCACCTGGAGAATGAGCGAAGGGTTTTATGCTAGTAGCCTTAAGTTCCGGCGAGGGATGCCGTATGAACTTAACGCTGTTCTGCCTTGTAGTTTTCAATCAGTCTGTTGATACGTTCATATGGATCCAGCAGATCGCTGATGGATGCATCATGGTTTAACGTATCTATGATGTAAGCAATGTATTTGCTCATGTCACAGCTGATATAGTAGTCACGCTCTAAAAGATCCGGACGCTGATAAGCCAGATTGGTGGTAACAACCTTGTAGATCAGACCTTCTTCCACAGCTTTATCGAAACGGTCCATTCCATTGGTGAACAGACCAAAGGTAGCGATCACGAAAATACGTCCGGCATTTCGTTTCTTTAACTGGGTTGCAACATCGATCATACTGTCGCCGGAAGAGATCATATCATCAATGATGAATACATCCTTTCCTTCTACACTGCTACCTAAGAATTCGTGTGCAACGATTGGGTTACGTCCGTCTACGATCTTGCTGTAGTCTCTTCTCTTGTAGAACATACCCATGTCCACGCCAAGGATATTTGCAAAGTAGATGGCACGTCCGGTAGCACCTTCATCCGGGCTGACGATCATCAGGTGATCGTTGTCAAATTTCACATCTTTTACATGTTTGCAGATGCCTTTTAAGAACTGGTAGGAAGCTCCTACGGATTCAAAACCGCTGCATGGAATGGCATTCTGTACTCTTGGGTCATGTGCATCAAAGGTAATGATGTTTTCTACACCCAGAGCGATCAGCTCCTGAAGTGCCATTGCACAGTCTAAGGACTCGCGTCCGGTACGTCTGTGCTGACGGCTTTCATAAAGGAATGGCATGATCACATTGATACGTCTTGCTTTTCCGCCAATTGCTGCGATGACTCTCTTAAGATCCTGATAGTGATCATCCGGTGACATATGATTTTCTTTTCCGCTTACCGAATAAGTAATGCTGTAGTTAGTTACGTCACAGATAATGAAAATGTCATAGCCTCTTACGGATTCACCGATAGTAGCTTTGGCCTCACCGGTACCGAAACGCGGTGTTTTGGCCGAGATCAGGTAGGACTCACGAACGTATCCTTTGAAGGTGATATCGTCTTCGTGCTCGTGTTTACGGGTTTCACGCCAGCGCTTTAAATAAGCGTCAATTTTGATTCCGGACTCTACTCCTTTCATGGAGATGATTCCGAGTTTCCCCACCGGAATCGTATCCAGATTACGCTCGTCATGCTGTTCCTGCTGCATAAAAATTTTTCCTCCTAGTTCTTTGAACATTTACTTTTATCATCGGATAGTTTACCCGACATCATGCAAGGATCTTCCGGGAAAAAATATGTTACCCGATCAGGCGAAGATCATTGCCAATGAGCTTAATGAATTCATAGTTTTTGATGATACGGGAGAAGGTACGCTCAGAGTAGCGTTCCGAAAGATCCCCTAATGTCATGTTGGTGGAAATGATGGTGGATTTCTGACGAAGGATCCGTTCATTTACACACATGAAAAACTGTGAATTGGTATAACTGTTGGAAACTTCTGTACCAAGATCATCTATGATCAGAAGATCACAGGTAAAAATATTCTGATAAGAATCAGAGGCCTCCGGCGACTTATTATACGCGTTATTATGGAAAACGTCAAATAGTCCTGTGGCGGTAAAGTAGATAACAGAGTTTCCTGCATCCAACAGTTCTTTTGCAATGCAGTTGGTAAGAAAGGTTTTGCCAACACCGGTGGATCCGGTAAAGAGCAGATTCTGAAACTCTGTATGAAACTGCGCAACAAAATTTTTGCATTTGCGCAGGGTAACTTCCATGTTTTCGTAGGGTGTAAGATGGGTAGAGGGATCTACCTCTTCGTCGGAAAACAGATCCATGTTAAATTTGGAAAAGTTCTCTTTTTCCAGTACCTGGCGCAGATTGGACTGGGTGTAGACCAGATCAATGGCTGCCTGGGTAAAACAATGGCACTTCTGACCGTTGATATAGCCCGTGTCCTTACAATCGGGACAGTGATACACCGGTTCTAAGAAATCAGGATCGTATCCCAGTTGGCGGATCAGTGCATTTTTTCGCTCATTTAATTTGTGCAGAGCCTGACGCAGGTCAGACAGAGCGCCCTTGTCTCCGTCCAGCAGTTTTTCTGCCTGTTGTACGCTCAGGGAAGCGATCTTTCGGTCAATTTCCTGGATTTCGGGATCCTTCTGATATAATTCTTCCGTATGGCTGGCCATACGGCGATGAACCTGAAACTGACGCTGGTCATAATCGCGCCGGATAGTATCATACTGGTTATTGGTTAAGGCCATGGTTATCCTTCCTTTATTAATTCTGGCTACGATTCAGCAACTGCTGTTCTAACTGCTCATAGTCATATGTACGTTGCGGAAATTTGTTAAATGTATTATTGGCAGCCGCTTTGTTAGAAGGACCGTTAGTTCCGGCAGAGGTTGTTTTTGCTTTGCGGGTTTTGCGGAAATCCTGGTCCAGACTGTCAATATCAGTCAATTCCTTTACACCGGCTTTGTGCCAGTTGGTGAGTATGCGGTCCGTATACTCAAAGCTGGGCTGATGGGTGGCACTGATGGTACGGTTACATGCTTCAATGATGATTTCCAGGGAAAAACCGTACTCAGTTGTCCACTTGCGGATCATGGAAGTTTCCAGCTCCACAAGATTGCGCCCTTTGATGCCAAGAGCTTTGACGACAGCATAGTTTACCTGACTGTAGAGATTGGCTCTCTTTTTAGCTTCTTCCACTGTAGTGATGCCTGCTTCGGACCATGCCAGAGCAACTTTGTCCATGTAACGGACACTCTTGGTATCTCTTGTTACACAGTATTCCACCAGATATTCTATAAGATCGATGGAAAAGTGCAGAGAATCATACCAATACAAAAAGTAGTTTAACTCTGTATGGGAAAGCGGTTTCTGCAGATAGCGTTCTGCAATGAAAAGCAATTCGGACACATCTTCCCGGTCCGAGAAACGCTGCAGCTCATCTTTGGTATATTCTTTTTTTACTGAGGCAGCAGGGGTTTCGGTCTGCAAAGAAGTATCGGCAGGCACAATATGCTGGGAAGAATCCGGTTTCTTTGCGTGATCGGGATCCGGTTGGTGACGACCTTTAGGAATCTCCAGTAATGTGATGCCGCATAGCTGCTTAGATTCATTATAACTTAATTCCAGCAGCCCCATACGCTCCCAGTAGACCAGGGCACGGGTAAGGTCTCTGTCGGAATACTCAAACAGATCAGCCATCCGTGACAGGTCACAGGGGGTCTGCGGATTATTCAAACTGCGGAGAAGATAAAGATAAACCTTCACATATTCGCCGTTTGCTGACGGCATATATTCATCAATAAAACAATTGGACACGCAGGTCATCTGACCCGGATGTTCGGATTGAAGGAAGATCTGATTCATCTTTTCCGCTCTCTTTCTGGTTTCATTTTGTTACAGTCTCGTCTTGAGAACTGTGAAACAGATTATAGCATACCGATTGGAAAAAGGAAAGGGCATAAAAGCCCACAAACCCTTGCAAATCAAGGGCTGAAAGAGGTGTGGATAATGTGGATAACCCGAGCGCAAACCGAAAAATCAAGGGGTGGGATTTCCAAAAAATCCACATCCTTTATGTCGAAGAAAATCGAAAAAAGATGTGGATAATGTGGATAAAAATTATTTTAACAGGTCTTCGCCTATTTTTACAACGTTTCCGGCTCCCATAGTTATCAACAGGTCACCGTTCAAACATTTTTTAATTAAAAATTTTTCAATCTTCTCGAAGCTGTCGAAGTAATAACACTCTGTACCAAGATCAGTGATGGCATCTTTCAGATCCCGGGAACTGATGCCCAGGGTATCCGTCTCCCTTGCTGCAAAAATGTCTGCCAGTACCACGATGTCTGCCAGGGACAGAGCATCTGCAAAATCCTGAAACAGAGCCTTGGTACGGCTGTAGGTGTGTGGCTGGAAAACGCAGATGATCCGTTTATAAGAGGTAGCCCGGGCGGCGCTAAGGGTTGCCTTAATCTCGGTGGGATGATGGGCGTAGTCGTCTAAGATCACATACCCGTCCCGTTCACCTTTTTTCTCAAACCGCCGTTTGGATCCGGTGCAGGTTTCTAAACCGGACCGGATGGCATGAAGGGGAATACCAAGATCGTGTGTTACGGCAATTGCTGCCAAAGCATTGTATACGTTGTGGATCCCCGGGACAGCCAAACGGATGGATCCCAGGTTTTCTTTTTCCTTATAAAGGGTAAACGTAGCACAGCCTAAGCCGTCATAGGTAATATCTTTGGCGTGATACGTATAGTCTTCTCCTACTCCAAAGGTGATATAACGGGTAGAAAGGCTGTCGGTCAATTCATGAAGATGGTCGATGGTTCCGTTTATAACCACGCAACCGTCATCCCGGGTATTTTTCATAAAGTGAAGGAAAGATTCCCGGATATCATGAATATCTTTGAAGAAATCAAGATGGTCTTCTTCGATATTAAGAATCACGCTATAGTGAGGGAAGAATTCCCAAAAGCTGTTGGTGTATTCACAGGCTTCCGCTACAAACAGATCGGAGTGACCGATCCGGGTATTGGAATGAATGGAATTTAAGATCCCGCCGTTGGAAATGGTGGGATCCGTATCGGCAGCCAGAAGGATCTCGGATACCATACTGGTGGTAGTGGTCTTGCCATGGGTTCCGGCTACTGCGATGGGATTTTTATAGTGATCCATGATCTGCCCCAGAAGCTGTGCCCGGGTAAGCATGGGAAGGTTTCTCTCTACGGCTGCGGCATATTCAGGGTTGTCCGGGTGGATGGCAGCAGTAAAAATAACGGCAGCGGTATCTTCAGACAGGTTTTCGGCGCGCTGTCCGTAATACAGGGTGGCTCCCAGTTTTTCCAGCTGCCTGGTGTAATCGGAAGGTTCCCGGTCAGAACCGGAAACCGTAAAACCGCGGTCTAACAGGATCTGTGCCAATCCGCTCATACTTACGCCGCCGATCCCGATAAAATGTATAGGAACGGGGTGATTAAAATCTACCTGATACATAGTTCAATTCTCTCTTTTCACTCAAACTTTTTTAACATTATGTTTCTTCTTATTAGTATACTCGAAATGCCCGATTTTGCAATGTCAAGAAAAGTATGGAAGAAAACTTTGCTAAGCACTCCGGGACAATGGGGTAAAATTTTGTGTAAAATATTGAAATAATTTGGTAAAAATTGTAAGAAAGACTAAAAATACTTTAATAATGTCATATTTGTAAAAAATTAGTAGAGAATTAAAAGGTTTCATGCTATAATTAATTAGTCAACAATGAGGGGGTGCTTATATGATTGAAAAGGAAGCCATTGCAATGCTGCTGGCCGGAGGACAGGGAAGCCGGTTGGGGGTATTGACGGAAAGCATGGCGAAGCCCGCCGTTCCCTTTGGAGGCAAATACCGGATCATTGATTTTCCCTTAAGTAATTGCGTGAATTCCGGTATTGATACCGTGGGCGTACTGACCCAGTATCAGCCGCTGGAGTTAAATGCACACATCGGCATAGGAATGCCCTGGGATCTGGATGTGAATGACGGTGGCGTGACGGTGCTTCCGCCCTATGAGAAAAGCGGGGATGCGTCCTGGTATTCAGGAACGGCCAATGCGATTTATCAGAACCTGGCCTATATGGAAGGGTACCATCCCAAGTATGTGATCATTCTGTCGGGCGATCACATTTACAAGATGGACTATGGGTTGATGCTGGATTATCACAAAAAGCATAATGCAGATATCACCATTGCGGTTATGCCGGTACCCATGGAGGAAGCTTCCCGGTTTGGGATCTGTATCACAGACGACGAGGGAAGGATCACGGATTTTGAGGAAAAACCGGCGAACCCGAGAAGCAACCTGGCATCCATGGGAATCTACATCTTTGATTGGGAAGTCTTGAAAGAGGCTTTGATCGCCAAGAGAGACCAAAGCAACTGCGATTTTGGAAAACATGTGATCCCGTATTGTCATAGCTTAGATCAGCGGATTTTTGCTTATGAATTCGATGGATACTGGAAAGATGTGGGAACACTGGGGTCTTATTGGGAAGCAAACATGGAGCTTATTAACCTGATCCCGGAGTTTAACCTTTACGAAGAGTATTGGAAGACCTACACCAAAGCCAGCGGTTTTGAACCGGCCTATTTCGGACCGGACAGTAAAGTAAGCCGCAGCATTGTGGGGGAAGGATCGGAAATAGACGGTATTATTAAAAACAGCGTACTGGGTCCGGGTGTTGTAGTGGAAAAAGGCGCACAGGTATGTGATTCCATTATTATGGCCAACACAAAGATCGGAGCCGGAACGGAACTTTACAAATCCATTGTAGCGGAAGGAACCGTGATCGGAGAGAATGTAAAGATCGGTGTAGGAGAAGAAGCACCCAATGAACTGAACGCTTCAGTGTATTCGTTCGGACTGGCTACCATCGGCAAAGACAGTGTGATTCCCGACGGTGTGACCATTGGAAAGAATACTGCGATCCTGGGAAAGACCATTCCCGAAGATTATAAAGAGAATAACCTGCCAAGTGGCGGATATATAGTAAAGGCAGGTGAGCGATAGATGAAGGCAATCGGAATTGTCCTGGCCGGAGGAACCAGCACAGGACTGAAAGAACTGACCAGCAAACGGGCCGGGGCAGCGATGCCCGTAGGAGCATCCTACCGTGCCATTGATTTTGCTCTCAGTAATCTGACAAATTCGGGTGTGAAAACAGTGGCGGTGCTCACGCAATTCAACGCCCGGTCTCTCCATGAACATCTGAATTCTTCCAAATGGTGGAATTTCGGAAGAAAACAGGGAGGGTTGTATACGTTTACCCCCACCATCACCCAGAACAACAGCTGGTGGTATCGGGGAACTGCAGATTCCATTTATCAGAACCTGGATTTTTTGAAGCGCAGGCATGAACCATATGTGATCATTTGTCCGGGAGAATGTATCTGTAAGATCGATCTGAACGCCATGCTGGATTTCCACGAAGAGCGTGGTGCAGATATAACCATCGCCGTAAAGAAACTTGCGGACGAGGATGCCTTAAAGCGGTTTGGTGTGGTCGAGATGAATCAGGATCAACGGATCGTCCAGTTTTCGGAGAAGCCCATGAAAGCTTCTTCCAATATCGCTTCCATGGGGATTTACATCATCCGGCGCCGACAGTTGATCGAGCTGCTGGAAGCAAGCCATGAAGAGGAACGATATGACCTGGTCAATGATATTCTGATCCGTTACAAAGATGTGAAAGGTATTTACGGATATGAATTCGATGGGTATTGGAGCAATATCAATACCATTCCATCCTATTACCAGACCAACATGGATTTTCTGGATCGCAAGATCCGGAAGAATTTCACCACAGAACCTGCGATCAGAACAAAAATAGAAGATTTTCCTTCTGCTAAATTTAATGATGGCTCCAACGTGATAAATTCATTGGTTGCCAGTGGCTGCATTGTGAATGGGGAAATCACCGATTCCGTGATCTTTAAAAAAGTATTCATCGGAAAGGGAGCAGTGATCAAAAACTCCATTGTCCTGAACGGGGCATACGTTGGAGAAGGGGCTTACTTAGAAAACTGCATTGTAGAAAGCTACGAACAGATTCCTCAGAATGCCCGGTACTCCGGTTCCAAAGATCCGATCGTTGTATGCGGATCTAAGGAGAACATCAGGACCTATCATTAGGTGCCGCAAACATACAACAAGTGCAGACAGAAGGGAGACAATTATGCAAATTACAGATGTAAGAGTTCGTAAAGTCGACAAAGAAGGAAAAATGCGTGCGGTAGTATCCATTACTTTTGATGATGAATTCGTGGTTCATGATATCAAAGTGATCGAAGGAGATAAGGGATTGTTTATAGCAATGCCCAGCAGGAAAGGCGGGAACGAAGAATATCGTGACATTGCACATCCCATTAAATCGGAAACCCGGGAGCGCATTTCCAAGATTATTCTGGATGCTTATGAAAAGGAACTTACCAAAGAGGAAGAGTAGAGATTTACAGGCAGCAGTGGAGTTGGTAGAACAGTCAGTTTAATAAGCGTGAAGAAAAGGTATTGAAAAAGCTACAGAGTCTTGTATAATGTACAGGAAAGAAAATACAACAGGAGGGCGTCTTAAGACGGCCTCCCGTTGCCATGTAGAAAGGTAAGTTCTTATGTTTATGATAGCGGGGTTGGGAAATCCAACCAAAAAATATGAAAATACCAGGCATAATATCGGATTTGAATGTATTGATCATTTGGCAGAGCAGTATCATATCAGTATCCGGGAGGAAAAATGCAAGGCCCTCATAGGAACCGGAGTGATGGGGGGGCAGAAGGTGATGCTGGTAAAACCCCAGACCTTCATGAATGCCAGCGGGGATGCCATAGGCGCATTGCTACGGTTTTACAAACTGGACCCGGAAAGCCAACTGCTGGTAATGTATGATGATATCAGCCTGGCCCCCGGGGATCTTAGGATCCGCAAAAAAGGAAGTGCCGGAGGCCACAATGGGGTCAAGAGCATTATAGCCCAGACCGGAACCCAGCAGTTTGCCAGGATCAAAGTTGGTGTAGGGGAAAAACCCGCTGACTGGGATCTGGCGGATTATGTGTTGGGAAGATTTGGAAAAGAAGACCGTGAAGCGGTGGAGAGGGCCGTGAAAATGGCTTCCGAGGCAGCAGCCCTTATTGTGGAGGGGCAGATTGATGCAGCCATGAATCAGTTTAATGGAAAAGGAAAAGCATGAGTATATTAAAAAGCCCGTTGCAGAACTGGAGCAGTTACGAAGAAGTAAAACAGCATATAGAATCCGGGTACGGAGCAATTCAGATATCCGGGTGCATTGACGCGGCAAAAGCGTATACCGTACAGTCACTGACCGAAGGAAAAACCCGGCTGATCGTGACCTTCAGTGAACAGAAGGCCAAAGAATTGCTGGAAGACTACAAACTGTATGACAAAAGGGTGCTGTATTATCCGGCAAAGGATGTACTGTTCTATCAGGCAGATATCCGTGGAAACCTTTTGACCTGTCAGAGATTATCGGCGTTAAAAGCAATGCGGGAACGGGAAGATTGTACCATCATCACCACCTTTGATGCCCTGATGGACCGGCTGATACTTCCGGAAGATCTGTATCGCAGCGTAGAAGTGTTTGAGACGGGTAGTACACTGGATCTGGACCGGATAACAAAGAAACTGGTTCTTATGGGATATGAGAAGAATTATCAGGTGGAATCTGCGGGGCAGTTCGCTGTAAGAGGCGGTATTCTGGACATTTTTCCGCTCTCCGAGGAGGCTCCCGTAAGGATTGAACTGTGGGATGATGAAATTGATTCCATACGAAGCTTTGATGTGGAAAGTCAGCGTTCCATAGAGCAGCTTTCGGAGATTGCGGTATATCCTGCTACGGAAGTGGTGCTGACAGAGCAACACATGAGGCAGGGACTTGACCGGATAAAAGACGAGGCCGGCCGTGTTGCAGACAAGTTCCGGAAAGAATTTAAAACCGAAGAAGCTTATAGGGTAAAGAGCCTTTATGAGACACTGGAAGAGGGATTGAACACCGGAACAGACCTGGTCCAGGCAGAGAGCTTTCTAACCTACTTCTATGAAGAAACAGGAACTTTTCTGGACTATTTCAAAAATAAAAATGCGATTATATTTATCGATGAACCTGCCAGAGTGCTGGAATCTGCCAGGGCAGTAGAATTGGAATTTACGGAAAGTATGAAAAGCCGTCTGGAAAAAGGCTATGTTCTTTCCGGGCAGGCCGATGCCGTGCTTGGGGTAAAGCAGGTAGTCACGATGTTGCAAAAATGGAGCATGGTACTTTTGACTACCCTGGATACCCGGATGGATGATTGGAAAGTAAAGGCTGACTACGGCCTTTCCATGAGGTCCATCAATGCCTATAACAAAAGTTTTGACCTGTTGGTGAAGGATCTTAAGCAGTACCGGAAACAGGGCTATAAGATTACGCTTTTTTCCCCGTCCAAAAGCAGGGCACAGCGTCTTGCTAAGGATCTTAGTGATCAGGGCGTGGCCGCTTTTTACAGTGAGGTGTTCGATCGGGACATCCAGCCCGGGGAGCTGATGGTATGCTACGGAAAATTAAAACGGGGCTTTGAACTTCCCATGCTGTCCTTTGCCATGATCTCGGAAAGCGATATTTTCGGACAGGAACGCAAGAAACGCAAAAAAAGTAAGCGTAACGACGGAGAGGGAATCCGGGATTTTGCGGAACTTAAGATCGGTGACTACGTGGTACATGAAAACCATGGGTTGGGAATATACCGCGGTATTGAGAAAGTCGAGGTAGAAAAGGTCACCAAGGATTACATTAAGATTGAGTATGATAAAGGCGGCGTGCTGTATATGCAGGCCAATAATCTGGAACTGCTGCAAAAATATGCGGGATCAGATGCCAGAAAGCCGAAATTAAATAAATTGGGTACCCAGGACTGGAACAAGACCAAAACCAGAGTCCGGGGTGCGGTGGCTGACATTGCCAAAGAACTTGTGGAATTATATGCCATTCGCCAGAATGTGGAAGGATTTGCTTTTTCCCAGGATACGGTATGGCAGCGGGAATTCGAGGAAATGTTTCCCTTTGAAGAAACGGATGACCAGATACTGGCCATTGAGGCAGCCAAAAGAGATATGGAGAGCAAACGTACCATGGATCGTCTGATCTGCGGAGACGTAGGGTTTGGTAAGACTGAGATTGCCATCCGCGCAGCTTTTAAGGCGGTGCAGGACAGTAAGCAGGTGGTGTATCTGGTACCTACCACGGTATTGGCCCAACAGCACTATAATACGTTTGTGCAACGGATGAAGGATTTTCCCATCCGGATCGATCTACTATGCCGTTTTTCTACGCCGGCCCAGCAGAAGAAAACCATTGCGGCCCTGAAAAAGGGTGAGGTGGATATTGTGATCGGAACCCACCGGTTACTGTCAAAAGATGTGGGATATAAGGATCTGGGGCTCCTTATCGTGGATGAAGAGCAACGTTTCGGAGTGGCGCACAAAGAAAAGATCAAGCAGTTGAAAAATCAGGTGGATGTGCTGACTCTGACAGCAACCCCCATTCCCCGGACACTTCATATGAGTCTGGTAGGAATCCGGGATATGAGCATTTTAGAGGAGCCGCCCATCGATCGTATGCCCATCCAGACTTATGTTATGGAATATAATGAAGAGATGGTAAAAGAGGCCATTGTCCGTGAACTTTCCCGTCAGGGACAGGTATACTATGTTTTTAACCGGGTGAAACAGATCGCGGAAGTGAAAGATCGGATCGCAGCACTGGTTCCGGATGCCAATGTGGCTTACGCCCATGGCCAGATGAAGGAGCGGGAGCTGGAAAATATCATGTACCAGTTTGTGAATGGTGAGATCGATGTACTGGTGTCTACCACCATTATTGAAACAGGGCTGGATATTTCCAATGTAAACACCATGATCATTCAGGATGCAGATAATCTGGGACTTTCCCAGTTGTACCAGCTGCGGGGACGGGTAGGACGATCCAACCGGACTTCTTATGCCTTTCTGATGTACCGGGGAGACCGCCTGCTGAAAGAAACAGCGGAAAAGAGACTCCACGCCATCAAGGAGTTCACTGATCTGGGAAGCGGGATCAAAATCGCCATGAAGGATCTTGAGATCCGCGGCGCGGGAAATATCCTGGGAGCGGATCAGCATGGACATATGGAGGCGGTTGGCTACGACCTGTATTGCAAAATGTTAAATGAAGCGGTAAAGACCATGAAGGGACTGACCGTGCGGGAAAGCTTCGAAACCTCCGTGGATATCAGCGTGAATGCTTTTATCCCTGCAACCTATATTCCCAATGAATTCCAGAAACTGGATATGTACAAGCGGATTGCGAACATGGAGACCCAGGAAGATAAGGAAGAAATGTTAGAGGAGTTTATTGACCGGTTCGGAGACCCGCCAAAGGCTGTTTTGACACTGTTAGATATTGCCATGTTAAAAGTACGTGCTCACAATTGTGACATCACGGAGATCAGTCAGAAAGGAAAATGCATCACCATCAAGCTGTATGAGCGGGCAAGGTTAAATCCGGCTAAATTCCCTGAATTTCTCAACGGATTCGGAGGTGCCATGCTGTTTATCAACCGGCAGAACCCACCGTATTTTGAGTATCGGATGGACACCTCCAGCAGGCAGAAGGAATCAGATCCCATGCGCTGTGTATCATCCATATTAAGACAAGTGGAAAATGTTCTTCTTGACAGTGGAGAGAAAAGCAAATAAACTATTGAGAAGTGACAAAAAATAGTACAGGTATGGGAAGGAACCAAAGAACCTGTACAGACATAGGATAAATAGTAGGGTGAAGGCCTTCTTGAAAAAAAAACGATATGTGCTATAATGAGCTATAGAGATAAAGTGAGAGGTGTGAAATGGATCAGTACGTTATAAAAGGCGGAAATCC
>JBJEKY010000040.1:2064-3782 GCA_051878875.1 Lachnospiraceae bacterium | reverse complement strand
CAAAAAGGTTACATTATATATAAGTCGGAAAGGAGTTCTGGTATGTCATATTTTGGAAGATTCTATTTAGATAAAGAAAAGGATATTGTAGTTGATCTGCATCTTAAGGAAGCCCAGCTATCCTATATTCTTCGTACGCCAAATCATAGCTCAGGAAATCTGATCACCAACCTTGCAAAACTGGTTTGCCTTCCGATCACCTATGATGACGACGATTTTAAAATACTGGAAGGTATTATTCCATCCTATGTAGATGGCCAGAACAGAACCGTCTATATCATGCGTCTGGGCAACACCAAAGTTGCAAACATCTATCCGGATGGAACCATCGAACGTAAAGCCTACATTCCGGCAATTGCCAAAACTCTTATGAGTCAAACGAAAAATTATTCTTTAGATATCAAGAAAACCCTGGTTAAAACCTACATTCGAAGTGAAGTGAAATTCCATTCCGATCTTCACACCCATCGTAGCGCTAATCTTAGCCCGGATATCTTAATCGCACTGGGAATCCATCACCAAATACGATATCCTTATTACTATGTGAAGAAATTAAAGCTAAGATTAACGGCTAACCAGTATCAGGAAGTAGAAAAACAGCGGGCTAACGTTGCTACAGAATACGTAGATTCAGGTCTTTCCGGTAAGTACTTAGACCGAAAGATTGATGATCACACT
Source organism: Lachnospiraceae bacterium (assembly GCA_051878875.1). Taxonomy (GTDB): domain Bacteria; phylum Bacillota; class Clostridia; order Lachnospirales; family Lachnospiraceae; genus XBB1006. Next base: position 3,104 of record JBJEKY010000040.1, on the reverse strand, counting down.
TTCATGAATTTTGCTGATCTGATCCTGAATAATATAGAAAACAGTTCTTATAACATCCACAAAATCCGTGCTTCTTTAGCTGTCAGGAAAGATGGACAGGCAGTTTTTACGGACTTGGAAAAAGTATACCTTTACCGCTATGTTTTTACCAAAGGTTCTTCCTGCCCGGATAGGATTACCTATAACAACATCATGTCTATAGAAGATCCTGACATTGTAGAAGCTCTTTTACAAATGGAATCCGACAGGCAAAATCCGGATTACAAAAACAACACGCTCTATCAGGATAAACTTCTTTGGACTGCCAGAAGCTATGCGAAAGTCGGGGTTGAATACGCAGAAATATCCGATACTGCCCTGGTAAAGAAAAGTGAGGCCGCTGCTACTCTTGAAGAGATTCATCAGGTTATGCCTGCCGTTACAAAAGAAACCGGCGTTACCCTTCGTTTTTTGGCTGCCCTAAGGCGTATACCTCTCACTATCGTGAAAGATCAGGTAAATAAAACCAACTACTTTATGGAAAACCTGCGAGTTCTTCATGCGGTTGCCCTTGATCCATATATCGCCGGAAGTGACTTTGTCGGAGAAGAGATCAATGATATCCGGGAATTAAAACCGGTTATTTCTAAAGTTGTTGAAATAACCAAAGATGTGCCTGATTTTGTGATTCGTATTCATGCAGGAGAAAATGATTCTCTTCCGGACAATGTTTTAAATAGTATCCTTTGTGTAGAAGAATCTCTTGATCCTGATCAGGCTTTTCCGTCCATGCGTCTGGGTCATGGGCTCTACACTGCCAAATTATATACGAAAAAAGGACGATTCCTGTTGGATAAACTGATTGAACATCAGGTTGCTTTGGAATTCCAGATCACCTCAAATGTTCGTCTTAATAATTTAAGTGAAATGAATATCCATCCATTAAAACAGTATTTAAAGAACCATGTTTTGTGCGTTCAGGGTACCGATGGCGGCGCACTCTATGGAACGGACTCCATTGACGAAGAATTATCTTTGGAACGTATGCTGAATTTAACTTA
>JBJEKY010000040.1:0-1964 GCA_051878875.1 Lachnospiraceae bacterium | reverse complement strand
TTAAAGGAGCTTCGAAGAATCCAAACATATGACCTCCCTGTCAGGGTTTCTATCGAATCCTCTCCAATGGGAGTATACAAGAGCATTGCTTTTGAAATTTTCAAACGCAGAAAAAGCATCCTCTTAGCTCTTGATGGCAACAGCGCTGCCTGCAATTTAATTCAGGATACCAAAAATGCGAAGTATCTATGTAAACGCTTTATTAATGCCCGCTCCCTGGGCCTTCGTTCCAAAGCAGAGTCCTTGCAGGGATATGTTACCATGTGGAACGGAGAAGGTGCAGATATGATCCTTGCAGAATGTAAAAAGTTCATTACTGAATAAATGAGAGTTCAACTCAAGTCTCCCTTGCTATACACCCTGCCAAAGGTGTATTACAATGAACCTATCAAAACACAGGAGGCACGCTCTTATGGATATTGGAAAGAAAATCGCTGAACTTAGAAAAAACAAAGCTGTCACCCAGGCACAGCTTGCCGGATATTTAGATGTAACCCCCCAGACGGTGTCCCGGTGGGAAGCCAACAACGGCGTTCCTGACATCTATCTGCTTCCCCGGATTGCCACTTTCTTCGAAGTTTCCATGGAAGACCTGTTTGGGATCCGAAACATGGAGAAAGTTCATCAGTTGGTCTGCCGCTACTCAATCCTGCGGGATGAAAAAAGCTATGAAGATGCTATGGCGGCCATCGAAAACGAGCTTCATTCTGCCGGGGAAGAGCACCGTGAAGAAGATGTCCAGACACTTCTGGCAGATAAAATGCATGTGTTCATTCAAAAAAGTCGGGAATTCTTAAAACAGGCAGAGGAACTTGCAGACGAACTTCTGGAACTGACCAAGGAAGCTGATAACCCCTGGCATGGTCCCATCCGGTTTCAGAAAATCCAGTTTCAGGCTCTAAACGGGCACGGTTATGAAGTGTTAAGATGGACCCGTGAAAAATTTAAAAAGGAGCCCTGCTTTACCACTCTTCAATACTATATGCTGGCACTTTTAGAAACCTCCCACGAAGAAGAAATTCTGAAGTTAAAATCTGATGCTTTCGTAGAGGCGCTTTTACAGAAGAAGGATGAGAAAGCCTCCTCCATCTGGTATTTCCTTTTCTCCGCTGCGGAGAAGACAGAAGATCTTGCATTTTTCCAAACGTATCTTCCCGACTTTGCAACCTTTGCCCAGCCGCAAGATCTTCTGTACGCAAGGTTCTCCCTTGCCAGGATTTATGGCATCAAAGGGATGGCTAAGGAAAAACAGGATCTGAAACAGACCCTTTACTCCATGGCCGAAACCATGGAGCATAATGAATTGATGCTACATTCCATTGAACAACTGTAACCTTTTGTGATATACAAAAACGGGAGCGCAATGGCTCCCGTTTCTATTTCTCTATTCTTTTTCTCACTAAAACCACCGCAAGATATTCCACCACCGCATAGGCCAGTGACAATATGCATACCACCAGGTTTGGACCAATGGTAGAAACATCATCCATTTGGTGCATCAGCACAACGAATGTGATCAGAGTGATGAGCGCACCGATGGGGATAGCGATCTTTTCCAACACCTTCAGGATCTCCTCTCTTGAGGTTCTGCCGGAGATCAGCACACCTGCCACGTTAAACAACAGCATTAGCACCAGGGTTGGAAAATCCAAATAATATATGATCATATATCCACATAACCCTTTCTCACCAATGCCGATCGTAATCAAAAATGTAGCCACTGCTAAAGTAATCCCCAGGATACACTGTCCCACCGCTTTAACTTTGATGGATTTACTGTCTTTCATAAGAGCCATAATATTATCCTCCGCTTTGCCTAAATATTCTGTTTCCGTCAACCGTTTGCCGGATAACAGTTCATTCATGGTAATATCCAGGGCTTTGCATAATGAATCCATAAGCGCAATGTCAGGGATACTGCGTCCGCACTCCCATTTGGAAATGGTTTTGTCGCTGACTCCCAT
>JBJEKY010000039.1:0-3805 GCA_051878875.1 Lachnospiraceae bacterium | reverse complement strand
ACCTGACCCGGAACGCCATGTACATGTCCAAAAACTGGATGGCCAGCATCTGGAGTTGGGACAACTGTTTTAATGCCCTGGGTCTGGCGACCACGTTCCCGGAGTTGGCTTTGGAGCAGTTTCTGATCTTTTTTGACCATCAGAATGAGTTCGGCGCTTTTCCGGACTATATCAATGACGTGGAATGCATCTGGAGTTTTAACAAGCCCCCGATCCAGGGACTGTTTTTGAATGAAATCCTTAAGAAAACCGGAGACCGGATTTTAGACGAAAACGTGCTTGGGGAGCTTTACGAACCCCTGTGCCGCTGGACCGACTGGTGGTTTACCTACAACGACTATAACCATAATGGTATCCCACAGTACAAACACGGCAACGACTGCGGCTGGGACAATAGCACGGTATTTCACAATGGTGTACCACTGGAAAGCCCGGATTTACTAAGCTTTTTGATTTTACAGCTGGAATTTCTGGGTCTTGTGGCCAAACGTCTGGGGAAAACAAAAGAAAGTCAGCAACACTTTAAAGCCGCGCAGGCAAAACTGGATTTGCTGATCGAAAATTTCTGGACAGAAGAAGGTTTTGTGGCCCGACATAATGATGGCTCGGTGTGCAGCACCGGGGACAGCCTGCTGTTATTTATGCCCATCATTCTGGGCAAACGTCTTCCGGATCATATTAGAGAACACCTTATCTCTGGTCTAAAGGAAGAAGGCCGTTTCCTCACGGAATACGGTTTTGCAACAGAAAGTGTAAAGAGCCCTTATTATAAAGCCAACGGTTATTGGAGAGGACCCATTTGGGCGCCCTCTACCTTTCTTATGGTGCGGGGCTTAGAAGCTTGCGGCGAAGTGGATTTTGCCAAAGAAATAAAGAAGAGATTCTGTGCTCTTTGTAATCGTAGCGGTATGGCAGAAAACTTTAATGCCCTGACGGGAGAAGGACTCTGCGACAGGGCATTTACGTGGACATCATCGGTGTTTTTAGTGTTTGCAAGGGAACTTTCAGAATAATTTCACCCCGGTTGCGATCAAACCCAACACTACGGCAATCAAGAAACTCATCCCGTGTACTACCAGTGTGGATATATTCCCGGAAAATATAGGGATGTTTCCCAGTATGGCTACCGCCAGGGTCCAGTTTCCGTACCAGGTTCCAAGCCGAAATCGCGGAAGATCTCTGCGACAAATCTGCAGTACACAAATAAGTCCGATCAGGGCGAACACCACCGGGGAACCGCCAACACTGGTACTCTCTGTATAGATGGCTGAAAAAATGAGATTGGCTACGGTTCCCACCAGCGCTGAAAACAACAGGAGTTTCAGGGAACTAATCCCGGCTATTTTTTCCAGATACTCACATACAAAATAAATAGATACTACATTAAAAAACAGATGAAACCAGTTCACATGTAGCAAGAGACCCGTGAAGACGCGATAGTACTCACCATCCATGATCCTCAGACCCTTGTTACACAGTAACCCCCTGCAATCTGCTATCCCTACGATAAGAAACGCGGCTATCCAAAGAATAGCCCAGGTTGTGCTGCACCTAAATTTCATAGTTTCTCCCTGTTATAATAACTACTTTAAACGCTTTTCCTCCAAACTTTTTAGAAATGGTTTTTTCAATTCTTGTGGCTTATAGAAAAATTTTTCTTCCGACTTGCTCAATCTTTTCTCATTTTTCTTTATCTTAAGTAATTCCATGGAGCATATAAAATCTGCAACCTGTAACAACCGATATTTCTGCGGTTCTGCCTTTCTAAATTCAACTTCGTTAAACAAAACCGATAATACCGCATTTAAGATAGCACTTAATTCCGTCTGGCCATTATCATAATATACGATCACTTTTTCAAACTGGTCAAAATATGCTGCATGCTTAGCAATCATTTTTGCTATCTCTTTTGACAGACGCCCTGATAGTGCTATTTTATCCGTAGCTTCTTTCCTGTTTACCACTACAGTATCATGATGAATATCGCACTTTCTGTAGAAATATAACATCTTATACAAAAGTTTTCGACGTTCTTCCAAAGAATATGCTGAAAAAATCTGTTCTCGCCTGATCACAGGACCGGTGTGTATGTATTCCAGATCAAATCCCGAATCACGTATACTCTCTTCTAATCTTTCTATCTCTTGGGAAATATCTACTGCCTGATCATGAAAAACCATAGTGACCAAATAATATGCCGGCCTCTCCCTTACTTCGCCAAAGTCTCCTGATTCATCAATAAAAATACTTAATTCTCTCATCTGCATCCCCATTCTGCTCTCTCATCGTCAGTAAAAAAAATGGCGGGAAATTCTCCCGCCTACGGTGGTCCAAAGAGTTTTCACCCAGACCAAAACTGTAATGACATTACAGCTTATCTCTATGTAAATCTTAACAAAAATATGCGTCCTTTTCAATAGTTTTATATAATTCTTTCGCCAGACTGTTCCTCCCCTGCAAAATAATGCTCCATGGCATACTCAAACTGCTATCTATACCGCTTCTACCGGCTTTACCAACCCTTCCTGCACCAGCCATTCCACTTCATCACGAAGGGTATCGCGATAGGAACGGGTTTTGTAACCCAGTTCTGTTCTGGCTTTACTATAATCAAATTTATTGTTTCGTGCAAGGTTATACACCGAAAAAGTGGTCATCATAGGCTTTTTGCCCGATTTTCTGGCTTTTTTCTCCATGGACATAGCCATAAGCTTTGCTAACGGAAGCGGCAGATAACATTTGGGGGTTGCGCAATCGCATTCCTCATGCAGCATCGTACAAAGCTGTTTCAAGGTTACTTCTTCATTTCCCAGAATGTAGCACTCGCCTTTTTTCCCTTTATCGGCCGCCGCAATACATCCGGCCGCCAGATCCCTGACATCGCAGAGGTTAAAAGAGCCACCCATACCCACCGGCATTTCACCATTCATGATCTTGATCACGGTTCCGGTGGTTTCTCCGATGGCTTTGTCGTTCGGTCCCATAATTCCGCTGGGATGTACAATGCACGCATTCAGTCCGTCAATACGGGCTGCGTTCAGCACCTCCTGGGATGCCATGGCTTTGGTTTTGGAATACCAACCTACTACCTTATCCGGGTCAAAGAAGGTAACCTCACGGATTTTTTCTCCCTTGGGTGCCTCGGGGATTGCCCCGGTAGAGCTGACGTATACCAGTTTCTCGCACTCCTTGTGCTCCAAGCATTTGGCAATGATATTCTTCGTTCCGCCCACATTGACATCCACCAGCATCTTGGAATAGTCCGGGTTAACAGTCACCATGGAAGCCACATGGATACAAATGAAAGTCATACCCTCTTCCACCGCAAAAAACGGCTCCAGGGAATCCAAATCTCGCAAATCGCCGGTAACAATTTCCACGCCCTCCGGAATGTACTGGATCGCCGGATCATTTTTCAATACGAAAGCTCTGACTCTGTCTCCCCTATCCAATAACTGTCTGCAAACGTTGCTGCCTAAGAATCCTGCTGCTCCTGTTAATAAATATACTCTGCTATTCATAAAAATTCTCCTTTCAAAAGACCTGTTTGATGTTTTGAAAGGAGAATACTACGGTTATGTTGTTGTTTTATTTCGGAATTGTTTGGGTTTTGTTAAGTTCTTTCGCGCTATCCTAACATCGGATCCAGCCTGCCCAGTAACCCCACATAATCCAGGTCTGCTCCGGGTTCACAGATGGTTTCCCGCAAAAGTGCAGCCAGATCCAGATTTTCTCTCTCCACATATTCATAAACACACTTCGTTAAATAGGATGCCAGCAGATCCGCCGCAAAATATCCCGGATT
>JBJEKY010000038.1:0-3806 GCA_051878875.1 Lachnospiraceae bacterium | reverse complement strand
TTTTATGAAAAGAAGTTCGCAGAAAAGAACCGGAGGAGTGAAAAACCTATATCAGGCTTTTGGCGTAGAGGCTGGGGATGGCTGGTATCAGCTTTTGTACAATCTTTGCGAAGAACTGGCAAAATGTATCCACGATGCGGATGAACCGGTTAAGTTCGTTGTCACCCAGATCAAGGAAAAACATGGAACCCTGAGGTTTTATTATTATCTGGAGGATGGCGATTTTGAAACCAGGGAACAGATTGACGAGATCATAGATAAGTATGAGGGATTGTCGGCAACGGTCTGCGAGTGCTGTGGCAAACCGGGGAAACTGCGGGAGAAACATGGACAGCTCATGGTTCGGTGCGAGGAGTGTTTTAGGAAGATGGAATAGATGACATACGAGGAATTTATGATAATCTTAACAGTATCGTTATTGATTGTAGCAATTCTGAATATGAACAATAAGAAGTAGCCGTCCTTCTCTCCGCAAAAGTTTAGGAACGGCTACTCTTAGTAGTTCAGTATTAAATTTTCGCCGGGACAGGTGAAGTGCACTCACCTTCCGACTACCTTGTTAAGCATATTATATGTGAGGTGTAAACGAAAATCAATAGATTTTTTGTGTAACATCCGGTTTGATTGAGAATTATACTACAGATTCAATGACAAAAGAGAAAGCGGAACCAGCATATCAGCAGATTATTGATCAATCCTGTTGAAAGCCCCCGTTTTGAGGAATATAATAAATGCACAGAGTGAAAATGGTTACGTTTGAAACGAGGTGCATAATTAGATGAGTCAGTATGTGGAATTTAAGCAGGTGTGTAAAACTTATCAGACCGGAGATGTGAAAGTGGAAGCATTGAAGGATGTAAATTTTGGCATCGATCGGGGAGAAATCTGTGTGATCGTGGGACAGTCCGGAGCGGGAAAAACCACGTTATTAAATATTTTGGGCGGTATGGATAAGCTTACCAGCGGAGAAGTCTATCTGGACGGGAAGGATGTGTCAAAATACAATAAGAAGCAACTGGCTTCCTATCGGAGAGCAGATATCGGATTCGTGTTCCAGTTTTACAATCTCATCCCCAACCTGACGGCCTTAGAGAATGTGGAAATTGCTTCCCAGCTATCTAAGGATCCTCTGGATCCGGCAAAAGTGCTGGAACAGGTGGGCTTAAAGGAACGGCAGAATAATTTTCCGGCCCAGTTATCCGGCGGAGAGCAGCAGCGAGTGTCCATTGCACGGGCACTGGCCAAAAACCCCAAGCTGTTACTTTGCGACGAACCGACAGGCGCTTTGGACTACGAGACGGGAAAAGCGGTGCTGAAATTGTTACAGGATTGCAGCCGGGAGCATAATATGACGGTGGTGATCATTACCCATAATTCGGCACTGACGGCCATGGCAGACCGTGTGATCAAGGTGAAAAACGGCCAGATCGCATACGTGAAACAGAATGAACAGGTAGTACCGGTAGAAGAGATAGAGTGGTAGAGATGAATAGAGCTTATAGAAAAAATATACGACGGACCATAGGAAAGAGTAAGGGGCGCTTTTTCGCTATTATGGCTATCATTGCCCTGGGCGTGGGCTTTTTTGCAGGGCTGAAGGTAACCAAGCCGGGAATGATCCAAACAGCGGATACCTATCTGCGGGATCATAAATTCTATGATTTCCGGGTACTTTCCACCTATGGATTTGACGAGGATGAAGTGTCTTCCATGAGGGAGGAAAAACAGGTTCTGGCTGCAGAAGGGGCGGTCTCAGAAGATTTTCTATACATGGGAGAAGACGGGACGGAGGTCGTATTTAAGGCCTGTTCCATTACAGAAAAAGTAAATACCCTGGAACTTCGGGCAGGCAGGATGCCAAAGGCGGCGGATGAGTGCGTGCTGGATGCCTACCAGTATGATGAGAGCATGATCGGCCAGCAGATCACTGTTTCGGACAATAATTCCAAGGACACCAAAGAGATGTTTTCCTATGACTCCTACACGGTGGTGGGTCTGGTGAATTCCCCTTCTTATATCAATATGGAGCGGGGGACCACATCCCTTGGAAATGGACGGATCAGCGCATTTATCTACCTTGAGCCGGAGGGCTTTTGTTTTGATTATTATACGGAACTGTATGTGCTGTGTCAGGATCAATATGGCATCTATACCGATGGGTACGAGGATTTCATAGAGGAAACCGATACGGAGATCAAGCAGGCTGCACAGACAGCGGCGGATGAGAGGTTTGCGGAGCTTGAGGCGGAGGTACAGGAAAAATATGATGACGCCGTAGCCAAGATCAACGAATCCGTGACGGAGGAAGTGACCGCCCAGGTAAGAGAGCAGGTCAAAGCCCAGATGTACGCGGAACTGATGCAACAAGGAATGACGGAAGCCATGATTGATGGAATGTTTGCCAGCGGGCAGCTTTCCCTGCCGGAGGATACCATCGAAGAGACCGCCAAACCTATCATAGAGGAAAAAACCGAGGAGCTGGTGGCAGAGATTGAAAAGCCCGAGCTGGAGGAGCCGGAGATCTATGTATTTGACCGGAGCAGCAACACCGGCTATATGTGCTACGACAATGATACCAACATCGTAGATGGTGTGGCAAAAGTGTTCCCCATTTTCTTTTTCCTGATCGCAGCGTTAGTCTGCTCCACCACCATGACCCGAATGGTGGACGACGAGCGGGGGCAGATCGGAACCTTGCGGGCATTAGGTTACAGCAATGGGGCCATTATAAGCAAATACCTGATCTACTCCGGTACATCCGCCATCATTGGCTGTATTGTGGGATTTTTTGCAGGAAGCTGGCTGTTTCCTTATGTGATCTGGAATGCGTACCGGATGTTGTATGATTTCGGAGACGGGCTGGAGTTCTATTTTTCCCTGCCGCTCCTGCTGATCTGTATTGCAGTATCCCTGATCTGCTCCATGGGAACCACGTTTTTTGCTTGTAAAAATGAACTCCGGTGCATGCCGGCGGATCTCATCCGTCCCAAGGCTCCGGCAGCAGGAAAACGGATCTGGATGGAAAAAATCGGCTTTCTGTGGAAGCGTATGAAGTTTTTACATAAAGTAACAGCCCGGAATGTATTCCGGTTTAAAAAGCGTATGCTCATGATGATCGTAGGTATTGCAGGATGTACCGCCCTGGTTTTAACAGGACTCGGGGTGCGGGATTCTGTGGTAAACCTGGCGGAGTTCCAGTACGGGGATATCGATGTCCATGACCTGGAAGTGATTTTTAACGACCCGATTACAGAGGAAGACCTAAAAGCGGTAAAAGAGGCAGCAGGAAAGGGAATGATCGGAAGCGTTTCTTTATATAAAACATCGGTAGAGTATCATACGGATTCAGCTGTGAAAACCGTGTATGTGGTAGCAGCAGAGCCAGGATCTTTGGATGAGTATGTGAATTTTACCTTGAAAGAAGGAACGGGAGAGTATCCTGAGTACGGGGAAGTCTTCTTAAGTGAGCGGATCGCGCAGATCGCAGAGGTCCAGGTCGGGGATTCCATAACCTTTACGGATGGCGATGAGGGCGAGATCACTTTGAAGGTAGGAGGCATTTACGAGAATTATGTCTGGCATTATGCCTATATGACGCCGGAGACTTACGAGGATTATTTTGAAAAAGAGTACCAACCCAATACCATGTATGTCAACACCGAAGATGATGAGACAGCCTTTTCGGTGGGGGCAAAACTGCGGAAACTGGACAGCGTCATGAATGTCATGGTGGTTCCGGAAATGAAGGAACGGGTGGAAAACATGATGACCATGATGAATGCGGTGGTATGGCTGGTGATCGGAAG
>JBJEKY010000037.1:1841-3807 GCA_051878875.1 Lachnospiraceae bacterium | reverse complement strand
AATATCATATTGACAATCATCTATATATGGAGTATCATACAATACATAGATAGAAATCAATACAAGGTGGTACAGTTATGGATAATAAAAGAGCTGCCGTTATGTTCAAGGCATTTTGTGATGAAAACAGATTGCAGATCTTAGAATTGTTACAGGATGGGGAACGGTGTGCATGCCGCCTTCTGGAGGAAATGCAGATCACTCAGCCCACTTTATCACATCACATGAAGATTTTATGTGATGCAGGGGTAGTGGTTGGAAGAAAAGAAGGAAAGTGGATGCACTATTCTATTTCTAATCAGGGCATGGAAGAGGCCAGAGAGTGTCTGCAGCAATTAAAATGTCATTCTAAAGCAGCAAAAGCAGAGTCGTGTTGTAAAGAGTAGTTGGATGCGGTCTTTTCACACGACCGCTTTTTAGACCAAAACATAGAAAGATTTGAATATTTAGATATATAAATAAAAGGAGACAAAACATGATGAAAACCGGATGGGATTTTTTCCAAAACGAAGTATTGGGAATGAAATGGTTAAGCAGGTTGATCGGCAACGGTCTTAATGCGGCAGGATTAGACACGAGTAGCAGGATCGGCGGAAGCGTGCAGTTTTTTATCTATGATACGATTAAGATCATGGTGTTGCTGGGCGTTCTGATTTTGATCATATCCTATATCCAGAGCTATTTTCCACCGGAAAGGACGAAGAAGATCCTGGGGAGATTCCATGGGATCTGGGCCAATATCCTTGCTGCCCTTTTGGGAACGGTGACGCCTTTCTGCTCCTGCTCGTCCATTCCGCTGTTTATAGGCTTTACCAGCGCTGGACTCCCCCTGGGAGTTACGTTTTCTTTTTTGATCTCTTCGCCGATGGTGGATTTGGGATCCCTGGTGCTTCTTATGAGCATTTTCGGCTGGAGGGTTGCCATTGTGTATGTGATCGTAGGACTTGTGATCGCAGTCGCAGGCGGAACGTTGATCGAGAAGATGCACCTTGATGATCAGGTGGAGGAATTTATCCGGAATGTGAAAGCGGTGGATGTTGCCCAGGAGGAACTGACCAAAAGAGACCGCCTGCATTATGCGTGGGAACAGGTTGTTTCCACGGCCAGAAAAGTAGCACCCTATGTACTTATTGGAGTTGGAATCGGAGCCATCATCCATAATTGGATCCCGGAAGAATTCATTGTGAAAGTATTAGGTACCGGCAATCCCTTTGGAGTGATCATTGCGACCATTGCCGGAGTGCCCATGTATGCGGATATCTTTGGCTGTATTCCCATTGCGGAGGCTCTGCTTGCTAAAGGTGCAAGGCTGGGAGTGGTGCTGTCCTTTATGATGGGTGTGACCACACTTTCCCTTCCGTCCATGGTAATGCTTAGAAAAGCGGTAAAACCGAAGCTGCTGGGAATCTTTATCGCCATTTGTACGGTGGGGATCATCCTGGTTGGATATTTCTTTAATGCAGTTCAGTTTTTGTTAATATAGGAGGTAGCATAAGATGAGTTGTTGTTGTGGAGCCAAAACCGAGTCCGGTAAAAAATTGAGTATAGAGTATTTATATCTGGATCTGAATACCTGCGAACGCTGTGTAGGTACAGATGCGGTATTGGATGAGGTGGTAAAGGTTCTTCGTCCGGCGTTGGAGCTGGCGGGTTATGAGGTGGATTATCAAAAGCATGAGATGGAAACTGCGCAGAAGGCAGAGCAATACCATTTTATTTCGTCCCCTACGATCCGTGTGAATGGACGGGATATCTTCGGAGAAGTTTATGAGTCAGAGTGTGATTGCTGCAGCGATATTGCCGGTACGGATGTGGATTGCCGGGTGTTTCAGTATCAGGGAGAAACCTATACCGTGCCCACAAAAGAGATGCTGGCAAGTGCGATTTTAAGTCATTTGGATAGCCAGCCGGCCTGCTCCTGTGAAGCTTATGTATTGCCGGAGAATCTTAAGCGCTTTTATGATGG
>JBJEKY010000037.1:0-1741 GCA_051878875.1 Lachnospiraceae bacterium | reverse complement strand
GTGCTGGGTTCCGGATGTAAGTCCTGCCATGAGCTGTATGAAAACACAAAGACAGCTGTGAAAAACATGGGATTGTCCATGGAAGTGGAATACGTTACCGATCTTGCAAAGATCATGGGGTATGGCGTGATGAGTATGCCGGGTCTGGTTGTGAATGAGAAAGTTGTTTCTATGGGAAAAGTGCTCAAGGCGGCAGATGTAGAAAAATTGCTGCATAAGCTGGGATATTAAGCATCAAAAAGGCGGACAATTAGGAAAAATATCGTCAATAATTTCATAGATTTGCAAGATGCAGTTGGCTATTTTCTGATAAATAGTTATAATACAGATATGGACTATGATAATCAGTAAGTGTCGCGTCTTGCATTGATTCGGTAGACGAATAGATATCATAAAAAGTGTCAACGGCAAGCAAATTTGTGGGTTGGCACTTTTGTTGTTTTGGGGGCGTTGCGGGAGCCCTGAATTTGGAGGTGGACAGCAATGAAACGATACATCGCCCTGCTAAGGGGAATAAATATAAGCGGAAAAAATAAGATTGCCATGTCCGAACTGAAGGAAGGATTTAAGGAACTGGGATTTGCAGAGGTTGCCACCTACCTTAACAGCGGAAATATTATGTTTTCCTGTGAGGAAGAAAAGGACGTGCTTGCCGGTAAAATAGCTTCTATGATACAGGACAGGTTTGGTCTTGCTATCCCGGTTTGTATTATTTTGCAGGAAGAACTGAAAGAGCGATTGGAGCATGCACCGGATTGGTGGGGAGAAGATACCAAAGAGATCTACGATAACCTCATTTTTCTCATGCCGCCTTTATCCTATGATGAGTTTTACGAGGAAATAGGTAGTCCCAAGGACGGGTATGAGCAGGTGCAGGATTACAAAGATGTGGTTTTCTGGTCTTTTAGCCGGAAGGACTACCAAAAGACCAACTGGTGGTCGAAGACAGCCAACTCCGGTGTCAGTGACAAGATTACCATCCGGACGGCAAATACGGTAAGAAAGATCGTTGGTATGTGATACTAGGTTGAAAAGATAGGGGGGATGTCAAATGACAGGATCAGGATGCAGATTTTTATGTAGTGAATGTGAGAAAAAAGAATGTGAGAAGGATTACAGTTGGTTGGATTCTTTTTTGCGTAGTTTTCCGGGGGTAACAAGAGACTTTAAGGAAGAGTGGGAGTGGCTGCGCTATCAGGTGGGAGAGAAAATGTTTGCTGCCATCTGCAAGGATGCCACGGGGACACGGGATATCATCACCATCAAGCTGGATCCGTCGGAGGGAGATTTTCTCCGGCAGCAGTATGAGGACATCATCCCGGGGCATTACATGAACAAGACCCATTGGAATTCCGTTTACCTTGATGGAAACGTTCCTGCCGATGTTATGAAAAAGCTGATCGACCAGTCTTATCACTTGGTATTGGGCGGACTGTCCTAGAAAAAGCAGAAGGAAATTTTAGAGAAGGATTGCTAGATACAAGGGAGGAATTCTTATGTGGTTTTGGTGGCTTATGTTATGTTGTGATGTACTGATGCCTGTTTTTATGATCATCGCAGGACGGATGATGTGGAAACGTCCGCCGAAAACGATAAACGGTACGGTTGGGTATCGATCGAGCCGTTCCATGATGAACATGGATACCTGGAATTTTGCACATGATTACTGCGGAAGATTATGGTGGAAAATCGGATGGATCATGTTAGTGCCATCCATTCTTATCCACATTCCGTTGTATGG
>JBJEKY010000036.1:0-3824 GCA_051878875.1 Lachnospiraceae bacterium | reverse complement strand
TGGGAGAAGAAAGCTTACTCCAAGGGATTTGAGTTGGCAGGAAAGACCATCTGTGTATTTGGATTCGGACGTATCGGAACACAGGTTGGAATCAAAGCAAAAGCTCTTGGAATGAACTTACTTGCATATGATCCGTTCGCAGATAAGATGATGAACAAAGAAACCGAGATCGGAATGAAATTCGTATCTCAGGATGAAGCATTTGCACAGTCTGATATTATTTGTATGTGTGCTCCGTCAGGAGATAAGCCAATCGTTGATAAAGAAAACTTAGCGAAAATGAAAGACGGCGTGGTGATCATCAATGTATCCCGCGGATCTAACGTAGATGAAGCTGCTCTTTTAGAAGGATTAAATTCCGGTAAGGTAAAAGCTGCAGGTCTTGACGTATGGTTAAGCGAAAAAGATCCGAACTGGGAGTTGGCAGGACATCCGGCAGTTTCCTGTACACCGCATATCGGTGCAGGTACCAAAGAGTGCCAGGCAAGAATCGGATTAGAGTTAGTAGATGTGATCAAATCTACATTTGAAGCTTAGGAGGAAGAAACCATGGCAGAAAGATGTACAAAACCATGTAAGATGATGCTTCCTAAAGAAGGCGTGGATATGGCGAAGTGGGCAGTGGTTGCCTGCGACCAGTATACTTCCGAGCCGGAATATTGGAACAAGGTAAACGAGATTGTTGGAGATGCTCCATCAACCGTTAAGATCACACTTCCTGAGATCTATCTGGAAGGCAATGATGTGGAAGAAAGAACCGCAAAGATCAATGCAGAGATGATCCGTTATGAAAAAGAAGGAATTCTGGAAGAGTTACCCACCGGAATGATCTTACTGGATCGTGATACCGGACGTGTATGCGGACGTAAGGGTCTGATGATGGCTTTTGATCTGGAAGCTTATGATTATCATCTGGGTTCCACTTCCTTAATCCGTCCTACAGAGAAAACCGTTGAGGAAAGAATTCCACCCAGACTTGCAGTCCGTAAGAATGCATCTATGGAACTTCCTCATATCATGCTTCTCATTGATGATCCGGACAGAACCGTTATCGAACCGGTTTATGAAAAGAGAGATCAGTTCAAGAAGGTTTATGATGTAGAGTTAATGCAGAACGGCGGTCACCTCACCGGATGGTTCATTCCGGAAGGAGAAGTTGTAGACCAGATCCAGACTGCATTGGATAAATTAGCTGATCGAGACAGCTTTAACAAGAAGTATAACTTAGATAAGGATTATCCAATTGTTCATTACGCAACCGGAGACGGAAACCATTCCATGGCTACCGCAAAAGCAAACTGGGAGCGTATTAAGGAAACCCTTACTTCGGAAGAGATTAAAACTCATCCGGCACGTTTCGTCCTTGCAGAAGTGGTAAATATCCATGATGCAAGTCTTGAGATCGAAGCAATCTACCGTGTATTGTTTGGAGCAGATCCGGATGATGTGATCGCAGAAGCAAAGAAATTCTTTGCTGCAAACGGTGGAAGCGTAGAAGAAGGAGAAGTTTCCGGTGGACAGGTATTTAAGTGGACTGCAGGAAGCAGAAAGGGTGCATTTACCGTTCTGAATTCCAAGTGGGCTATGGAAGTAGCAACTCTGCAGAACTTCTTAGATGATTATTTAAGCACCAGAAAGAATATCAAGATCGACTACATCCATGGTCTGGATTCTTTAGCACAGCTGTCCGAACAGGATGGCAACATGGGATTCTATTTACCGGATCCTGCTAAGGGAGACCTGTTCAGAGGAGTTATTATTGATGGCGTTCTGCCACGTAAGACTTTCTCCATGGGTGAAGCCCAGGAAAAGAGATTCTATATGGAAGCTCGTAAGATCGTAAAATAATTGTATAAAATACAGCCAAAAAGGGTTCCAGGAGCTGGTACCCTTTTTGTGCTGGATTGGTGATAAAGTGAAAGGAGTGCGGCGAAAGCCGTAGTGGGAGAAAATGGATAAGATATTGGAGTGTGTGCCAAATTACAGTGAAGGCAGGGATTTGAAAAAGGTTGAACAGATCGTGGATTGTTTCCGTGGGAAGGAAGGCGTCAAATTGTTGGATTACAGTTCTGATGAAAGCCATAACCGTTCTGTCGTAACTGTAATCGGAGAACCGGAAGCTTTGAAGGCAGCAGTGGTGGAGTCTATCGGAAAAGCAATAGAGCTCATTGATATGACCAAACATGAGGGACAGCATCCAAGAATGGGTTGTGTGGATGTAATCCCGTTCATCCCGATCCGCAATACAACGGTAGAAGATGCGGATGCCATTGCAAAGGAAACTGCAAAAGAAGCTGCAGAAAAATTCGGACAGCCATTTTTCTTATACGAAAAATCTGCTACTGCACCACATCGTGAAAACCTTGCAACCATTCGTAAGGGACAGTTCGAAGGCATGGCAGAGAAGATGAAAGATCAGGAACTGTGGAAACCGGATTTTGGACCAGAGACCATTCATCCTACCGGAGGCGTGACTGCAATCGGAGCAAGAATGCCATTGGTAGCATTTAATATAAATCTGGATACATCCAACGTGGAGATTGCCAGCGAGATCGCTAAGAAGATCCGTCATATCGGAGGAGGTTACCGATATGTGAAGGCTATGGGTGTGATGCTGGAAGACAGAAATATCGCCCAGGTATCCATGAATCTTACCAACTATGAAAAATCAGCAGTTTACCGTGTGTTTGAAACGGTGAAGTTTGAAGCAAGACGCTATGGAGTGAACGTGATCGGAAGTGAAGTGATCGGTCTGGTTCCAATGGCTGCTTTGATCGATGCAGCAGAGTATTATCTCCAGATTGAGAACTTCGACATGAATCAGGTTCTTGAAACAAGATTGTTTTAGAGGAGGATCCTATGAAGAATATGACCGTAGAGGCATTTTGTGCCCTGACAGAATCCAATGAACCGGCACCGGGTGGCGGAAGTGTCGCAGCATTAGCAGGTGCCCTGGCAGCATCCCTGGCAGGCATGGTTGCAAATCTGACAATTGGAAGAGAAAAATATGCAGATGTGGAAGACGAAATGAAGGTGATGGAATCTTCTGCAAACCAGCTTTCCAAGGATCTTCTGGATGCCATTACCAAAGATTCCGAGTCTTTCAACGAATACATGGCAGCCATCAAACTTCCGAAGGAAACCGAGGAAGAAAAGGCAGCACGTCGTGCAGCCATGCAGGAAGGTTTAAAGAAAGCTGCCTTAGTGCCGTTGGATACTGCAAAACTTGCTTATGATGTTATGGATTACGCAGAGCTTGCTATTAGCAAAGGAAATTCCAATGCAGTAACCGATGGAAAGACAGCCCTTATGATGGCTCGGACTGCAGTGCTTGCAGCAGGCTACAATGTAAAGATCAACTTAGAGTCCATAAAGGATGAAGAGTTTGTGGCAAAGCTTTCTGATGAGATTGAAACCTTGGAAGAGAATGCCAAGAGACGTGAGAAAGAGATCCTGGGACTGTAAGGATTGTGGATAGCCGCAATTTTGATCGGTGGTATCAAAAGAATTACATACAAAACCCCCTGTCCTTTGACAGGGGGCTTTCTTTATGCGTACCCGGTGGTGCGCGTTTCTAACAGTTTGATCCGTTAGTTTAATTTATTTCTTTTATGAGAACGATACTTCTCTTCGCAGTATCTGCAACGATAAATCTCTTTTTCCGGATCGGTCAGATAGAAGATCTGATCCAGTTCCTGCTCAATAGAAGTAATACAGCGAGGATTTTTACATTTAATGATATTTTTAACCTGCTTTGGCAATTCCAGTGATTTCTTTTCTACGATCTTTTCATCCTGGATCACATTTACGGTAATATTGTGATC
>JBJEKY010000035.1:1208-3837 GCA_051878875.1 Lachnospiraceae bacterium | reverse complement strand
G
Organism: Lachnospiraceae bacterium; assembly: GCA_051878875.1. Classification (GTDB taxonomy): domain Bacteria; phylum Bacillota; class Clostridia; order Lachnospirales; family Lachnospiraceae; genus XBB1006. The sequence continues at coordinate 3,836 of JBJEKY010000035.1, read as the reverse complement.
AAGCGGAACTTGATGAAATCCGCCAGTTTGCAGAATTTGTAAAGAACAAAAGAAAGTCCTGATTATAGGACACCAATATTAATATACTCGAGTGGGAGGTGCAGATATGAATGCATATGAACGCTTACAGAACGAAGCCTGCGAGGACGGTATAGATGTAATTGAAAAATACTTTAGTAAGAATATAAAGGGACTGTACTGTGATGATACAGTTGCCATTAATCAAAATATAGAAACCACAACAGAGAAAGCTTGCGTTCTAGCCGAAGAGCTTGGCCACCACTACACTACTGTAGGAAATATCGTAGATCTTGATACTCCTCAGAAACGTAAACAGGAACGGCAGGCAAGATTAAATGGATACAACCGCATGATCGGGCTTACTGGTCTGATCAGCGCCTACGAAGCTGGATGCGCAAACAGATTTGAAACTGCAGAATACTTAGGAGTGACCGAAGAATATCTGCAGGAATGTATAGACTGCTACAGAGATAAATATGGTATCGGTACAACTGTAGACGATTATTATATTATGTTCATCCCCAACCTAAAGGTTGGTAAGATAGATTATTCAATATAAGGAGGGAAAAGTTTACTACAATTCGTTTTTCTTTTGGGACGTGCAACTCCAAAAAATACAAAAGAAAAGAGGATAAGATTATGGCATTTTTAGGGACAGACAAACCATATGTAGTTTTGCAGGTTACATTGAAAGAGAAACTTCTTGGAACCGGCTCCGGAAATTTAACTGAATTGGAAAACGTGATAAACGCTCAGACATCTAAAGGCTACAGATTACACACCATTACCACTGCTAACGGAGGAAGTAAAGGTTTTGGAGGCGGTGATCGGATACAGGCCACACTTGTCTTTGAGAAATTGTAGCAATCTCTTCAAATCAGAATTCCCCGATACCCGACGATAATTTATATATCTATTAGAGAACTTGGTACTTATTCTGATACTCTTAGAAAGGAAACCGTATTTTAAATGAGTGATGATAAATTTTTCTTAACTTATAATCAACAAATGAGAAAACTTAGAAATGATAAACATATTACATGTACTGGCTCTTCTCACAAAAAAATTTTAATCCGTGCTGGTTATTTTAATATTGTAAATGGATATAAAAATCCTTTCATTAGTGGACAGGATGACGATGGCAAGCATTCTTACATATCTGGTACATCGATCAGCCAACTCCAAGCTGTGAAAAAATTTGATGACCAATTACGCTCTTTCTTGTTGAGATACATTACTCAAGTTGAAGAAGAAGCCAGAGCACTAACTGGTTATAAATTTGATGAATGCAATGATAATGGGGATATTCCTTGGTATGACATAAATGCTTATTCTCCAAATAAGTCTTTACAAGAAAAAATGACAGTTATATCAAAAGCCTACAATGAATTAAGCAAGAGTCAGCTTGACTACGTGAAATTCTATATGGACAATCACAAACAAATTCCAACATGGATTATGATTAAAGTTGTTAATTTTTCTACATTTATAGACATTATACGTTGTAGCAAAATGGATGTATCTCATTCTTTGTGTAGTCTATATGGCTTGGAAGATGAAGATGGACATGCAAACGTAAAGCTCTTAATTGGAAGCCTTCATTGGATGCGAAGAATCAGGAATTCATGTGCTCATAATGAACGCGTCTATTGTCTTACAAGAAAACAAGAACGACGCGGTCAATCTGGAAGAATTCTTGAAAAATATCTACGGGCACTTAGTCGTGGTTACACAAGAAATTTAGAGCAAAAGATATTTGATTTGATTATATACTTCAAATATTTTCTTCCAAAAAAAGAGTACAAACAATTTATTTTAGAGTTAAAAAATATGTTAATAGATTTACGTTCCAAAATTCATCCACATGCTTTTGAATATGTACGAGGTCAAATGGGAATCCGGGATTTATCTGATTTAGATACACTACTTTGTCTTCCCAAAGACGAAATAGAATACAATAAATTTGATAAATCAAACTAAAATAATGCAAATAATTGCATATAACAAGTGTTAAAATACCCAAAAAAAAACATTCTAATTGTTGTAATATTTTTCACTATATAGTAATATACTTGTACGGAGAGAACCATATTGATTATGGTTGAAAGGCACTCATGCAAGTATATTGTATGGGTGTCTTTTACTATATATCTATATACAAAAACCCGCCCCTGCGCCAACAGGGACGGTCAATATAGACTGTACACCCGAAGGATTGCACAGTACGTTCAAGATTAATTATATCACAATCCTTTGGCACCTGTACAGGTGTATTTTTTATACCTAAAATTCATACAGTTACAAAGGAGATGATATCATGCCATATTGCATCTACTTGCGAAAGTCCCGAAAGGATCTGGAAGCCGAGGAGCATGGAGAAGGCGAAACCCTTGCCAGACATGAGCACACTCTGCTCTCTCTGGCCAAGAAACGCGGACTGATCATCGGCGCAATCTACCGGGAGATTGTTTCCGGAGAGACCATTGCTGCCCGTCCCGTCATGCAGCAGCTGTTACATGAAGTAGAACAGGATATGTGGGACGGAGTTCTGGTAATGGAAGTGGAACGTCTGGCCAGAGGTGACACTATCGATCAGGGTGTTGTCCA
>JBJEKY010000035.1:0-1108 GCA_051878875.1 Lachnospiraceae bacterium | reverse complement strand
GGATGGACTCTGGAATTCAATGAAGCTGAAGCAGCTGTTGTAAAACTCATATTTTCGCTTTTTACGGGTCCTAACCGCATAGGGGTAACGAATATCAGGCACTATCTGAATAACCGCGGGATTAAGGCAAGAAATGGTTCAGAATGGACCGATTGTTCGGTCAGAGGTATCCTTACCAACGTTGTCAATGATCAGAAAGTCGGTATCGGCAGGCGCAAGACCGTCAGCAAGATTGTGAATGGCATTCCTGTAAAGACACGTCCCCATTCTGATTATGAATTCGTGGCAGAAGGAAGACACCCTAGAATGATCGATCACGATGTTTTTGTGGAAGCACAGTCCTATCTCGGTCTGGGCACTCCGAAGCCTCCAGAATCTTATGGCGTCCGGAATCCTCTTTCCGGAATCATTATCTGCAGTGAATGTAAGAAAAGAATGCTGCGAAGACCTGCCGGTGGGAATTCCAAATATGATGTCCTAATGTGCAAGACCGACCACTGCCCTACAATCGGAAGCTCTTTAGACATCGTGGAACAAAAGCTTTTGGAAACTTTGGAAGAATGGGTAAAAAATTATAAGCTGGATCCGGTCACGATTCAAAGCCAGGTACCGGAGAAAGAAAATCTCCTGTCTCTCGCATCCAAAGAGCATGAGCAGCTCCTGGAACAGAATGAACGTCTCTACGACTTGCTGGAGCAGGGAGTCTACGACACGAACATGTTCCTGAAGAGATCTCAGATCCTGCAGGATAAAATTCTGGAGAGTGAAACAAGGATCAAAAATTTAGAAAAAGAACTGGAATATGAAAAAGAAAAAGACGCCAACATTAACAGCTTCATCCCCAATTGCGAGAATCTGATCTCCTGTTATTGGGACTTATCAACGGAAGAACGGAACACTGCACTCAAGCTTCTCCTGGATGGCGTCGAGTATAAGAAGACAAAAAAGAACAAATGGGGCGACGGCAAAAATGCCACTTTTGAGTTGACACTGAAACCCCGAATCCCGCGTATTTAGCGGGTTTGCAAATTGCGATACAAAAATTGGGACTACGAACTCGCCCATATGGAGATGATCTGCGCAATTGTTCATCAGCTTACGAGAAACC
>JBJEKY010000034.1:0-87855 GCA_051878875.1 Lachnospiraceae bacterium | reverse complement strand
CAAGTGCCCAGAAAGTCTTCGAAAAAGTATATGCAAATGCACAGGCAGCATCCGGAGCAGCAGGTGCAGGACCGGATATGGGAGCACAGTCTAACGAGACTGCCCAGGATGATGTGGTAGATGCAGATTACAAAGAGGTATAATCGTAGATTATGGCAGAACAGAAAAGAGATTACTATGAGGTCTTAGGTGTATCTAAGACCTCATCGGACGATGAAATAAAAAAAGCATATCGTAAGCTGGCTAAGAAATACCACCCGGACATGAATCCCGGAGATAAAGAAGCAGAGGTAAAGTTTAAAGAAGCATCGGAAGCGTATGCGGTATTATCTGATCCGGATAAAAGAAGACAGTATGACCAGTTCGGTCATGCTGCCTTTGAAGGTGGTGGAGCCGGAGCTGGTGGATTCGATTTCTCCGGAATGGATATGGGAGATATCTTTGGAGATATTTTCGGAGATCTGTTTGGCGGTGGAAGCCGTAGAAGCAACAACGGACCGCGACGTGGAGCAAACTTACGTGCCAGTGTACGGGTAACCTTTGAAGAGGCTGTTTTTGGTTGTGAGAAAGAGATTGAGATCGTATTAAAGGATCAGTGTCCGACCTGTCACGGAAGCGGTGCTAAACCGGGAACTTCTCCGGTGAACTGTAGTAAGTGCGGCGGAAAAGGTAAGATCATGTTTACCCAGCAGTCTTTATTTGGAACCATGCAGAATGTGCAGACCTGTCCGGATTGCGGAGGAACAGGTAAGGTCGTTCTGGATAAATGTCCGGAGTGTCGGGGAAGCGGTTATGTTTCTTCGAAGAAACGCATTCAGGTTTCTGTGCCGGCAGGTATTGATGACGGACAGTCCATCCGTATCAGGGATAAAGGGGAACCGGGAAGCAATGGCGGACCAAGAGGAGATCTTCTGGTAGAGGTTGTGGTTTCCAGACATCCGATTTTTACCAGACGGGACATGGATCTGTTTTCTACCGTTTCCATGAGCTATGCCCAGGCAGCACTGGGAGGAGAGTTACTGATCCACACCATTGACGGTGATGTTTTGTATGATATCAAACCGGGAACCCAGACAGACACCCGCATTCGTTTGAAGGGCAAGGGCGTTCCGTCACTTCGTAACCGGGATGTTCGTGGTGACCATTATGTCAACCTGGTAGTAGAGGTTCCGTCCAACTTAAGTGCGGAGGCAAAAGAGGCTCTGCGTACTTTCGATCAGTTGAGCGGCAACTCCCTGCATTCTACAGAAGATGTAAAGACCACGGAAGGCAAGAAGAAAAAGAAGAAATTATTTTAACAAAAGACAGTGATTTCACTGATGAGTGAAAACCCCTTAGGCAGATAAGGCTACATACCGAGTTCACCTAAGGGGTTTTTGTGAAAGTCCGGGCTTTATGTCCTGTGGGGGAAACAGTAAGGAGAAAGGGAGGAATGTTGATGGCGGTTTATGTTTTGGAAATTGCATTGGTGATCTTGTTGTGTATTGTGGCAGAAAAATTCTCAGATAAGTTCGGAATGCCGGCACTGATCCTATTCATGTTTATTGGAATGGTGTTCGGATCGGATGGATTATTTAAGATCCGGTTTGATGATTTCACCCTTGCGGAAATAGCCTGTTCCATGGCATTGGTGTTCATTATGTTCTATGGTGGCTTTAATACCAAATGGGATGCGGCAAAGCCGGTGGCGGTCAAAGCTATTTCGCTTTCCACGTTTGGGGTTGTTTTCACGGCCGGGATCACCACTCTTTGCTGCGTCTGTCTGTTACATATGTCCTGGCAGGAAAGTTTTCTTATAGGTTCCGTATTATCTTCTACGGATGCGGCCAGCGTCTTTGCCATTCTTCGTAAGAAAAGCTTAAACTTAAAAGACGGTACAGCTTCTTTGCTGGAGGTGGAAAGCGGAAGTAATGATCCCATTGCCTATATGCTTACCATTGTGGCGGTTAGTCTGATGGGAGTGGGACACTCCGGGAATGTGGCGCTCCTGGTAATCCTTCAGATCGCAGTGGGTATTGCGATAGGTATTGCCATGGCATGGATTTCCATAAAGATCCTTACCGGCACGAAAGTGGTGGCAGGTGGCTTGGATACCATTTTTATGATCGCTATGGTATTGCTCTGTTTTGGACTTTCGTCCGTATTACAGGGAAATGCCTATCTTAGTCTTTATCTTTTCGGAATCATCATTGGTAATAGCCGTATCGGCAATAAACAGACATTAATCCCATTTTTTGACGGGGTTACCGGGCTAGCGCAGATCTTTGTATTTTTCATCATCGGTTTATTAAGCTTTCCGCATCAGATGCCCCGGATCGTGCCTACAGCGCTGGCCATTGTATTGATCCTGACCTTTCTGGCAAGACCGGTGGCGGTGTTTATGCTTATGCTTCCGCTCAAATGCAGCATTCGGCAGTGTTTGCTGGTTTCCTGGGCAGGACTACGGGGGGCGTCCTCTACGGTGTTTGCCATCATGGCGGTGGCGGCAGGAGTCAGTATGAAACAGGATCTGTTCCATATAGTATTCATGGTCACCCTGTTTTCTGCGGCTATTCAGGGTAGTTTACTGCCTTATGTTTCCAATAAGCTGGGAATGGTGGATGAAACTGCGGATGTACGCAAAACTTTCAACGATTATCAGGATGAGACCTCCCTGCAGCTGATGCGTATGTATATCCCCCGGGGACATGAGTGGGCAGGTAAAAAGATCAAAGACGTGGCTATGCCCCAGGGATCTCTGGCTATTATGATCAAGCGGGGATCTAATTCCATTATCACCAAAGGCGATACGGTGATCCTGCCGGAGGATACGGTGATCTTAAGCGTACCGCCTTACGTGCCGTCCCAGGATGAGCAGTTAGAGGAATTTACCATTGATAAAAACCATAAGTGGTGCAATAAGCGGATCTGCGAATTGAACTTAAAGAATGATGAACTGATAGCACTGATCTTAAGAAATGAGGAAACCATTATCCCGGACGGAAAGACCCCGATCCAGGAAGGGGATGTGGTGGTGCTGTATAGGTAAAATAAGAGCGGGCAATAGCTGCCCACTCTTAAATTTCATATAGAGTTTGTTTAATATCTTGCCCGAAACTGGGTCTGCATTTCCTCGTATTCCCGGCTGATCTCCTGCACAACATTGGTGTCTCCCGCAATGTTGTCCGGATGATAGATCTTCATCAGATCACGATACCGTTTTTTTAACGCCAGCTCGTTAGTCACACCACGGAATAGAAGACTGCACTGCAGGTTTCCGGAGGTGGAATCTTCCACCAACGTGGTTTGATAGGCCTGAACCCGGTTGTCAAATTCGGCCCGTTCTTTTGCAAGATTCGCGGTTTCCGACTCCAAAAGCTTCCACTTCATCTCGAACAGTTTCGCTTCCCGCTCCTGACGCTGACGCTCCAAGGCGGCATCCCGCTCGAATTCCCGCTTCTTAAGCTCTACATTCCGGCTTTCACGTTCCACATCCGCTTTCAGTTTTTCTAATTCTTTCTTCTGTTTGCGGAGTTCCTCTTTTTCTTTTTTTAGTTTATCTGCTTCTTGAAATAGCCCTTGATCAAGAATATCCTGTTCCTTATCGGCTACATAGATTGGCTGGTCCATGTACTCACCTAAGATCCTTTGTACTGCATAAACCGTTTCAATATCGGACAATCTTGTATTATTTGTGTCCTACTACAGAATGAGTATACAACATCTTGTGTTTATTTGCAAGTTAATCCTTCCAGAAATTACCGCAAAGAAAATACCGCAAAGAAAATACCGCAATCTTAAGAAGGAAGGGAGAATAAGGCATGATCAGGCGTTTTTTCTTTATATTTCTTTAGCAAACTGGTATAATCGGAGCATAGGAGAAAAGGGAATTTACTTGTGAGGGGATTTTGATGACAACGAGGGATGAGACAAATTTTCATACATTTTTAGCAACCATTCGAAAGGAAAAAGGAATTACCCTAAGACAGGCAGCGGATGGCCTATGCTCGAAAAGCGAACTTCATCGTATAGAAAAAGGAGAGCGTCTGCCTGAAAAACTAATGAGGGATCGCTTGCTGGAAAGAATGGGCATTTCCATTGATTATTTCGAGGATTATCTACAGCCGGATGAATACGAAAGGCTGTTGCTCCGTCAGGAAATATTACTTTGTCTGGAAAATCAGAATTTCAAAGAGATGGAAGAAAGACTAATGGTATATGAGAAGTTGAATCTGGGAAAGGTTGAAAAACAATTTCTTTACGGGATGCGGTTTTTTTGGCTACGAGGGATACAGGCGGATCTGACAGTACAAAGGGAAATGATAGAAAAGGCAGTGAAAGAAACCATTCTTTTGCGGGAAGATGAAAAACTGGCCGATAAAATCCTGGCTATTCCGGAACTTCTGTTTTGGTTGGAATACGTAAATGTGCAGACATATACGGATCCTGAAGAAAAAACAAAAAAACTGGCTGAGGTCATAGACTATTTGAACGCTACCGGACGAAATGATGTAAGCAGGGTGAAATTGCTTCCTAAGGCATCTTTGTATTTTTGTCAAAGTCTTGACTTAGACCGGGAACAGGACGTAAGGGCAGGAGTTCAAGTCTGTGAGAAAGCCATAAGAATGCTGCAAAAAGAGATGAAACTATACTACATGGTGGAACTTTTAGAGCAGCAGGATAAATTGATCCGAAATTGCAGTGGGATTGAAAACTCTGAGGATCTTAAGGCAAGGAATACGGCATGGAAGAAGGTTATTTTAAAGCTTTACAGGGAATATGGGATGAACCCTTATATGACCAGTGATGTAATCTTGTTTGCTGAGTGTAAAAGCTATGCTATTGGCAATGTGATCAAGCAAAGGCGAAGCATGTATGGATTATCCAGAGAAGAGTTGTGCGAGGGAATCTGTTCCAAGCGGACTCTTATGCGGATTGAGCTGCTGCAATCAGGAGCGCAAATGCCAACTGTGAGAGAATTGTTTGGAAAGTTGGGACTGAATGCCGATCATACGAGATCCAGAGTGGTAACCAATGATCCGGAAGCAATCTGTCTGATGGGCGAATTGTCGCGTTGCATGAATAACGGGCAATTAGAAGAAGGAGAGCGCTGTCTGGACAGGATTGAGGAATGTCTTGACATGACAAATATCCACAACAAACAAGTGATCAGAAAATGTAGATTGGAACTGGAGTACGAGCGTGGATTGGTGTCCGGAAAAGAGTATGAGACACGCATGAGAGAGATCCTGGAGCTGACAATACCGTGGGAATGCGCCATGCCAAATGGCTATTTTACAGAGGAAGAGTTGATGTGTATTCTGGGAATGAGCTACATTGGGGAAGAAAAAGAACAGTACTGTTCGCTCCTTGAACGGGTTTGTAAAACCGGTTTCCGAAAGGAACAGTATTCGAATGAGAGCATGGCCGAAATCCTGAGAAGAGGAGTGGGTAGTTACCTGGGAGACATAGGGGCATATGACCGGTCAGATGAGGTTGTTAAAGAGAATATAAAGAGCGGGTTACGTTACCGACGGAGTAATCTCATGGCAAGCAATCTCTATTGTCTTTGGTGGAATGAACAGCAACGAAGGACAGAGAAATCTCAGCATGGTGGAAAAATAGAAGAAAGAGCGTGGGTCGAAGAGTGCCTTGTATGGTCAGATGTGGCAATGCAGGAGGAAGGCCGGGTGTTTTACGAAGAGAATATGAAATCATAATAGTTGTTGACGCAGGAAGAAAATGACGGTAATTTTGGCTTCGGAACAAAGCGACCTGAGGGAGCATATGATATTTATATGCCCCTCTTTTCATTTGATTTGAAATAGTGTATACTTAATTAGTTAAGGTGTAGCTTAACCGGAATGTAGAGAAAACAAGAGGATATCCTATGAAATGGAAAGAATATACAATTAAAACCACAACCCAGGCAGAAGAACTGGTGAGCAATATGCTTTACGAACTGGGCATCACCGGTGTGGAGATCATTGATAATGTACCCCTCACCGAGGAAGAAGTAAAAGAGATGTACATTGACATCGTGGCTGAGCTTCCGCCGGATGAAGGAAAGGGAGCAGTGCGTTTTTACTTAGAGGAAGAAGAGGATCAGCAGGCAGTTTTGGAAAAGGTGCGCAGTGGACTTTACGAGCTGTCTCAATTTGTAGATGTGGGAGAAGCTGTTATTGAGGAAACCGTAACGGAAGATGCAGACTGGATCAACAACTGGAAAGAATTTTTCAAGCCGTTCTACCTGGATGATATCCTCATAAAACCTACCTGGGAAGCCATTCCGGAAGGGGCAAAGTACCGGGCGCTCATTGAGATCGATCCGGGAACTTCCTTTGGGACAGGACAGCACGAAACAACGCAGCTTTGCATCCGTGGTCTGGAGAAATACATGAAACCGGAGGATCAGGTGTTGGATCTTGGTACCGGAAGCGGAATCCTGTCGGTGATCGCGTTGAAACTGGGGGCAGGTCATACGGTGGGAACAGATATTGACCCAATTTGCATGGATGCCACCAGAGACAACATGGAAATGAATAAAATCCTGCAAAAAGACTATGATGTCATGGTGGGTAACCTGATCGATGACACCGGCCTGCAGGAAAAAGTTGGGAAAGATAAGTATGATGTGGTGTTGGCCAATATTTTGGCGGATGTGATCATCCCCATGGCAAAAGCAGCGTATGATACGGTGAAGCCGGGAGGTTATTTTATCACATCAGGGATCATTGATTTCAAAGAGGAACCGGTGAAAGAGGCGCTTTTGAAAGCAGGCTTTATGATCACGGAAGTAAATCACATGGGCGAGTGGGTAGGAATCATCGCCAGAAAGTAGCGTATGTATCAGTTTTTTATAGAAGCCAGTCAGGTGGCAAAAGACAGCGTTTTTATCACAGGAAATGACTTGAACCACATGAAAAATGTGGTTCGCCTAAAACCCGGAGAGATTTTCCGGGTCAGCGTAAAGGACGGAAAGAACTACCTATGTGAACTTTCCGGCTATGAAGAAGACCGGGCTGTGGGACATATTACAGAGCAGCAGGTGAAAGATACGGAATTAAAGGGAAAAATCCAGCTTTTTCAAGGCCTTCCCAAGGGAGATAAAATGGAACTGATCATCCAGAAGGCAGTGGAACTGGGAGTAAGCGAGATCATCCCCATCCGGATGCGAAACTGTGTGGTAAAATTGGACGAGAAAAAAGGTGCCCAGAAGGTTGCACGTTGGCAGGCCATAGCAGAAGCAGCGGCAAAACAGGCCAAACGAAGTATCGTGCCGGTGATCCATGAGATCATGGATTTTCAGGAAAGTCTTGCCTATGCAGCGGATAACGACATCAACCTGGTACCTTATGAAAATGAAGATGGAATTTCAGGCAGCAAAAAGATCCTGTCCGGCATAAGGCCTAACGATCATGTGGGTGTGTTTGTGGGACCGGAGGGCGGTTTTGATGAGAAAGAGATAGCTCTTGCCAGAGAAAGTATGCAGAGCATTTCTCTGGGAAACCGTATTCTCCGTACGGAAACCGCTGCCATAGCAGCAGTAACTTTGATCATGATGCAGATGGAGGAATAGATGCAGGTATATTTAGACAATAGTGCAACTACAAAAGTGAGCCGTCCCGTACTCTCCAGAGTCACGGAGGCCATGATCGTGGATTACGGAAACCCTTCATCCCTACATACTATGGGAATGGAGGCAGAACAATACATTAAAAAAGCCAGAACGCAGATCGCAAAGACTCTGCGTTGCCAGGAAAAAGAGCTGATTTTTACGTCCTGTGGTACAGAGTCGGACAATATGGCGATCCTTGGCGTGGCAGAAGCTTACAAGCGTAGAGGAAAGCACCTGATCACTACAAAGATCGAGCATGCGGCGGTGGCCAGCACCATGAAGCATCTGGAGGAAAACGGATATGAAGTGACCTATCTTGATGTGGATGAGTTTGGTGTGATCTCTTTGGAACAGTTGAAAAGATCCATTCGACCGGATACTATTCTGGTATCTATCATGTATGTGAACAACGAGATCGGAAGTGTGCAGCCTGTTAGGGAAGCGGGAGCTTTGATCAAACGGTGCAATCCCAATACCCTGTTTCATGTGGATGCCATTCAGGCGTATGGAAAATACAAGATCTACCCCAGGCAAGATAACATTGACCTGTTGGCGGTGAGCGGACATAAGATCCATGGACCTAAGGGCGTGGGCTTTTTGTATGTAAAGGATAAAGTGCGTTTGACACCAATCATTTTCGGAGGAGGCCATCAGAACGGATTGCGTTCCGGAACAGAAAATGTACCGGGGGTAGCAGGACTGGGTCAGGCCTGTGAAGATATGTATAATAACTTTGATGAGAAAGTGGAAAATCTCTATCAGTTGCGGGAATACTTTATGGAAGGGCTGAAGACGATTGATGGAATCAGCATCAATGGAAAACTCACCAGAGAAAATGCTCCCCACATCATCAGTGTTTCCGTACCGGGAGTACGCAGCGAAGTATTGCTTCACGCATTGGAAGAGCGGGGGATCTATGTTTCTGCAGGAAGCGCATGCTCATCTAATAAACCGTCCGTCAGTGCTACCTTAAAGGCCATCGGACTGCCAAAAGAAAAGCTGGAGTCTACGGTCCGCATCAGTTTGTGCGATGCCAATACCAGGGAAGAAGCAGACTATACGATCAAAGTACTGAAGGAGATCCTGCCGGTACTTACAAGATTTGTCAGGAGGTAACAATGTACCAGTCATTTTTGATAAAATACGGAGAAATTGCAATTAAGGGAAAAAACAGACATCTGTTTGAAGATGCGCTGGTAAGTCATCTTTCCCATGCGTTAAAACCTGTGGAAGGTGAGTTCGAGATCTGGAAGGAACAGGGAAGGATCTATGTGGATGCCAAGGGCGAGTATGATTACGATCATGCTGTGCAGGCCATGACCAGAGTATTCGGCGTGGTAGGTGTCTGTCCTATGGTCCAGATCGAAGATCAGGGTTACGAGAACCTGGTAGAAGAGGTTGTGAAGCATTTGAAGGAAACCTATGGCGACCGGGAAATGACCTTTAAGGTCATGGCCCGGCGCGCCAGAAAGAATTACCCGCTTAATTCTACCGAGATCAACATGGATATGGGTGAAAAAATCCTGGAGGCCTGTCCAAACATGAAAGTGGATGTGCATAACCCGGATATATTCGTGTGTATCGAAATCCGCCAGAAGATCAATATTTATTCGGAGAACATCAAGGGTCCGGGCGGTATGCCCGTGGGAACTAACGGCAAAGCCATGCTGTTACTTTCCGGCGGTATCGACAGCCCTGTGGCGGGATATATGATCGCAAAGCGTGGCGTCAGCATAGAGGCAACCTATTTTCATGCACCGCCATACACCAGCGAGCGTGCGAAGCAAAAGGTCATTGACCTGGCAGCCATTGTGGCCCGTTATAGCGGTCCTATTACGTTACATGTGGTTAATTTCACAGATATCCAGCTGGCTATTTATGAAAAATGTCCTCACGATGAGCTGACCATCATCATGCGCCGTTATATGATGAAGATCGCAGAACATTTTGCAAAAGAAGGAAACTGTCTGGGATTAGTAACGGGAGAAAGCATCGGACAGGTAGCCAGCCAGACCATGCAGTCTTTAGCTGCTACCAATGAAGTGTGTACCCTGCCGGTGTACAGGCCTTTGATCGGATTTGACAAGCAGGAGATCGTGGAGATATCGGAGAAGATCGATACCTATGAGACTTCTATTTTACCGTTCGAGGATTGCTGTACCATTTTTGTGGCCAAGCACCCTGTGACCAAGCCCAACATCAATATTATTAAGAGATCTGAAACCAACCTTTCCGATGTGATCGATGAACTGATGAAAAAGACCATTGAAACCACGGAAACCATTGTTGTAGAGGCAAAATAAAAGGAGGCTTGGGGCATCCTTCCTTATCATGATAAAAAAAGTCCGCAAGGAAACTCCCTTGCGGAACTTTTGAAATAATCGGGATCATGTAAAAAATTACTCAACCAGGAACGGTTTTAAAGCCTCCAGTACTTCGTTCATACGATCATTGGTATGCACGGACAATTCAATGGGCTTTGATAAGTCCAGGCTGAAAATTCCCATGATGGATTTCGCGTCAATGACATATCTTCCGGATATGAGATCAAAGTCGAAATCAAACTGGGAAACGATATTTACAAAGGATTTTACCTTTTCGATAGAATTTAAGGAAATGAATACTTTGTTCATTTAAAAACCTCCATTTCGTTTACTTTACACCATCATCCTACTCTTTTTAGAAAGCAAAGTCAACCATCATACGGTAGAGCGTGTGGGTGTGAAATGGGGTAATGCATAATAGAAACCATATTGTAACAGAAAGAGGATAGAACATGAAAAAAGCAGCGCTTCATAACTTAGGATGTAAGGTCAATGCCTACGAAACCGAAGCCATGCAGGAATTATTGATAGAAGCCGGATACGAGATTGTGGATTTTCATGAGGAAGCAGATGTATATGTGATCAACACCTGCTCCGTTACCAATATTGCGGACCGCAAATCCCGCCAGATGATCCATCAGGCTAAAAAGCGCAATCCGAAAGCTATTGTGGTGGCTGCGGGCTGTTATGTACAGACGAGTCCGGATAAAGCTGTGGATGACGATGCCATTGACATTGTTATCGGAAATAACCAGAAATACCGGTTGCCCGAGCTTCTGGCAGAGTACGAAGCTACAGGGGAAAAGGTGACGGATCTTGTGGAGATCGGCAAGGATAAAAGCTATGAACCCATGGAGATGAAGCGCACCGCAGAGCATACCAGAGCGTTTGTGAAAGTGCAGGACGGTTGTAACCAGTTTTGCACCTATTGCATCATTCCTTATGCAAGGGGAAGGGTGAGAAGCCGCAAGCCGGAGGAAGTGGTTTCTGAGATCACAGGACTTGCAGAAAAAGGATATCAGGAAGTGGTACTTACCGGAATCCATTTAAGCTCTTATGGGGTGGACTGTGACAGCAGTCTCATTGACCTCATAGAACTTGTGGCAAAGATACATGGGATCCGCAGGATCCGTCTGGGTTCTTTGGAACCGGGGATCGTTACGGAAGAGTTTGCGGGGCGGTTAAGTCAGGTGGAGCAGATCTGCCCGCATTTTCATCTGTCTCTGCAAAGCGGCTGTGATGCTACTTTGAAGAGGATGAACCGCAGATATACGGCAGAAGAATATAAGAAACGTTGTGAGATTTTGCGGACTTATTTTGAACATCCTGCCCTGACCACGGATGTGATCGTGGGATTTCCCGGAGAGACACAAGAGGAATTTGAGACCACCCGGAAATTTTTGCAGGACATTGATTTTTACGAGGTTCATCTGTTCAAGTATTCCAAACGGCAGGGAACACCGGCGGCTACTATGCCGGGACAATTGACCGAGCAGCAGAAAGCAGACCGCAGCCATATCCTTTCAGAGGATCTGAAAGAGAATAAAAAGCGGTTTATGAGTTATTATATAGGCAGAGACGTAGAAGTTCTCATCGAGGAAAAAGAGCAGATGGGAGAAAAAACGTTTTTTACCGGTCATACCAAAGAATATGTAAAATTGGCAGTGCCGGGAATTGTCTGCAGAGAGCAGAAAAATACCTTTGTTACGGTAAAACCTACAGAATTTCTCAACGAAGATGTGATGGGTGTCTTGTAATTTTAATGGGTTTATATTAGAATAAAAGGACAAGGCATTTTTATAGAAAGGTACGTGTAAGTTATGCAGGATATGAACAATACACAATATTTCAGAGTGGAGAAAGAAGTAGAACTTCCGGTATCGGACGTCATCGCGAAGGTTTATGAAGCCTTGAAGGAAAAGGGCTACAATCCGGTAAACCAGATCGTTGGTTATATCATGTCCGGAGACCCCACTTATATTACCAGCCATAAGAATGCAAGAAGCCTGATCATGCGCGTAGAACGGGATGAGATCGTGGAAGAAGTTTTGAAATTTTATCTGGAGCAGAAATTTTAAAGTATGCGGATCATTGGATTAGACTATGGCTCGAAAACAGTGGGAGTGGCAGTAAGTGACCCACTGCTTGTGACGGCGCAGGGTGTTGAGATCATTCGCCGTGAGAAGGAAACTAAGCTGAGGAAAACCTTGGCTCGTATAGAAGCGTTGATCGCTGAATATGAAGTTGACGAAATTGTTCTGGGATATCCAAAGAATATGAATAATTCCGAGGGAGACCGTTGTGAAAAGACCCTGGAATTTAAAGAGATGCTGGAAAGAAGAACCGGTCTGCCGGTACATTTGTGGGATGAACGGCTGACCACCGTTATGGCTGATAACACCATGATGGAACAGGGCATTCGCAGAGAGGACCGCAAGCAGTACGTGGACAAACTTGCGGCAGTTTTTATTCTACAGGGATATCTTGACTATTTGTCAAACAGATCTTAATAACGAAAAGAGAGAATGAATATCATGGAAAAGATCGCTTTTTTTGACCAGGAAACACAGGAAGAATTGGACGTTTATGTAGTAGAACAGACGAAATTAAATGGTGTGAACTATCTTTTGGTCACCGAAGACGAAGAGGGAGATAGTACAGCCTATATACTGAAAGAGGAGCCTGGACAAGAAGGTGAAGACCTTTTCTATGAGATCGTGGAGGATGACGCACTGCTCGAGGCGTTGTCGGGAATATTTGCCGAAATGCTTGAGGATGTGGATTTCTCCTTCTAGAAAAGGAAGGTGCAAGATTGAAGAAAACGGACGGAAAATTAAAGATTATTCCTCTGGGCGGATTAGAACAGATCGGAATGAACATTACTGCCTTCGAATACGAAGACAGTATTATTGTTGTGGATTGCGGATTGTCTTTCCCTGAGGATGAAATGTATGGAATTGACCTTGTTATCCCGGATGTAACGTATTTAAAGAATAATCTGGAGAAGGTCAAGGGATTTTTTATTACCCACGGACATGAAGATCATATCGGGGCTTTGCCCTATGTATTAAAAGAAGTAAATGTCCCGGTGTATGCTACCAAGCTTACCATGGGATTGATCGACCATAAACTGGAAGAGCATGGTCTGGAGAAAAAAGTGAAACGAAAAGTGGTAAAATACGGTCAGTCCATTAATTTAGGACAGTTCCGGGTGGAGTTTATCCGCACCAACCACAGCATCCAGGATGCGGCGGCGTTAGCTATTTTCTCACCTGCAGGAATCGTGGTGCATACCGGAGACTTTAAAGTGGATTATACACCGGTGTTCGGTGATGCCATTGATTTGCAGCGGTTTGGAGAACTGGGAAAGAAAGGTGTTCTTGCCCTGATGTGTGACAGTACCAATGCAGAACGGCCCGGGTTCACCCAATCAGAAAAGACGGTAGGAAGAACTTTTGATACCATTTTTTCCGATAATCCATCCAAACGGATCATTGTGGCAACCTTTGCGTCCAATGTAGACCGTGTGCAGCAGATCATCAATGCAGCTCATCGGTTCGGACGTAAGGTTGTGGTAGAAGGCCGGAGTATGGTGAATATCATTTCCACCGCTTCGGAACTGGGGTATCTGGATATACCAAACAATACCCTTATCGATATTGAACAGTTAAAGAATTATCCTGATAATAAAACCGTGATCATTACCACAGGAAGCCAGGGAGAGTCTATGGCGGCACTTCCGAGAATGGCTGCGAACCTGCACAGAAAGGTAACGATCAAACCCGGAGATCTTGTGATCTTTAGTTCAAACCCGATCCCCGGTAATGAAAAGGCTGTTTCCAGAGTTATCAACGACCTGTATAGTCAGGGGGCGGATGTGATCTTCCAGGATACCCACGTGTCCGGACACGCCTGTCAGGAAGAGATCAAGCTGATCTATTCTCTGGTGCATCCCAAATATGCCATCCCTGTGCATGGGGAATACCGCCATTTGATGGCACAGGCTAAATTAGCAGAAGAACTTGGAATGTCAAAGGAAAATATCTTTATCCTGTCTTCCGGCGACGTGCTGGCACTGGATGATAAAAAGGCTAAAGTAGTGGATCACGTACAGTGCGGAGATATCCTGGTGGATGGTCTTGGTGTAGGAGACGTAGGAAATATCGTCCTCAGGGATCGTCAGAAGCTGGCAGAAGACGGTATTATCATTGTGGTATTAAGCATGGAATCCGGAAGCGGACGGATCGTAGCAGGGCCGGACATTATTTCCAGAGGTTTTGTCTACATCCGGGGAGCAGAAAGTCTTTTGGATGAAGCGCAGGAAGTATTAAATGAAACCGTTATGAATCTGGAAGATAACGGAGTAACAGACTGGAACAAGATCAAGACCGAGATTAAAGATTCATTGGGTGATTTTGTATGGAAGAAGACCAAGCGTAAGCCGATGATCATGCCGATCATTATGGAAGTGGATTAGGAAAGAACAGGAGCGAAAAGTCATGAACAGCAGCAAGATCGTTCTGAATATTGTAAAAATATGTGCAAGACTACTGGTTTGCGTGGTTATTTTTGCAGGGGTAGTATTGATTGGCCGCGGTTCCTATGACTTTGGATATCGCATTTTTACAGAAGGGGCAGTATCGGATACGGCTCATGCCCAGACGATCTCTGTACAGATCACAGAGGGTATGGGGGATATGGATATTGCAAAACTGTTGCAGGGCAAAGGTCTTTGCAACAGCTCCTTTTTGTTTTTCGCCCAGATGAAGCTTTCTGATTACGAGGCAGAGATCAGGCCGGGGCTTTACCAGCTTTCTACGGATATGACTCCGGATGAGATCATTATGACTCTGGGAGGCGGATCTGTTGAAGCACAGGAGGAATAAGGTATGATCGTAGATGAACGTTATGTATCCTATATGAATTCCCTGAATACAGGGAATGATGCTTTGCTGACAAGGATTGAAAAGGAAGCAAACAGGGATCTTGTACCGATCATACGTACAGAAACCCAGCAGTTTTTGAAAACCCTGCTTAATATGCATAAGCCGGCAGCCATCCTGGAGGTAGGAACGGCCATCGGCTTTTCTTCTATCCTTATGGCACGTAATAATCCGGTATCCTGTAAGATCACCACAATTGAGAATTATGCAAAAAGGATTCCGGTAGCAAAACGAAACATTGAAGAAGCAGGACTTTCAGAGGTGATCAACCTCATGGAAGGCGATGCATCTGAGGTGTTAAAAGAACTTACCGGTCCTTTTGATTTTATTTTTATGGATGCCGCCAAAGGGCAATATATTAATTTTTATCCGGAAGTAAAGCGGCTGCTTTGTTCCGGTGGTGTATTGGTTTCGGATAACGTATTGCAGGATGGGGATATTATCCAGTCCCGGTTTGCGGTAACCAGACGAAACCGGACCATACATAAGAGGATGCGGGAATATTTGTATGAACTGACCCATGATGAGATGTTTACAACCTCGATTTTGCCATTGGGTGACGGCGTGACGGTCAGTGTGAAGAAATAAGGAGCGATACATGAAAAGAAAAGTAGAGATTTTGGTTCCGGCCAGCAGTCTGGAAGTATTAAAGGTGGCTGTGGTGTTTGGAGCAGATGCAGTATATATCGGGGGTGAAGCCTTCGGCCTGCGTGCCAAAGCAAAGAATTTCTCCTTGGAGGAAATGGCAGAGGGGGTGAAGTTTGCCCATGAACATGGAGTCAGGGTTTATGTTACAGCCAATATCCTGGCTCATAATTATGACCTTGAGGGAGTCCGGAAGTATTTCGAGGAGCTGAAAGGAGTAGGACCGGATGCACTGATCATTTCAGATCCGGGAATTTTTACCATTGCAAGGGAGGTACTTCCTGACATGGAAATCCATATCAGCACCCAGGCTAACAATACAAATTACGGAACTTACCGGTTCTGGTGGGAGCAGGGCGCAAAAAGAGTGGTGAGTGCCAGAGAGCTGTCCTTAAAAGAAATCCGGGAAATTCGGGAGCATATTCCTGAGGAGATGGAAATTGAGACCTTTGTGCATGGTGCTATGTGCATTTCCTATTCCGGAAGATGTCTTTTAAGCAACTTTTTCACGGGCAGGGATGCCAACCGGGGAGCCTGTACCCATCCCTGCCGCTGGAAGTATGCAGTAATGGAAGAAAAGCGCCCGGGAGAGTATTTTCCGGTATATGAAAACGACCGGGGAACCTATATTTTCAACTCCAAGGATCTTTGTATGATTGAGCATATCCCGGAATTGATGGAAGCAGGAATCGACAGCTTTAAGATCGAAGGACGGATGAAAACGGCCCTGTATGTGGCGACCGTAGCCCGCACCTATCGCAAGGCGGTGGATGATTATCTGGAGTCGGAAGAAAAGTACCGACAGAATCTGCCCTGGTACCGGGAACAGATCAGTAACTGCACCTATCGGCAGTTTACTACCGGATTTTTCTTTGGAAAACCGGATGAGAATACCCAGATTTATGATAATAATACCTATGTCCGGGAATATACCTACCTTGGTATTGTAGGAGAGCAGGACGAAAAGGGATGTTACCATATAGAGCAGCGAAATAAGTTCAGTGTAGGAGAAGAGATTGAAGTGATGAAACCTTCCGGAGAGAATATCCGGGTAACGGTGAAGAAGATTTATGATGCTGACGGAAATGAGATGGAGAGTGCTCCGCATCCCCAGCAGGATCTGTATATCGATCTTGGTATGCCGCTGGATCAGTTTGATATCCTGCGCCGTGAGGAAGCTGAGACGGAAGTACCCTCTTAAAGATACCTCGTGGCTTTGGTGACGGAAAAGGAAGTGAACGAATGTATAAAGTATTGAAAACAGAAGGACGTGCAAAGCGGGCAGAACTTACCACGGTGCACGGGACCATACAGACTCCGGTATTTATGAATGTGGGAACCGTAGCAGCGATCAAGGGTGCGGTGTCCACAATGGATTTAAAAGAAATCGGAACCCAGGTGCAGTTGTCCAATACCTACCATCTCCATGTACGGACCGGAGATAAGGTGATCAAACAGCTGGGAGGGCTTCATAAGTTTATGAACTGGGATCGCCCAATCCTTACGGATTCCGGTGGATTTCAGGTATTTTCCCTGGCGGGATTAAGAAAGATCAAGGAAGAGGGCGTGTATTTCCACTCCCATATTGATGGGGCCAAGATCTTTATGGGACCCGAGGAGAGTATGCAGATCCAGTCTAATCTGGGAAGCACCATTGCCATGGCATTCGATGAATGTCCGTCTTCCGTGGCAGAGCGTAAGTATGTGGAGGATTCCGTAGCAAGGACCACACGCTGGCTTGAGCGGTGCAAGAAAGAAATGCAGCGGTTAAACTCTTTGGAGGATACCGTCAACCCTCATCAGATGCTGTTTGGAATCAACCAGGGAGCGATTTATGAGGATATCCGGATTGAACATGCCAAACAGATCCGGGAGCTTGATCTTGACGGTTACGCAGTAGGCGGCCTTGCGGTGGGAGAAACCCATGAGCAGATGTATCATATCCTGGATGAAGTGGTACCCTATCTTCCACAGGATAAACCTACTTATCTGATGGGTGTTGGAACTCCTGCCAATATCCTGGAAGGTGTGGAGCGCGGTGTAGATTTCTTTGACTGCGTTTATCCATCCCGTAACGGAAGGCACGGACACTTATATACCAATCACGGAAAAATCAATCTGTTCAATGAAAAATATAAGCTGGATACCCGTCCCATTGAGGTGGGCTGTCAGTGTCCTACCTGTAAAAATTACAGCCGTGCCTACATCCGCCATCTGTTGAAAGCAAAAGAAATGTTGGGTATGCGCCTTTGTGTGACTCATAATCTGTATTTTTATAATAAGATGATGGAAGAGATCCGGGATGCATTGGATGAAGGACGATTTGCAGCATACAAAAAGCAGAAACTTGAGAGTATGGCCACACCGGAAGAATAAAAAATAAACACTTTATAAAAGATGGACAAACCTCTTGAAGAATGTGCCCATTTTGTGTAGAATAGTTTTGTTAGTATTTAGTATCGGAGGAATGTAAAAATGATTTTTGCTACAACCAGCGGAAGCGCGATCTATAGCATTGCTATGTTGGTCTTATTATTTGTTTTAATGTATTTTATGATGATCAGACCTCAGCAGAAGGAAACCAAGAGAAAGAACCAGATGCTCGCAGAAATGAAAGTAGGCGACACCGTTCTTACTACCAGCGGTTTCTACGGAACCCTGATCGATATGCAGGATGATACCGTGATCGTTGAATTTGGCAGCAACAAGAACTGCCGTATCCCAATGCAGAAGAGTGCCATTGCTGCAGTGGAAAAAGCACAGGACGCTGCTCAGTAAGATAACAGGCGGGACACGTCGCACATGCGGCGTGTCCTTTTGTACTTACATAGGAAGTTCTCTAAAGTTTCTATGTGATACTATACTTTTCAAGGGAGGATAAGGATGCTGTTAGCACAAACAATGTTGAAGGAAGAAGAACTGAAAGAACAAAGTGGCATGCTGGTCAGCTACCTTAAAGGCCTTGTGCCGGGAATCCTGGATTTTGCAGTAAATGTGCTCATCGCCCTGCTGATCTATGTGGTGGGAATACGTGTGATCGGTATGATCCGAAAGATGTTCCACCGTATCATGGAACGAAGTAGCCTGGACGAGGGGGTAAAACAGTTTTTGGAATCCTTGATAAAGGTTCTACTTTATTTTTTCCTGGTGGTGTTGATCGTGGCAAGATTTGGAGTGACCACGGCATCCATCACAGCCGTAGTCGGATCTGCGGGACTGGCTGTGGGACTTGCAGCCCAGGGAAGCCTGGCGAATTTCGCGGGAGGAGTGCTGATACTGATCTTGAAGCCCTTTGAAGTAGGAGACTACATTGTGACAGATTCCGGAAAAGAGGGAACGGTCAGCCAGATCCAGATCTGCTACACCAGACTTTTGACCGTCGATAACCGGATGGTGGTAATCCCCAATGGGAAACTGTCCGACGGTGTGATCACCAATGTGACCAGAATGGATAAGCGTAGTGTGAATCTTACGGTAGGGGTTTCTTATGCAGCGGATCTTAAACAGGCAAAAGCCTGTCTGGAAGAGCTTTTGACAAACGAACCATTACGACTGCCGGAAGAACCGGTCCAGGTGTTTGTGGATCATCTGGGAGACAGTGAAGTGGTTCTGGGTTACCGTGTCTGGGTAAAAACAGAAGATTACTGGGATGTGAAATGGAGGCTGTCGGAGCAGACTGTGACAGCTTTTAAGGAACATCATATTGAGATACCATATCCGCAGATGGAGGTTACCATCAACAAAAATAAGAACGTTTTTGAGGGGGAATAGTATGTTGGACATGAACAATCTGCCGGCTTATGAGCTGGTAAAGCAGCAGCATTTGGAAGCATTGAATTCCGAAGGATTTTTATTGAAGCATAAAAAAACAGGTGCGCGGATCGTGTTGATCTCAAACGATGATGAAAATAAGGTTTTTCAGATCGGCTTCCGCACCACTCCGGATAATGACACCGGAGTACCGCATATTATTGAGCACACGGTGCTATGCGGATCAGAAAAGTATCCGTTAAAGGATCCCTTTGTGGAATTGGCCAAAGGGTCTTTGAATACTTTTTTGAATGCCATGACCTTCCCGGATAAGACCTTATACCCGGTGGCAAGTTGTAATGACAGAGATTTCCAGAATCTGATGGATGTTTATCTGGATGCGGTTTTTCATCCTAATATTTATAAGCAGGAAGAGATTTTTGAACAGGAAGGCTGGCACTATGAAATGGAAAGCGAGAGTGACCCGTTGACCATCAATGGTGTGGTTTACAATGAGATGAAAGGTGCGTATTCTTCTCCGGAAGAAATCGTTTATAACCTGATGAACAAAGCACTTTTTCCTGATAATTGTTACGGTAAGGATTCCGGCGGAAATCCGGCGGTGATCCCAACATTGAGCAGGGAGGAATTTCTGGATTTCCATCGTGCCTATTACCATCCCTGCAATAGTTTCATTTATCTGTATGGAGATATGGATATGGAAGAGAAGCTGCGTTACATGGATGAAGCATATTTGTCCACCTTTGAACCACGGATCATTGATTCGGAGATTCCCATGCAGAAGCCCTTTGACAAACCCATGGAGCTGGAGACAACTTATTCCATTTCCAGCGGTGAGAGCGAGGAGAATAAAACCATCCTGGCATATGGTGCTGTGGTAAAAGATGCATTGGACAAAGAACTCTACATTGCCATGGATGTATTGAATTATGCCCTGATGCAGTCACCGGGAGCACCATTAAAGCAGGCACTTTTGGATAACGGAGTGGGAAATGATATTTCCGGAATCTGGATGTCCGGCATTAAACAGCCATTCTATATGATCGAGGCGAAAAATGCCAATGTCGGAGATTTCATGAAATTTAAGAGCATTATCCATGAGGTCCTGTCAGAGCAGGTAAAGAACGGTCTTGACAAAAAGGTGCTGGAAGCAGGACTGAATACGTTGGAGTTCAAATACCGCGAAGCAGATTTCGGCAGTGACCCAAAAGGACTGATGTATGGTTTTCTATGTACGGAGAGCTGGATGTATGATGAAAACCAGCCGTTCCTTCATGTAGAGGCACTGGATACCTTCCGGACATTACGGGAAAAGATTGAAACCTCTTATTATGAGGAGATCATAAAGACCTATCTTATAGAGAATAACCATTGTGCGTTCATCGTGCTGAAACCGGAACCGGGACTTTCGGTGAAGCAGGACGCAGAACTGGCAAAAGCGTTGGCAGAAAAAAAAGCATCCATGAGTAAGGAAGAGATCGCAAAGATCGTGGAAGATACCAGACGGTTGAAAGCGTATCAGGATGAGCCTTCTACAGAGGAGCAGTTGAGATCACTTCCTACATTGAGAAGGAGTGACATTAGGAAAGAGCCACTGCCTATTACCAACGAGATTTACAAACAGGAACAGATCACTGTGCTGCATCATGAATTGTTTACCGGAGGCATCCATTATCTGCATTTGATGTTTAATGTGAAGAAGCTTTCCAATGAACTGCTTCCCTGCCTGGGCGTTTTGAAAGCTGTATGGGGTCTGTTGGATACGAAGAACTACTCTTATGCACAGTTAAGTAATGAGATTGACCGTACCACCGGTGGAATCGGTTGCTCTTTGGGCTTTTTCGAAAAGGTGAAAACACCGGACCAGTTTGATCTGAAATTCACCATCAGTTCCAAGACGCTATATGGACAGCTTCCAAAAGCCATGGAGCTAATTTCAGAGATAATAGAAAATACCAGGTTTGACGGAGAGAAGCGTCTAAGAGAGCTGATCGCGGAAACACGTTCCAGAATGCAGGATGACATCAGCAGTGCAGGAAACCGCTATGGACTGTTGCGGGCAGAAAGCTATCATTCCCGTATGGGATACGTTAAGGACATGGTACAAGGCTTAGGTTTCTATCAGTATCTGGCGGATCTGGACGATCATTTTGAAGAGAAAAAAGAACGACTTATCATGAACCTGAAGAAGTTAAATGATATTGTGTTCCGAAAAGAGAATCTGCTGGTAAGCTCCACTTGTGAAAAAGAGGAGTTTGATACTCTGGCACCTCAGTTAAAGGAATTATGTCATCATCTAAGCTATGCTGACTTTACGTATTCACCGGATGAACCGGTTTTGGAACAGAAAAATGAAGGTTTTATGGATGCTTCCCAGATCCAGTATGTATGCCAGAGCGGAAACTTCCGGAAAGCAGGATATGATTTTAACGGTGTTATGAATATGCTGCATGTGATCTTAAGCTACGATTATCTGTGGCAGAATATCAGGGTAAAAGGCGGTGCTTACGGATGCGGTGGAGGAATGATCAAAAACGGAAACGTATCCTTAAGTACTTACCGTGATCCGAACTTAAAGAAATCACTGGAAGTTTTTGCTGGTATTCCGGATTATCTTGAACAGTTTGATGTGGATGAGCGGGAGATGACCAAGTATGTCATCGGAACCTTTGGTTTGATGGATACCCCTCTGACACCGGCTGCAAAAGGACTTCGGAGTGTTGCTCATTATCTGAGAGGGATCACTGTGGAAGATTTAAGAAGAGAGCGTCTTCAGATCATCAATGCCACACCGGAGGATATCAGGGCGTTGGCTGAACCAATGAGAGCTGCGCTTGATCAGAACAATATCTGTGTGATCGGAAACGAGGAAAAAATCCGATCAGACAAAGATATTTTTAAGAATACGTGTAATTTAAAATAACGACGGGCATATGAGGGGGCAGGTTTTGGAACCTGCCCTCAGGCGCCTTACTTAGAAAAGGAGTACTATGAAGGAATTAAAATCAGGCTTTGCAGCATTGATAGGAAGACCCAATGTGGGGAAATCGACGTTGATGAACCGGATCATCGGTCAGAAGATCGCCATTACCTCAAACAAACCGCAGACTACCAGAAACCGGATCCAGACTGTGTATACGCAGGAAGACCGGGGGCAGATCATATTCTTAGATACACCGGGAATCCACAAAGCCAATAATAAACTGGGTGAGTACATGGTAAACGTGGCGGAAAGTACCTTAAAGGATGTGGATGTGGTGTTGTGGCTGGTGGAACCCACCAATTATGTGGGTGCCGGAGAAAAACACATCGCAGAAAAACTCACAAAGGTCAGGGTTCCGGTGATTCTGGTCATTAACAAGGTAGATACCGTAAAGAAAGAAGAAATCCTTTCTTTTATTGATACTTATCGTAAGATTTATGATTTTGACGAGATCGTTCCGGTATCCGCCAAGACCGGAGTAAATGTAGATGAATTGCTGGATACCGTTTTTAAATATCTTCCATATGGACCTATGTTCTATGACGAAGATACCATTACTGATCAGCCGGAGAAACAGATCGTAGCGGAAATGATCCGGGAAAAAGCACTTCATGCCTTAAGCGATGAGATTCCTCATGGGATTGCCGTGGTAATTGACCGGATGAAAATGCGGAAGGGCGCAAAGATCATGGATATTGATGCCACCATTATCTGTGAACGGGATTCCCATAAGGGTATTATCATAGGAAAACAGGGTTCTATGTTGAAAAAGATAGGAACCAATGCCCGGTATGAAATCGAGAAAATGTTAGACTGTCAGGCAAATCTGAAACTTTGGGTAAAGGTGAAAAAAGACTGGCGGGATAATGATGTTTTAATGAAGAATTACGGATACGACAAAAAGAGGATTGATGAATAAAGCATGAGCAGTGAACGCACAAAGCTTACCGGGATGGTTCTTCTGGCGGCACCTGTGGGAGAATATGACAAGCGGTTGGTCATTTTAACAAAAGAGCGAGGAAGGATCTCAGCATTTGCAAGGGGAGCCAGAAGGCCCAATTCTTCCCTGATCGCAGCAGCGAATCCATTTTGCTTCGGAGAGTTCGAGTGCTACGAAGGGCGGGATTCCTATTCTGTGGTAAAGGTGAATGTGCAACAGTATTTTCGGGAGTTGACAACAAGTCCTGAATTGTCGGGATATGGCTTTTACTTTTTGGAGATTGCCAACTACTATACCCGGGAAAATGTGGACGAAACGCAGATGTTAAAATTACTGTATCAGTCTCTTCGGGCACTTTTATCGGATAAGATCGAGAATGCTTTGATCAGAAGGATTTATGAGATGAAGGCTATGGTGATCAACGGAGAGTATCCGGTGATCGGTGATAAAGATGGATATGATGAGTCCACGGTATATGCGTTGGATTATATCCGGTGCTCGTCCATTGAAAAATTGTACACTTTCCGGGTTACGCCCAAGGTACTTAAAGAAATGGGAACGATCCTTGATGGATTTATGAGCCGATACATTGACCGGACGTTCCATTCGCTGGACATTCTGTCTATAATGGAGGAACCTTAAGATACAAAAGAAGATTTGTGGAGTAACCCGGAGGAATGTGGCAATCCTTTACAAATCCGGTAAAAGAAGTTATAATAAGAAAAGTTTGACATCAGGAGGTAATCATGAAGAAGATCGGAGTGCTTGTGCTGTGTCTGGCACTGGTTTTTTCGGTAACAGGGTGCGGTTCCACCTTTGATACATCAGAAAGTGCGGTATATGTAAAAGGGAACGGAACGGTTCTGGAGGCCAGTATTGAATCATTCAGTGAGGATTACTACAATAAAGAGGATCTGGAGAGTTTCATAGACGAAAGTATCAGCGACTATGAAGCGGAACATGAGAAGGGCAGCGTAAAAAAGGTAAAGCTTGAGGTGGAAAATGAAACCGCAACGCTTTTCTTAAAATATAAATCCGGTGAGGATTTTGCCGCATTTCATGGAGAAGAATTTTTCTGCGGAACCATGGCAGAGGCTCTGGCAGCCGGGTATACCTTAAACGAAACCTATTATAAGGTAAATGATACTGCAACAGGTAACGCGGTAGCGTCTTCCGATATGGAAGGAGACCTTAAGGTAGTCATTATGAAAGAGCGTATGGGAGTGAAGGTAAAAGGTACGATCTGCTATGTATCCGACAATGTGGAAGTAGTAGACAAAAATACGGTGACTCCTGTGAAGGATAAGGACGGAACCATTATGGAAAACTACGGCGATGAGTATATCGTTGTGATCTATAAATAAGAAAGAGGAGTATGGATATGGAAAAGACAATGGAAAAAATCGTAGCACTGGCAAAATCCAGAGGTTTTGTGTACCCGGGATCTGAAATCTACGGAGGTTTGGCAAATACCTGGGATTACGGAAACCTTGGCGTGGAATTAAAGAACAATGTGAAGAAGGCCTGGTGGAAGAAGTTTATCCAGGAGAATCCTTATAATGTAGGAATTGATGCAGCAATCCTGATGAATCCACAGACCTGGGTGACTACCGGACATGTGGGCGGTTTCTCTGATCCACTGATGGATTGTAAGGAATGCCATGCAAGATTCCGTGCGGATCAGATGATCGAAGAGTTTAACAAAGAGAACGGTCTGACCATGGAAAAACCATTGGATGCCATGAGTCCGGAAGAACTGCAGGAATACATCAAAGAGCATAACATTCCATGTCCAACCTGTGGAAAACACAATTTTACAGATATCCGTCAGTTTAATCTGATGTTTAAAACCTCCCAGGGTGTTACCGAAGATGCCAAAAGCACCGTATATTTAAGACCGGAAACCGCTCAGGGTATTTTCTTAAACTTTAAGAATGTACAGCGTACGTCCAGAAAGAAGGTTCCTTTCGGAATCGGACAGATCGGTAAGTCCTTTAGAAATGAAATTACCCCCGGTAACTTTATTTTCCGTACCAGAGAGTTTGAACAGATGGAACTGGAATTCTTCTGTGAGCCGGGAGAAGACTTAAAGTGGTTTGACTATTGGAAGCAGTTCTGCATCAACTGGCTGTATTCGTTGGGCATTAAAGAAGAGGAACTTCGTACCAGAGATCATGATCCGGAAGAACTGGCATTTTACAGCAATGCCACCACAGACCTGGAATTCTTATTCCCCTTCGGCTGGGGTGAACTGTGGGGTATCGCAGACAGAACCGATTATGACCTGACCAGACATCAGGAAGCATCTAAGGCGGATCTTACTTATTTTGATGATGTAAAGAATGAAAAGTATATTCCGTATGTTATTGAACCATCTTTGGGTGTAGAGCGTGTTTTACTTGCTTTTCTGTGTGCGGCTTATGATGAAGAGGAACTGGAAGGCGGAGACATGAGAACCGTGCTTCATTTCCATCCGGCATTGGCTCCGGTGAAGATCGGAATCCTTCCATTGTCAAAGAAACTCAATGAGGGTGCGGAGAAGATCTACGAACAGTTAAGCAAAACCTACAATTGCGAATTCGATGACAGGGGAAATATCGGAAAACGTTACAGAAGACAGGATGAGATTGGAACACCGTTCTGCATCACTTACGATTTTGAATCTGAGGAAGATCATGCAGTAACTGTACGTGACCGCGACACCATGGAGCAGGAGCGTGTGGCCATTGCAGATCTGGAAAGCTATTTTGCGCAAAAGCTTGCTTTTTAAATGGTAAAGTAAACATTTATTTATTTTGTAATCTTGCTTGAAGATTGTTAAATTTTGGGCTATAATAAGCAACTGTAAGGAAAGTAATGGATTGCAGTTCTAAGGTATATTAAGGAAAAATTATTTAATGAATGAGGAGGACTCAGAGATGAAGATTTCTGAAAAAATTCAGCAGTGTTCCCTTTCTCCAATGAGAAAATTTCACCCCTATGCAGTGAAAGCGGAGCAGGCAGGCAAGAAGATTTACCACTTGAATATCGGACAGCCGGATATCAAGACTCCGGAACAGTATTTTGATGCAGTTCGAAACTTTACACAGCCGGTTTTGGCATATGCACCATCACCGGGACTTCCGGTTATGATCGATGCCATTGTGGATTACTATAAGAAGATCGGTGCGAATTTTGAAGCAGATGATGTGATCGTTACCACAGGTGGAAGTGAAGCATTGTCCATTCTTTTTGCATGTATCTTAGATCCGGGAAGCGAAGTGATGATCGCTGAGCCGTTTTATCCGAACTACAACACCATGATCCGTGTTGCAGGTGGCGTGATCAAGCCAATCCCAACTTCTCCGGAAGAGGGATATCGTTATGCTGACAGAAAGAAGCTTGAAAGCTGCATTACTCCAAATACCAGAGCGATCATGGTAACCAACCCCGGCAACCCTACCGGTGTTGTTCTTACCAGAGAAGAAATGCAGACCATTGCAGATTTTGCTAAAGAGCATGAATTATACGTGATCGGTGATGAAGTATACCGTGAGTTTGTATATGGGGATGAACCTCTGGCATCCATGTCACAGTTTAAAGAAATCGAGCAGAATGTAGTGATCGTAGATTCTGTATCCAAGAGATTCTCTGCCTGCGGAGCACGTATCGGTGCGTTACTGTCCAAGAACAAAGAACTGATGGGACACGCCATGAAGATGGCTCAGGCAAGATTGTCTGTTGCTACACTGGATCAGATTGCCAGTGCGGCATTATACAGCTGTGATTCCAGCTATTTTGCTGAAATGAGAAAAGAATATAAAGCACGTCGTGACACCTGCTACAACATGATCCAGAAGATCCCGGGTGTGATCTGTGCAGAACCGCAGGGAGCATTTTATATGATGGCGGCTCTTCCGGTGGATGATGCAGATAAGTTCAACCAGTGGCTGTTAGAAGAGTTTGACGATAACGGTGAAACCGTAATGTTTGCACCGGGTGGCGGCTTCTACACCGGTGGTAAAGGTAAGAATGAGATCCGTATCGCTTACGTGCTGAAACAGGCAGATCTTGAGCGTGCTATGGAACTTCTCGGTTTAGGAATTGCAAAATATAGAAAAGAAGTAATGGGTTGTAACGATTAATTCGTTTACATAAAGAAAAGTTATATAGGAGGAATTGTTTAATGGCAAACAAATACTGCTACCTTTTTAGCGAAGGTAACGCAAACATGAGAGAACTTCTCGGCGGTAAAGGTGCCAACCTTGCTGAAATGACCAACATTGGTCTTCCGGTGCCACAGGGTTTTACCATTACCACAGAAGCATGTACCCAGTATTATGAAGACGGACGTGAGATCAATGACGGTATCATGGCTGAAATCAATGAGTACATTGCAAAAATGGAGGAGATCACAGGCAAGAAATTCGGAGATAAAGAGAATCCTCTCTTAGTTTCTGTTCGTTCCGGTGCCAGAGCTTCCATGCCTGGTATGATGGATACCATCTTAAACCTTGGATTAAATGAAGATGTTGTAGAGACGATCGCAAAAGCATCCGGAAATCCACGTTGGGCATGGGATTGCTACAGAAGATTCATTCAGATGTATTCCGATGTAGTTATGGAAGTTGGTAAGAAGTATTTTGAAGAGCTTATCGACAAAATGAAAGCAGAAAGAGGCGTTACACAGGACGTTGATCTGACTGCTGATGACCTGAAAGAACTTGCTAATCAGTTTAAGGCTGAGTACAAGTCCAAAATCGGTCAGGACTTCCCAACGGATCCAAAGGAGCAGTTAATGGGTGCTATCAAAGCTGTATTTAGATCCTGGGATAACCCACGTGCAAACGTGTACCGTCGTGACAACGATATCCCATATTCCTGGGGAACCGCTGTTAACGTTCAGTCCATGGCTTTTGGTAACATGGGCGATGATTGCGGTACCGGTGTTGCATTTACCCGTGACCCGGCTACAGGAGCCAAAGGTCTGTTTGGTGAGTTCCTTACCAATGCACAGGGTGAAGACGTGGTTGCCGGTGTTCGTACACCGATGAAGATCGCTGAAATGGAGCAGAAGTTCCCGGAGGCGTTCAAACAGTTCCAGGAAGTTTGCCAGATACTGGAATCTCATTACAGAGATATGCAGGATATGGAGTTTACTGTTGAACATGGTAAACTGTATATGCTTCAGACACGTAACGGTAAGAGAACAGCACAGGCTGCATTAAAGATTGCCTGTGACCTTGTAGATGAAGGTATGAGAACGGAAGAAGAAGCAGTTGCAATGATCGATCCACGTAACCTGGATACCCTGCTTCATCCACAGTTTGACGCTGCTGCATTAAAGAATGCAACTCCGGCAGGAAAAGGTCTTGGTGCTTCTCCGGGAGCTGCCTGTGGTAAGGTTGTATTTACTGCAGAAGATGCTGAAAACTGGGCAGCAAAAGGAGAAAAAGTTGTTCTTGTACGTCTTGAGACCTCTCCGGAAGATATTACCGGTATGAAGGTAGCTCAGGGAATCTTAACCGTTCGTGGAGGTATGACTTCCCATGCAGCCGTAGTTGCACGTGGAATGGGTACCTGCTGTGTTTCCGGATGTGGAGACATCGCAATGGACGAAGCAAACAAGAAATTTACTTTAGCAGGTAAAGAGTACCATGAGGGAGATTACATTTCTCTTGATGGAACCACAGGAAATATTTATGACGGCCAGATCCCAACTGTTGACGCTAAGATCGCAGGTGAGTTCGGACGTGTTATGGCATGGGCTGATAAATATCGTAAATTAAAGGTTCGTACCAATGCAGATACACCGGCTGATGCTAAAAAAGCACGTGAGCTGGGTGCAGAAGGAATCGGACTTTGCCGTACAGAGCATATGTTCTTCGAGGAAGACAGAATCGCTGCATTCCGTGAAATGATCTGTTCTGATACTGTAGAAGAGCGTGAAGCTGCATTGGATAAGATCCTTCCATATCAGCAGGGCGATTTCAAGGCATTATATGAAGCACTGGAAGGAAATCCGGTTACTATCCGTTTCTTAGATCCGCCACTTCATGAGTTTGTTCCGACGGAAGAAGCAGATATCGAGAAGCTTGCAAAAGCTCAGGGCAAGAGTGTTGAAACCATTAAGAACATCATCAATGGTTTACACGAGTTCAACCCAATGATGGGACACAGAGGATGCCGTCTTGCTGTTACCTATCCGGAAATCGCTAAGATGCAGACCAAGGCTGTGATCCGTGCAGCTATCGAAGTACAGAAAGCTCATCCGGAGTGGACTGTAAGACCGGAGATCATGATCCCATTGGTTGGCGAAGTAAAAGAATTAAAATTCGTAAAGAAAGTTGTTGTAGAAACAGCTGATGCTGAAATTGCAGCAGCAGATGTGAAGTTAGAATATGAAGTTGGTACCATGATCGAGATCCCACGTGCAGCACTGACTGCAGACGAGATCTCAAAAGAAGCTGACTTCTTCTGCTTCGGAACCAACGATCTTACCCAGATGACTTACGGATTCTCCCGTGATGATGCAGGTAAGTTCTTAAATGCTTACTATGACACCAAGATCTTAGAGAATGATCCGTTTGCGAAACTGGATCAGACCGGTGTTGGCAAGTTAATGGAAATGACCATCAAATTAGGAAAACCGGTAAATCCAGCCCTTCACATCGGAATCTGTGGAGAGCACGGCGGAGATCCATCTTCCGTAGAGTTCTGCCATAAGATTGGTCTGGATTATGTATCCTGTTCACCATTCCGTGTGCCAATCGCAAGATTAGCCGCAGCACAGGCTGCAATTGCCAATAAATAAGTTTCATAAGTGATTAATCTTAAGTTGTCGTGCCCCGCTTATAGCGGGGCACGATGATTCTATTTAATTTCCGGGGATGATTCATCCCGATTTACCTTTTTGTTTTACATGAGATGAATGATGGATGCCAGAAGAGAAAGAGCGCAGAAGAAATTCATCTTGATTGATATAGATGTATTAATTTGAGATGAATAAAAAGCGTTGCAAACACTCAAATCAAGAAAAGAATCATCTTTCTCATTATTGATATGTATATTTAAGATGAAAAAACAGAACGGAAAGTGGTTAAGACAGGAAAATTGTCATCCCTATCAATACAAATATGCTTTGCTGAGATGAAAAAACAGTGCCAGAATCATTTTGCACTTTGAAAAAGTCATCTTAAAAGGAGTATGAATAAAAAACAGAGATGAATTGTCTTAATAAGGCCAGTGAAAAGGAGAATATAATTTTGGAAGAATTCAAAGAACAAATTAGTCGGGACATTGCGAATCTGACTCGGGTTATAGAAACGATAAATAATTTAAAGAGTAATGAGCCGTCAGGAACATTGAGAGTTAGTAAGAAAAAGAATGGTTTTGTACAGTATTATCATAGGGTATGGGATACACAAAAAGAAGAACGTATTGAAAGATATTTATCTACAAAGAATGAAATAGAGTTAATAAAACAATTGGCGCAAAAGCAATATCTACATGAAATAGTTCCAGTCCTTGACCAGGAATTGAAAATGTTAAAAAGAATTCAAACACAATATAATCCGGAAAAGAAAGCAGAAGTGTATGACAAACTCAGCACGGAACGAAAGAGTCTTGTACAGCCGTTATTTCTTTCAGCTGAAGAGAGATTTCAAAGATGGAAAGCACAAGAATATAAACAATATGACGGGTATCAGGAGAATTTGCGTTTTGAAACAGATCGGGGAGAAATGGTGCGTTCCAAATCAGAACTGATCATAGCAAATTTATTATTTAGGGAACGGGAGAATATACATTATAGGTATGAGGAAGAAGTGTGTTTAGAACAAACAGGAAAAATCGTACATCCGGATTTTTCAATCATGAGTAGAAAAAAAGCTAAGGTCATTTATTGGGAACATGCAGGAATGGTGGATGAGCCCGGATATGCAGATGATTTCGTGCGTAAGGTCAACTATTATATGAAAGAGGGCATCATGCCAGGAGAAAACCTGATCATAACTTATGAAACCAGCAGAGTGCCACTTGATATAGCGATGGTCAGGAAATTGATAAAGACGATCTCCTAACAATGATACTATTCGTGGTTGGAAAAGATTTCAGCTAAATCTTCTGCTAATTCTTCCGGGTTTTGTCTATAACCATTGGATGACCATAGGAAAAAGGTATTATACAATGCGCCGGAAAAGGCTATCAGCCTATAAGAATCGGCCTGATCACTCCATTTTTCGATTAAATAAACATTCATCATTTTCAAGAAATACAATCCAAATCCACAAAACATAAGCCCATCAAAGAACTCTTTGTATTTTGACAGAGAAGTAAAAAAGTGGATCAGGTGGGCTTTATCATAAAAAATACCATTTTCGGGCAGAGCAAGATCATCATTTGCGTATTCTGCAAAAATTTCCGAAAGCTGATTCGTGAAGATTTCTTCTTTGGAGCTGAAATTTCTATAAAAGGTCATGCGGGATACACCGGCCTTTTCACACAGTTCCGATATGGTAATGGAACTAAGTGGCTTTATGTAAATCAGTTTAAGCAATGCGGATACAATGCATTCTTTGGCCAGAAGATTAGCCGGACTGCTTCTTTTATTTTTATTTTCCATGTTACAAAAATATCCTCCTTGTCACAGTTAAAATTCAAAGCATTGAATCTCAGAAAAACGAGTGTTACAATCTGTAACAGTATAATTATATGAAAATCACATAAACTTTGCAATGACAAAAGAACTAGAGAAGTGTGTTTGAGGAGGAAAAGGAAAGTGACAAAAAAAGATCAGGTTGCAAAAATAATCCGGGTAATATCCGTACCGCCGGTCATGGTATCTGTTATGGTACTTATTTTGGGAAAAGCAAATCCGGAGGTGTTTGAAGATCCTTGGCAGATCGTGGTAACGATCATGCTTTTGGGAGTTGTTCCCATTTTGGCCTATCCGTTGCAGAAACTGATTCCGTCATTAAGAGATAAAGGAAGAGAAGGGCAGAGGAATCTGGCCTTCGTATTGAATTTTATCGGATATGGAGTTGCCTTTGTCTGGGCTTTGGCAATGCAGGTTTCTATGCAGTTAAAATTGATCTGCTCCACCTATTTTCTCTCTGTGTTATTGTTGACAATATGTAATAAATGCTTTCATTTTAGAGCCAGCGGTCATGCTTGCAGCTTCACGGGTCCACTGGTTCTATTGGTATATCTGGCAGGTGTTAAAATGTTGATCCCCTGCCTGGTGGTTGCCGGAATGATCATCTGGGCTTCCCTGTATTTAAAGAGGCATACGGTGCGAGAATTGAGTGGTGGCATCCTGGTTTGTTGTATTTCTTTTGTTCTATCCTTGATAGGAGTATCGTGGTAGCACGGAAAAGTAATTGTGACAAAAAAGTAACAAATATGAGAAATAAATAACAAAAAGTGAGAAAGTTCATAGTGGGTGTTTAAAAATTTAAAAAAAATAATAATTTGTATTAAATATTTAAAATATTATTGAAAATTCTATGACCGGAGAGTATAATACTCCTATCAATGAGGGATTTTTTGAAAAAAGAATTGCTCAAAAAGAGAAGGAGAGAAGAAGGAAATGAAAAAGCAAAAAGTGATCAATCGCGTTAGCAGTTTATTGCTCGCGATCGTCATGGTGTTAGGCTTATGCGTATCACCAGTTGCAACGCAGCATGCAAGTGCCGGTCAGGATTACATTACCGGAGATGTAAAGATTGTTGCGCAACAAGACAATGTTACCTTCGAGGAGGGAAAAGTTGAGGACGTAAGTTCGTATTTTACTGTTGAGTATCCAGGTGCAGTATACTTATACGGATATGACACAGGATTGTATTTTTCTGATACGGACAAAGATTGTGATCCATTCTCAAAAACTTTAACAGTAAGTTATTATAAAGTTGCAGAGGATGGAAAGGAAACGGCTTTGGATTCAGCACCGTCTAAGGCAGGTTCCTACAAAGCATATGCAAGTTTTACAGAGTCAACATATGCTGTAACGGATGTAAATAACGAAATGCTTGGTTATATCTATACACCACAGGCAGAGAGCGGAGTGCTTCAGTACAAAATCGTTGCAGAAGGAGAAGGTACGGAAGCTGGTGAGGATGTCCCAAGCGAAGGACTTCAGTTGCTTTGCGGAGACAAAAATCTTCCCGATGAAGATGCTCTGGTAGTTCTGATGCTTGGCGATGGTTTTACAGAGTCTGAGCAAAAGTCATTCTATAAGAATGCAAAAGAAATCGCAGAATATCTTATGACTGTGTCTCCTTATGATGAGTTTACAGATGTGATCAAGATCTACGCATACGGAACGGTATCCAAAGAATCCGGAGCACGAGCAGATAAGGCGACTACACAGGCAGAAGCAGACGCAGATACCCGTGATACATACTATAGCAGTTCATACTGGAATGGCGGAATGCAGAGACTCCTTTATGTGGATGAGGCTAAGGTTAATCAGGTACAGAAGCAGGTATTACCGGCTACAGATTTCTGTGCAGTACTTGTTAATGCAACAACATATGGTGGAAGCGGTGGCGGAGTATGTGCTGTTGCTTTAAGCACTTCAGTTAAACCCATGATTGCACATGAGATGGGACATACCGGAACCAGCCTTGCTGATGAGTATTGGCCGGGTGCGGTTTATGCAAGTGAAGACTATGTCAATATGACAACAGAGTCTGATCCTGAAAAAGTAAAATGGTCACGCTTTGTTGGGAAAAATGGTGTTGGTGTTTATAAATATGATCAGGCAGAAACTGCAACAGACTGGTATCATCCAAGTGAAAATTGCTTGATGCAGTATCTTAATAAAACAGGAGTAGGATTCTGCGAAGTATGTAAAGAAGAAATTCGTAAAGGATTCTGCAAGGACTCCAATGTAACAAAACTATTTTTCCAGGCCTATGCTGACGAGTTCTATCAGAGTAACACCGGAAAGGATATGAGAGAGTACTTCATTCTTCGCAAAGGCGATAAAGAAGTAACAGGAGATCAGCTGGGAGATAAACTTACATTAGTTTATAAAGATTCAAAAGGCAATGTGGTAGATGGTATTCCAAATGAGGCCGGTACATATACTGTAGAAGCTACTTTCGCAGGCGATTCTACATTTGCGGCATGTAAGCAAACAGGAACATATACCATTGATCTGCCGGATTTAATCACATTAAAAGTTGCTGATTCCAAAACATACAACGGAAAAGCAATTTCTGTTTCCTATACAGTTGATTATGATAAGGCTTATACAACAAAGGTCCGCTATACTGGTTCCCGCTATGGTCTGACTGAAGACATTAGCTATAGCAGCACCAAAGCGCCTGTAAGACCTGGAAAATATACCGTAGAAGTGACGGCATATGATAAAGCTACAGGTGAAGCAATCGCAAAGAAATCAAAGGATTATAAGATCAATTTCAAGACAACCAAAGTAGTTGATAACAATTCACCGTTTGAAGATGGTATAATGGTTTATCCGGGGGCATCTGAGATTTATAATCTTCAACATATTACATTTGTCGGAGAAGGCTTTACCAAATCTGAACAGGCTAAATTTGAGAAGGCTGCAAAGGAATATGCAGACTATATCTTAAGTACAGAACCATTTAAAGAAGTGCAGAAGTATTTCAACTTTACATCAGTTGAAACGATTTCCGATGTGTCTGGTATTGGAACGAAAGCAAAAAAGACATATTTTGGATTAACCTATGATAAGAACGGTAAAGTGGTTCCGAGTAACGAGTACGAAACTGTAATGCTTGGATATAACAATGCTACCCAGTATCAGGCAGCAACGATCGTTATTGTAAATGATAGCACTCATGTGAAGACAGGATCGGTTGGAAAAACATATAATTGTCTCTATGGTGGACTCAATACAGCAAGTAAGAAATATGTTGCCAAAGAACTTTTAAATATGATCACTAATCATAAGGCAGGCTATACGGCTTCCACTACAGCAAAGAAGGAAGCACAGAAGCTTGAACTTATGAGTAACCTTTACTATACATGGTCCGGTTATGATTATGCTGTTATTGCAGGAAACGCGGACTCCAAAGAGTTTGTTTCCGGTAAAAAAGTGAATATGGACGGATGCTTCAAAACCTATATTTTAGGTAAGGAAGTGACTGGAAATGATTTGGATTATACAATCACTTATTACGATAGCAAAGGTAACAAGTTAAGTAGTGCACCTTCTAAGGCAGGAACCTATACGGCGGTAGCAGAAATAATTCCTACCGAGGTATGTGGCTGTGCATATGATAACGATTATAATCTTTTTAAGCCTACAGATGATCAGAAACTGGTAGAGTGTTATGAAGAAGGATATGGATATTACTGGGAAGTTCAGGATGCGGATGGAAACACCCTGGGATGGCCGCTTGAAGATATGCTCAAGGAAGTGACTATGGACGGACAGTTATATCACGTTCCTCGTACACGTGGTTCTGTAACCTTCACTATTTATACTGCTAATCAGCTTGCAGCCAAGAAGTTCCAAGCAAAGAAGAACACTTTGAGTTCTGTAAAGAGTTCCGCCAAGAGAACTCTAAAAGCTACCTGGACTACAGTTAGCGGAGCCGCAGGATATCAGGTTCAATATTCTACCAGTAGTACTTTCAAGAATGCAAAAACCATTACTGTAAAAGGATCTACCAAGAAAACAGTAAGTATTAAGAATCTGACTTCCAAAAAGAAATATTATGTTCGTGTCAGAGCATACAAGACAATTGATGGAAAGAAAGTTTACTCAACCTGGGCTACGAAGAAATCTGTGACAGTAAAGTAATAGAGCTGGAATGCTTTTGAAATAAGGAGAACTATAAACAGTTCTCCTTATTTTTAATGTGAAGAAAATAACAAAATTGTGTCCATTTATTGAATTTTGATATAAATCTATTGAAAATAATAATAAAGTATGCAATAATCTTTTTGAATTTTTTGTGAAACAGGAGCATTCGGAGTGTATGCAGATTTTTATGGGAGGTAAAGATTGAAATGATGTTTTTAAAAGGCATCGGGGCATTGTTGCTTACATTGGCTGGCTTTTCTGTCTTTAGCTTGAAGTTTCCTAAGGGAAGTAAAGCGATGGGCGGCTTGGCGGACGCAGCAGTAGCGACGTTCTTGGTAGAGGCTATTTTTAAGTATATTTGCGGAGATTTTATTGGAATTGCCTTTTTAGGGGAGGTTGGTGCTGCGGCAGGTTCTATGGGCGGTGTTGCGAGTGCGGCATTGGTAGGACTTGCAATGGGTACCAATCCTGTCTATGCTATTGCCTCTGCAGCAGCGGTTGCCGGTTTTGGTATTTTACCCGGTTTTATTGCGGCGTATGTTCTTTATTTCCTTTTGAAACGAGTACATAAACTGATGCCTGCAGGGTTGGACGTTATCGTTTGCTCCCTGCTAGCAGCAGGATTAGGAAGAGGAATTGCGGTATTTGTAGACCCGGCAGTAAACTCTATCATTTCTGTTATTGGTGATTCTATTACGATCGCAACCACGCAGTCACCATTACTTATGGGATTTGTATTAGGTGGATTGATGAAGATGATTTGTACATCCCCGTTAAGTTCTATGGCGTTGACGGCAATGTTAGGATTAACGGGACTTCCAATGGGAATTGCAGCTGTTGCATGTGTGGGTGGTTCATTTACAAACGCATTAATTTTCAAACGATTGAATCTTGGAAACAACAGCCGGGTAATTGCTGTTATGTTAGAGCCTTTAACACAGGCAGACATTATTACAAAGAACCCGCTTCCAATATATGCAAGTAACTTTTTTGGAGGTGGATTATCGGGGATTGCGGCAGCAATGCTTGGAATCATAAATAATGCACCGGGTACGGCATCACCAATTCCGGGGCTTTTGGCTCCATTTGCATTTAATAACCCCGTAAAAGTGTTACTGGCAATGGGAATCGCAGCCGCTGCAGGAACAATCTGTGGTTTGATCGGGTCTACCATATTTGCAAAACTTGGATTTAAAAAGGATGTTAGAACATCGATTGATGGAGATATTTTGGGCTAAGTGTTATAATAGTTGGAAAGTGTAGGAGGAAGAGCAATGAAATATGAGATCTGGGGTGAAATCTGTCCGGCCGTTACATTAAAATTAAATAGTGGAGAGAGTGTATTTACAGAACAAGGTGGTATGAGCTGGATGACAGACGGAATTGAGTTATGTACCTCAAAGCAAAGTGGATTTCGCAAGTTTATCAGCAATGTAAACTTTTTGGCAGAATATAAGGCCTTTAAAGATCACCAGGAGATTACGTTCTCAGCAACACGGGCAGGGCATATTATAGCATTTGATATCTCTGAGGGTCATTATGTTGTAGGTCAGAAAGCACAATTCTTATGCTGCGAAGAAGGCGTAGTGATTAAGGACTATATGACCAGTAGTACGAAGAATATTCCCGGAGGAGAGGGATACCGGTTACAACAGTATGAAGGTTGCGGAAAAGTTTTTATGGAGATGACCGGATCGGTTAGAAAGATTGAACTTGAAGCAGGAGAGAGAATGTTTGTGGAAAGTGGAAATCTGGCTGCCTGGGATTCTACGGTGCACCATGAAGTACAGTTTGTTCGTAATTTTAAATCCATGTTGTTTGGAGGAGAAGGAACGTTAATCAGTACCGTGGAAGGACCCGGAAGAATATGGTTGCAGACAGCACCTGTTTCGGAATTATCGAAACGTGTTCTGCCGTATATGCATGAGGATTAAAAAAACATAACACTTCACTGCTTTAAAGAAACAAATTTTTTTCCAAAGAAAGGTTGACTTCCTTTAAGCAATACGTTACAATTACATTGTTTTTCAATTAGATGTCAGAAAAAACAGGCGAAAGGAACGAACCAAAATGTTGAAACAAACGAAACAACATATGGAAAGTTCATATTATTTCTTTACTCAGGCTTGCGATTATGCAGGTCTTTTTGGGATGTATTATTATTTTACGGATTGTGATGAAAGTACCCCGGGTAAAGAATAGAATGCAGTAAATTTAGAATGATAACATGCAACTCTATCCTTTATTGGGTAGA
This sequence comes from Lachnospiraceae bacterium, assembly GCA_051878875.1. GTDB lineage: Bacteria > Bacillota > Clostridia > Lachnospirales > Lachnospiraceae > XBB1006. The sequence continues at coordinate 49,617 of JBJEKY010000034.1, read as the reverse complement.
GTTTTTTATTTATAATTATCCAGGATCAACAAGGAGAAACAAATATGGCAGAAAAGGTGGATACCGGAAAAGAAGAGATCACAGTGGCATACAGCGGGATTGAAGGATCCTTTGCAAGCATTGCCGCAGGAAAGTTGTTTCCCAATGCCGGAAGGGTATCCTGCAAAAATTTTACAGAAGCATACCGGAAGGTGGAGGAAGGAAAATGTGAGATGGCAGTACTTCCCATTGAAAACAGTTATGCCGGTGAGGTGGGGCAGGTCATGGATCTTATGTTTGAAGGCAACCTTTCCATCAATGGGGTATATGAACTTGGTGTATCCCATTGCCTGCTGGGGCCCAAAGGCAGCTGTCTCGAAACGATCAGAAAGGTGATCAGTCATCCTCAGGCGTTGGAGCAATGTGACGAATATATCTATGAACATGGATTTGAGACTATTCAGTCAGAAAACACAGCCAGAGCAGCGAAGTGTGTGGCCGAAAGGGCGGATGTCAGTGTGGCAGCCATTGCCAGTCAGGAAACCGCAGAACTTTATGGGCTTAAAGTTTTGGAGAAACAAATCCACCAGAGTTCAAGAAATACCACCCGCTTTGCTGTATTTTCGAAAAGCAGGGAAGCATTGGATCATCCGGAAAGGTATCAGACTTTTATTCTGATGTTCACAGTGAAGCATGAAGCGGGAACGTTGGCAAAAGCGATTTCTGTACTTGGAAAATACGGATACAGTATGCGGGTGATCCGTAGCAGACCGTTAAAAAATGAAAATTGGCAGTATTACTTTTATACGGAAGTAGATGGCGATATTTCTTCCTTAAACGGAATGCAGATGTTGGTGGAGCTGGGAAGACAGTGCGTAACCGTTAAGGTGATCGGTGCCTACACACCTGGGCTGACAATTTAGGAGGTTAGATATGACAATCCACGTAGATTTAGAAAAGGATAGCTATGATATTGAAATAGAATCCGGGATTTTGAAAAAGGCTGGACAGCACTGTGATTTAAACCGCAAAGTGCTGGTGGTTTCCGATATGGGTGTACCTAAAGCATACTGGCAGACCGTGATGAAGCAGAGCAGGGAAGCGGTGCCGGTAATCCTTGATCCGGGGGAAAAAAGTAAAAGCCTGGAGAGTTTTGCAAAAATACAAAGGGAACTTCTGATTCATGATTTTTCCAGAAATGACTGCGTAGTTGCCGTTGGTGGCGGTGTGATAGGAGACCTTGCAGGGTTTGCTGCAGCCTGTTATATGAGAGGGATAGACTTTTATAATATTCCAACTACCGTTCTTTCACAGGTGGATTCTTCCATCGGAGGAAAAACCGCAGTCAACTTTGAGGGTGTAAAAAATGTGGTGGGAGTATTTTACCAGCCGAAAAAAGTGCTGATCGATCCCGATGTAGTGAAAACCCTGCCGGACAGACAGCGATCCAACGGATTGGCAGAAGCAGTGAAAATGGCCGTAACATTAGATGAGGCGCTTTTCCAAAGGTTCGAGCAGTGTAAAAATCCGGAGGAATGTCTGACGCTGATCCCGGATGCCATTAGGATCAAGCAAAGGGTGGTGCAGCAGGATGAAAAGGAAAAGGGCCTTCGGAAGGTGTTAAACTTCGGGCATACCATCGGGCATGGTATTGAGGCAACCTGTGAAGGAAGTCTGTATCATGGAGAATGCGTGGCGCTGGGCATGTTGCCCATGTGTTCCGAAGAAGTAAAGCAGAGGCTGCTGTCTGTGTATGAGAAGTTGCATCTGCCTCATAACTTCAGGCTGGATCCGGAAAAAGCCTCTGCCGCCATGGAACATGATAAGAAAACCTCGGAGAAGGGAATTACTACGGTTTATGTTCCCAAGGCAGGTTATTTTGAGTTCCGGGTAGAGACCATAGAAACGTTAAGGGAAAAAATGAAACTGGTTGGGGAGGAAGACACATAATGAAAAATACATTTGGACAGTCTTTACAGATCACGCTATTTGGAGAAAGCCATGGCCCATACATCGGAGCGGTTTTAGACGGTCTGGCGCCCGGAATAGAGATTGACCGGGATTTCATAGATCATCAGCTAATGCTTCGCAGACCGGAAGGAAAACTTTCCACCGCAAGAGTAGAAAAAGATCCCTATTCCATTGTAAGTGGAGAGTATCAGGGGCGAACCACCGGAACACCGTTATGCATTTTAATTCCCAATTCGGATCAGCATAGCCGTGATTATGAGGAACTATCCCGGATTCCACGGCCCGGACATGCAGACTACACGGCGTTTTGCAAATACCATGGATTTCAGGATGGACGCGGGGGAGGACATTTCAGCGGACGGATCACTGCAGCTTTGGTAGCGGCGGGAGCCATAGTAATACCTGAACTCAGTAAGAAAGGGATCCTCATCGGAACGCACATCCTAAGCTGTGGGGGAGAAAAGGACCGGGAGTTTCAGAATCTTAAGGAAGATATCCGTGTTCTTTCCCAAAAACAATTTCCGGTATTGGATGAAGTACAGGCGGAAAAAATGAAGCAGGCGATAGAAATGGCGGCACAGGATGGCGACAGTGTCGGTGGTGTTTTGGAAACCGTGGTTCTGGGAATGCCACAAGGCGTGGGAGAACCCTGGTTTGATACGATAGAAGGAATTCTGGCACACGCCCTGTTTAGCATTCCTGCCGTGAAGGGCGTGCAGTTTGGCGCAGGATTTGACAAAGTGGATGGTCGGGGAAGCCGATTCAATGACGCCTTCCGGTTGTGCGGACAGCAGGTAGTGACTGAGACAAATAATAACGGCGGAATCAACGGAGGTATTACCAATGGCATGCCCATTACTTTTCGCTGTGCAGTAAAACCAACACCGTCAATCTACAAACAGCAGGATAGTGTGGACCTTAGGAAAGGACAGGAAACGACCCTTTCCATTCAGGGACGGCATGATCCGGCTATTATCCACCGGGCCAGAGTGGTGGTGGACAGTATGACCGCATTGGTGGTATATGATCTTCTGGCTGCACGATACGGAACAGATTATTTCGGAGGTGAGGCGCATTGAATTGTGGATTGATCGGTGAGAAACTGGGACATAGTTATTCTAAAGAAATCCATGAAATGCTGGGACTATACGAGTATGAGTTAAAAGAATTGCCAAAGGATCAACTGGAGACAGTTCTTCAGGAAAAGCAGTTTCAGGGGATCAATGTGACTATCCCATATAAACAACAGGTAATCCCTTACCTTTATGAAGTAGATGATAAGGCAAAGAAGATCGGTGCTGTGAACACCATTGTAAACCGGGAAGGTAAGCTATACGGATACAATACGGACTACATCGGATTGGATCTGTTACTGGATCAATTTGGGTTTGATTTCACAGGAAAAAAGGTTTTGATCTTAGGCACTGGAGGAACCGCGAAAACAGCACATGCAGTGGTTTCGGACCGGAAAGCGGGAACGATCCTTCATGTCAGCCGTTCCGGGAAAGAGGGAGCCATTACTTATGAACAGGCTGCAAAGCAGCAGAAGGATGCGGACTTTCTCATCAATACCACACCTTGCGGAATGTATCCTAAGGTAGAGGAGTCACCGGTGGATCTTCGCTTTTTTCCTAATTTAAAAGGTGTGGCAGATGTGATCTACAATCCGTTACGATCCCGACTGGTTTTGCAGGCAGACAAGCTTGGCGTACCTGCCCGGGGAGGCTTATATATGCTGGTGGTTCAGGCTGTGAAGGCAGCGGAACTGTTTACCGGGACTAAGATAAGTAAAGAAACCACGGAAAAGATCTATCGTACCATCCGGAACGAAAAAGAAAATGTGGTGCTGATCGGAATGCCGGGAAGCGGAAAGAGTACCGTGGCACAAGCGCTTTCGGAAGAATGGAATATGCCCTATATTGATACGGACAAAGAAGTGGTCATGCGGGAAGGCTGCGAGATCACACAGGTATTCGAAAACAAAGGAGAGGCCTATTTTCGCAGGATCGAGCGGGAAGTGGTAAAGGAGTTTGCAGGAAAGAAGCATTGCATTATATCTACCGGCGGAGGAGTGGTGTTATCCGCTGAAAATGTAGAAACCCTGAAAGCAGACGGACGACTGTATTTTCTGGACCGATCTGTGGATAAGCTCATCCCCACCTCAGACCGGCCGCTTGCGGATACGGAAGACAAGATACGGTCATTATATCAGGAACGTATGGGATTGTATCAAACAGCCGGAGATGTCCGGATCGACGCTGATCTAAGTATAGAACGGGTTTTGGAGCAGATAAGGAGGGACAGGGAATGACGATCAAAGTGATCAACGGACCGAATTTAAATATGCTGGGGATCCGGGAACCGGGAATCTACGGAGAGGAAAGCTACGAATCACTGGTGAAGCTCATAGAAGACCATGCAAAAGAGAAGGGAGTCCGGGTGGAGATCTGTCAGAGCAATCATGAAGGTGATCTGGTGGATATGATCCAGCAGGCGTATGGAACAGCCGATGGGATCGTGATCAATCCGGGAGCTTATACCCATACCAGTATTGCAATTTTGGATGCGGCTAAGGCAGTAGGTCTTCCCGTGGTAGAGGTCCATATCTCGGATGTCTCCAAACGGGAAGCGTTCCGGCAGATTAGCTATATCCGCCAGGCTTGTGTGAAAACTGTTATGGGACATGGATTGCAGGGGTATCTGGAGGCTATGGATTATTTGATCGATGAGGGAAATTGCGTATGAATATCATAGTAGGCAAATCATGGGCCAGCGGAGAAGTGAAAGCCCCGCCCTCCAAAAGCATGGCACATCGGTGTCTTATTTGTGCGGCCCTGGCAGATGGGCGGAGTGTTCTTACCGGAGTCGCTTTTTCCCAGGATATTCTTGCTACGCTTGACTGTATTCAGGCACTGGGAGCAAGGGTTTGTACCGATGGTGATACGGTTACCATAACCGGAGTAACTGCGTTAGCCCAACGGAAAGACGCAGAATTTCCTTGCAGGGAAAGCGGAAGTACCTTACGGTTCTTTCTTCCCCTAGCCATGTTATCACCGCAACCGGCGACATTTTACGGAAGTGGGCGATTGCTGGAACGACCTCTGGGGGTTTATGAAGATCTTTGCAGAAAACAGGAGATATCCTTTGAACGGGATCAGGGACAGATCCGAATTCAGGGAACATTGAATCCCGGAACCTATCGGGTGCCGGGAAACATCAGCAGCCAGTTTATTACAGGTTTGTTGTTTGCCCTTCCTCTTCTAAAGGAAGACAGTAAGATTGAGATAGAGCCGCCGATCGAGAGCTTGTCCTATATCAGGATGACAGTGGCAGCGATGGAAGAATTCGGTGTAAAAGTCCTTTGGGAGCAACCGGAGAGATTGATCATTCCCGGAAATCAGCATTATCAAAGCCGTAACATGCAGGTAGAAGGGGATTATTCCAATGCAGCCTTTTTGGAGGCATTTAATCTGGTTGGCGGAGAAGTGAAGGTAAAAGGACTTAGTCGTGACAGCCTGCAGGGAGATGCGGTGTATCAAACACTTTTTCCAAAGCTACGGCAGGCGGGGCAGACCATAGATCTTTCCGACTGCCCGGATCTGGGACCGATTCTCTTTGTAGTTGCGGCGCTTTGCCATGGGGGACGATTTACGGGAACCGGACGGCTGGCTATCAAGGAAAGTGACCGTGGTCGTGTCATGTGCGAGGAACTTAAAAAAGTGGGCGTGGAATCGGTTTATCGGGAAAATGAGATCGTAATTAAGGAGTCCGGGCTTTTTCCACCCAAGGTACCCTTAAAGGGGCACAATGACCACCGCATTGTAATGGCATTGACAGTGCTTTTGACGGCTGTGGGTGGAAGGATAGAAGGAGCGGAAGCGGTAGATAAAAGCTATCCGGATTTTTTCAAGGATATACAAAAACTGGGAATCGAGGTGCAGGAGGATGGAACTGTTTCGTGGTAACCGGGTTCTGATCGTAGGATTGGGACTGATCGGCGGAAGTTACGCAAGGGCATTGAAGAAACAAGGCGTGGTAGTTACGGCCATGGACTGTAAGGAAGAGTCTATTGAGTATGCGATCCGGCAGGGGATTATCGAAGAAGGAACTACCGGAGACGGAAAGGAACTGATCCAACAAGCCGGCGGTATTGTCATTGCGCTGTATCCCGGATTGGTGAAGCAGTGGATCTGCGAACATCAGCAGTGGTTCTTACCGGGGATCCGCATTACGGATGTTACCGGTATTAAGGGTTGTGTGGTGGATGAGGTACAAAAGATCCTGCGACCGGATGTAGAATTCATTGCAGCACACCCCATGGCTGGAAGAGAAGTCTATGGTGTGCAAAACAGTGATGAAAAGATTTTCCGGGATGCCAATTATCTGGTGGTTCCGACGGAAAAAAATTCTAAAGAGGCTGTCACATGGTGCGAGGATCTGGGAAAAGCGCTGGGCTTTCATTCCATTACGGTGTTGTCACCAAAAGAGCATGACAAAATGATCGCCTATGTTTCCCAGCTGACCCACTGCATTGCCATTGCACTTATGACCTGCAATAATAATGAGCATCTGGTGTCCTGTACCGGAGATTCCTTCCGGGATCTTACAAGGATTGCCAGGATCAACGAGGATATGTGGAGTGAATTGTTTTTGAAGAATAAAGAAGAACTGCTTCATTCCATGGATATATTTATCAGGGAAATGGATGAATTAAGGGACCTGATCCAAACAGAGGACAGGGAAGGATTAAAGGAAAAAATGAGGCTGTCTACCAAAAGACGGGCATTGTTTGATAAACCTCAAAAAGAAACGGAGATGACGGTACTATGAATATGGTATTTGAAAGAAAACTGGCTAAGCCTGCAGAAGTAAAAGAGGCTGCGCCGTTGACACCTGCAATGGGCAAGGTGGTAGAAGATAGAAGAAGAGAAATCTTTGATGTGTTTGAAGGAAAAAGCGATAAGCTGTTACTGATCATCGGACCCTGTTCTGCGGATCATGAGGACAGCGTCATCGATTATATTTCCCGCCTGTGTCCGGTACAGGAAAAAGTGAAAGATAAGATCCTGATCGTACCCAGAATCTATACCAACAAACCCAGAACAACCTGTAACGGTTATAAGGGAATGCTTCATCAGCCGGACCCTGAAAGCAAACCGGATCTTTACAAAGGAATCCTGGCAACCCGCCATATCCATCTGCGGGCAGTAAGAGAAACAGGATTTGCCTGTGCAGACGAAGCCCTGTATCCGGAGAATCATTCCTATTTAGATGACCTGTTAGCTTATGTGGCAGTGGGCGCAAGATCGGTGGAAGACCAGCAGCACCGTATGGTGGCCAGTGGAATCGATATTCCGGTTGGAATGAAAAATCCAACCAGCGGTGAATATTCCGTAATGCTCAATGCCATTTTGGCGGCTCAGAGCGGACATGCTTTTGCGTACCGGGGCTGGGAAGTACAAACTACAGGAAATCCTTATGCCCATGCGATTTTACGGGGCTATACCAACAAACATGGCAATTCCAGACCGAATTATCATTACGAGGATCTGGTAAGATTATGTGATTGTTACGAAAAGGAAAATCTGGTCAATCCGGCTCTGGTCGTGGATGCAAACCATGCCAATTCCGGAAAAGATCCTTTTGAACAACCGAGGATCATCAAAGAGGTGATCCATTCCGCCCGGCACAATGATGGAATCCGTAAGCTGTTAAAAGGGTTTATGGTGGAAAGCTATATTGAGGACGGTGCCCAGAAGATCGGAGAGGGCATCTACGGCAAATCCATAACAGACGCCTGCTTAGGATGGGAAAAGACAGAACGGATGATCCTGGAGATGGCAGAACTGCTGTAAAAAAAGAAATCAGATCCTATTAAATCCGCGGGAGATTGTTTGTCCCGCGGATTTTTAATGTGTCCGGTCCAAAAGTCCCAACAGGGAGTCTTTCATTGTTTTAACAAGGTAAGCAATAAACTGTTCCCGATCCTGTTTTTGAGGATCCTTGATCCATTCTACTAAAATCCCGGCCAATGCTTCCGTATAAAAGGTACATAGAAAATTACGATATTCTTCAGGCAGAGAGGTTTCCGTTTCTTTTTCAGCACTGCGGATGATGGAAGAAACCAGTTCCGTAAAGTCTTTGCAGAAAAATCGTTTCATTTCATCTCTGCCGATAGAATCATAGGCACAACTGATAAAATAGCTATTCTGGTCTATATAATTCATGATAAACTGCAGCGCTTCTTCATAATCCACCACAAGATCAAAATGCTTTACCACTTCAATGGCTTCGTTTTCCAGCATCCATTTCAACAGAGCATATTTATCTTCGAAATGATAGTAGAAGGTTTTCCGGTTGACACCGCAATCAGCAATGATCTCACTGACGCTGATCTTGGAAAAATCCTTCTGGTGCATGACATTTTTCAGGGATTGGGCAAGTGCATTTTTGGTATTTCTGGATGTGATCTCGTGTTTCATGTTGGACCTCCGAATGTTTCATAGATTCATTTTACAATAGATTTTTGATTTTACAATGGTTAATATGGGACATTTGTCCATGGATTTGCCGGACATTTGACCATCAAAATAAGGAATCTGTCCGTATTTTACACAAACGAAGAGTATTTGACCATTTAACTTTCCGAATTTCGGAATTATACTGTAACGGATTTCCAAGAGAAAGGTGGCAGCATAAGGATGAAGAAAGAAAAGCAAGGGTGACGAAATGAGGATTTATAATGTTACAATGAGCACTCCGGTTGGATTAAAGCACGGAACCATGGAATTAAACATTGCAGATGGAAAGGTCCGGGGGATCTTATCTTTGTTGGAACACTCCGAACCTTTTGTGGGAACGGTTGACAGTAAAGGAAACTGCCTGATCTGTGGACAGCTTATAACATTGATGAGGACCATTCATTATACAGCTGTGGGGTGTTTGACGGATCATGGGATCCGGTTAAGACTCCGGGGAGAGCGGAGCGATTTTGAGATAACCGGTATAGAAATAAAGAAGGAGTAAGGAGGAAAAGCATGGAAAGGTTTTATTCGGTAGTGGTGAAATACAAGAAAACCGTACTGACGTTTTTCGGATTGTGTTTTATTGCCTGCCTGTTTTTACAGAAACTGGTTTCTGTAAATTACGACATGAATGATTATCTTCCGGAAGACACCAGGTCAACAGTGTCTTTAAACAAAATGGAAGAGGAATTTGAGGGAGGAATCCCCAATGCCAGAGTCATGATCCGGGATGTGAGTATTCCGGAGGCTTTGGATTATAAAGAAGAAATGGAGAAGATCGAGGGCGTGACGGAAGTGACCTGGCTGGATGATGCGGTGGATATTACTGTCCCTATATCCATGTCAGACACCGATACCGTGGAAAACTATTATAAAGACGGAGCTGCTCTGTATTCCGTAACCATAGAAGAAGAGCATCGGATCCATGCAGTGTCCGCGATAAGGAAACTTATAGGGAATGATAATTCCATGACCGGAAGTGCGGTTTCTAACGCATATGCTACGGTGAATACAGTGAAAGAGATCCGAAAGATCACCGTGATCGCGGTGCTGTTCGTGATCTTTATATTACTTTTGACTACCAATTCATATGTGGAGCCCCTTATCATTTTGGTAGGATTGGGTGTGGCCATTGTGGTCAACAGCGGTACCAATCTCATTTTCGGAGAAATCTCTTTTGTTACCAATGCCGCAGGAAGTATTTTGCAGCTGGCGGTTTCTCTGGATTATTCCGTATTCCTGATCCACCGGTTTGAGGAGTGCAGACAGGAAGAGGAAAATGTGACACAGGCTATGGTGAATGCTCTGTGCAAATCCACGTCCTCCATTTTATCCAGCGGACTAACTACCGTGATCGGATTTCTGGCGCTGGTTCTTATGAGGTTTAAATTGGGTCCGGATCTGGGGCTTGCGTTGGCAAAAGGTATTGCCATCAGTCTTATTACGGTATTTATCTTTATGCCGTCCCTGATCCTGATGACTTATAAATGGCTGGATAAAACAAGGCACAGATCCTTTATGCCGAAGTTTGTGGGATTTGGCAAAGTGGTAAGAAAGATTGCCATTCCCATGGGATGTTTGTTCCTGCTGCTTATTGTACCCTCTTATCTGGCATCCAATTCAAATGCTTATTACTTTGGTTCTTCCAACATATATGGGGAAGGTACCAGTTACGGAAGGGATAAAAACGCGATCGAAGGAGTTTTCGGAAAAAGCGATACCTATGTGTTAATGGTTCCCCAGGGGGATACCCCCACAGAGGAGGCTCTGTCGGAGGCTCTGCATGAACTCCCGGAGGTTTCGGGGATCATTTCCTATGTAGATACAGTAGGAGCGCAGATTCCCACAGAGTATCTGGATGCAGATACTTTGGCAAAATTAAGATCTGATGATTACAGTCGTTTCGTGATTTCAGTGGATGCTGATTATGAGGGAGAGAAGACTTTTGCACTGGTAGAAGAGATCCGGAAGATCGCGTCAGAGTATTATCCGGAAGGTACCTATCTGGCAGGAGAAGGTGTCAGCACCTATGATCTGATGGAAACGGTCACCGCTGATATGCTGAAGGTCAATCTGCTGGCTATCGGAGCGGTGTTCCTGGTTTTGCTTTTGACTATGCGGTCTTTAAGCGTGCCGGTGATCCTGGTGTTGAGTATCGAAACAGCCATCTGGCTGAACCTGTCGGTACCGTATTTCCTGGATAAAAAGATCTATTACATTGCCTATCTTATCATCAGCAGTGTACAGTTGGGAGCAACTGTGGATTATGCTATTTTGATGACGGACCGCTACAAAGAGAACAGAGAAACTTTGGAAAAGCGGGATGCGGTGGTACAGACGATTTCCGATGTCACCACATCGATTCTGACATCGGGAAGTGTCTTGACTGCGGTGGGACTTTTGCTGGGACATTTTTCCACCAACAAATTGCTGTCCCAGTTAGGAACATTTATCGGACGAGGAGCGATTTTCTCTCTGACCATTGTACTTTTGATCCTTCCGGGAATGTTAATGATCCTGGACCGTTTGGTAGTCCGTAAGAAAAAGAGCGGAAATATAAAGGAGGAACTTGTATGCGAGGAAAAATAAAGAAATTAACCGCTGCGATGTTGGCACTCATCCTGATCCTGCAGATCCCTGCCGGAAATGTCGTTGCAGCAGAAGGAAGTACTTCGAAAGAAGAAGTCGTTTATGTTAATCTGGACACAGCAGGAAGTGTAAAGGAAGTGAATGTGGTGAACATCCTTTATCCGGGTTCTGACGGCAGGATCGTAGATAACGGAACCTATGACAGCATCCGTAACATGACTACCACAGACGAACTGATCGCTGAGAACGGACGTATCACCGGATCTACTGATGTGGAAAAATTATATTACGAAGGGAGCATGGGAAAACAGGATATTCCCTGGGATATTTCCGTCCGCTATTATTTAAACGGCAATGAATATGATGCAGGGGATATTGGAGGAAAAAGCGGTAAGCTTGAGATTTCCATGTCCATTCGCAAGAATCCGGAGTGCAACAGCTCTTTTTTTGAGGGATATGCGTTGATGGCTGTTTTCACCCTGGATTCTGAAAAGGCAAAAAACATTGTGGCAGAGGGTGCAACCATTGCGAATGTAGGAAGTGATAAGCAGCTGACCTATACCATTATGCCGGATAATGAAAAAGGTATTACTATTACCGCAGATGTAACGGAATTTGAAATGGATGCCATTGCCATCAATGGTGTGAAAATGAGCATGGACATTGACTTTGATGATGCGTCCATTCAGGATAAGATCGATGAGATCATAGATGCCACCGGAAAACTTAACGATGGTGCACAAGAATTGTATGACGGATGTGAAGAATTGCAGGATGGATGTGGGGAATTGAAGGATGCCACCGGCCAATTACAGGATGCGTCCACGGAGTTAAAGAAAGGTGCGAAAAAGCTTTATACCGGAGCAGTAAGCTTAAATACGGGTCTGGCTACTTTGGTATCTAAGAACAGCCAGTTGACAACAGCAGCCTGGTCTGCCTATGAAGCCTTGTGTTCGGCAGCCGAAACCCAGTTAAACCAGCAGCTTTCTGCTTATGGGATGGATAAAGTGAGCCTGACCCCGAAAACCTATTCCCGGGTATTAATGGATCTTTTAAAACAGCTGGATGCGGATAAGATCTATCAACAGGCCTATGATGCAGCCAGAGCGGAAGTGGAAAAACAGGTGGAAGCGCAGGCAGATACCTTATATCAGGGCTATGTTAAGCAGCATGAAAATGAGATTGTAAGAGCCTATATCGAATCACAGGCAGACAGCTTGTATCTTCAGGTGGCATCGGAAGCAGTGATCGCCCAGCTTATGGAGAGCCAGGGATTAAACCGCCAGCAGGCAGAGTATTACCTTACGACAGAAGAAGGACAGATCCTTGTAAACAATGCGGTATCTGTTATGACTAAGGAGCAGAAGGAAGCAGTGCTCACCCAGGCGCAGGAATCCTTGACAGAGGAACAGGTTCAGCAGATTTTACAGGGCGCGCTGCAGACTATGACAGAAGATGAGAAAAAAATGATCCGGGAAGGTTATATTGATCAGATGATGGCCAGTGAAGAAGTAACCGCACAGATCAATGAAGCCGTAAAACCGGCAGGAACAGCAGCAAAGCAGATTTCTGAATTAAAGGGACAGCTGGATAACTATGGTGCTTTTTATGAAGGACTGGTAGAGTATACAGAAGGTGTCAGCTTAGCGGCAAAAGGAGCAAAAGAATTAACCGGTGGATTAAAGTCTCTGTACAAAAATACCGATAAGTTTAACGAAGCTGTAGGGGAACTGGATCTGGCTGTAGGAACCTTAAAGGATGGAGCAGGAGAGCTAAAGGACGGAGCCGGAGAATTAAAAGATGGCACACAGGAGTTTTCGGACAAAACATCTGATATGGACACCCAGGTGGACGAAGAGATCGATGATGCCCTTGCTTCCATTACCGGCGAAAATGTGGATGTTGTGTCCTTTGTTTCGGAACAGAACACCAATGTGCGCAGCGTACAGTTTGTGATCCAGACAGAGAGCATTGATGTTCCGGAAGTGGAAGAGACTGTGGAAACTGATAGTGAGCCCCTTGGTTTCTGGCAGAAGTTATTAAATTTATTTGGATTCTAAGGAGACAGTATGAGAAAACAGGAAGTCACAACCTTATGTTACCTGGAGCAGGATGGCAAGTATCTTTTGATGCACCGGACAAAAAAGGAACAGGATATCAACAAGGATAAATATATTGGACTTGGGGGGCATCTGGAACACGGAGAATCTCCGGAAGAATGTGTCCGACGGGAGATCCTGGAGGAATCCGGTCTGAAGGCAGGGAACTTAAGACTTCGGGGAATCATTACGTTTGTGATCGATGATACAGACGAATATACGTTTCTGTATACCGGAGATGATTTCTCGGGGGAACTTAAGGAGTGTGACGAGGGAGACCTGGTCTGGATAGACAAAGAGGAACTGGAAAAACTTCCGATCTGGGAAGGAGATAAGATCTTTTTCCGCCTGTTAAAGGAAGAACATCCATTTTTCTCCCTGAAATTAACTTATGTGAAGGACGTGCTGACGGATGTTTCTCTGGATGGCCAATAGGTAATTTCATGTATTTTTGCTTCGAATAGCCCTATTTAGGCACAAAAAACTTGTGCAGGAATCCTTAAAATGATAAAATATCGTTCGAGAAGGATTTTTGGGTAAAAAAGGAGATGTCAATATGAATACTAGAATCGGTATTATGGGTTATGGAAACCTTGGTCGTGGTGTAGAGTGTGCCATCCGTCAGAACGATGACATGGAGCTTGTTGCAGTTTTTACAAGAAGAGATCCCGCAACAGTAAAAATCCTTACACAGGGTGTTCCGGTGATAGATGCATCGGAGGCTTCCCAGTGGAAAGATAAGATCGATGTCATGATCCTGTGTGGAGGAAGTGCAACAGATCTTCCAAAGCAGACACCTTATTATGTTAAAGATTTCAATGTGGTTGACAGTTTTGATACACATGCAAAAATCCCGGAGCATTATGCTGATGTGGATAAGGTGGCAAAAGAGAATAACCATCTGGCAATCATGTCCGTAGGCTGGGATCCGGGTATGTTTTCCTTAAATCGTCTGTATGCCAATGCAATCCTTCCGGAAGGAAAGGATTATACCTTCTGGGGTAAAGGTGTCAGTCAGGGACATTCCGATGCGATCCGTCGTATTGAAGGCGTTAAAGATGCCAAACAGTATACCATCCCGGTTGAAAGCGCGTTGGAAGCAGCCCGTTCAGGAAGCGGTGTGGAGCTGACCACCAGACAGAAACATACTAGAGAATGTTTCGTGGTTCTGGAAGATGGAGCCGATGCGGCAAAAGTTGAGCACGAGATCAAGACCATGCCAAATTATTTTGACGAGTATGATACCACGGTACACTTTATCAGCGAAGAAGAATTAAAAGCAAACCATAGCGGAATCCCTCATGGTGGATTTGTACTTCGCAGCGGAGTTACCGGCTGGGAAAAAGAGAATAAGCACGTGATCGAATATAGTTTGAAACTGGATTCTAATCCTGAATTTACCACCGGTGTTCTGGTTGCTTATGCAAGAGCGGCACATCACCTGGTGAAAGAAGGACAGACCGGATGCAAGACCGTATTTGATATCGCACCGGCATATTTAAGTGCAAAGAGTGGCGAAGAGTTGCGTGCAACCATGCTGTAGAACGATTTAATTTGTAAAAATGCTTTTCATATCCCTTCGTTTCATGTAATATAGTAATAGATTACTAAAGGGGAGAGAAGAATGGAACGGCATTCGGACAAAGTTAGTATAAAAATGAAAAAATTGGATGCAGTCCTGATGTTGGGAATGGTATTGATGGTATTAACCTTCTTTGCCTTTTCCATTTGGGGCTGCATTTCTGCGTATAATACCATCAAAGAAGAAGCCAAAGAAAAGGTTCTGAAAAGTTCCATGGCGGCCGCATCTGAGGTGAACCGGGTTCTGGGTATCAAGCTGGAGGTTTTGTCTTATATTGCATCTGTGCCGGAAATCTCCGGTATGGACTTTAAAGAGCAGAAAGCTTACCTAAACGGAAAAGATGATCAGGCGGGATTCCATCATCTGTTTGTGGTGGATCTTGAAGGAAATGGCTACTATTTTGAAGAAGGCGTGATCAGGCAGCAGAAAGAGGAAGAATTCTTCACGAATCTGATGGAGCATGTTACATATATTACAGAACCTTTTTACGACGAAGTGTATGATATGGATACCATTACACTGTGTGTGCCTATTTATAGGGGCGGCGAACGTGTGGGATTTCTTTGCGGGGTAACCGGATTGGAAGAAGTCTATAATCTGATACGGCGATACAGCGGAAGTGAAGAAATCGTGATCCTGAATTCAAAGGGGGAGTATGTTGCCTGCAAGGATCTTTCCCTGGTAAGAGAGGGCAAGACAATCTATGATGTTGTGGGAGAAGATGTGATCCGTCAACTCTTAGATGACAGAAAGTTGTCGGACAAGGAATTCTCACGGGCCTATGCATTGGAAAGCAGGCACTATTTTGTTGCAACCACACCCGTTCAGGATACCGACTGGGTTGTGATGGTTTCTGAGAAGAAGAATATGATCTCCTGGGGAATCATCAGGATCGTAGTGATCTTCACATTTACCATCCTGTTGTTGATCATTTTGTTTTATATGATCGCCCATGTGGCATATAAGGTATATCATGCGGGCATTGCTGAAGATGCGAATCGGGCAAAATCCAATTTCCTGTCTACCATGTCCCATGAGATCCGCACCCCCATGAATGCCATTGTGGGAATGGCGGAGATCCTGTCCAGAAGTGACTTAAGCGAGCAGGACAGACAATATGTTTTAAATATTAAAAGTGCAGGAAATTCGTTGCTTTCCATTATTAACGATATTTTAGACATATCTAAGATCGAAGCAGGGAAAATGGAGCTGGTTGAAGAGAATTACCAACCGCTGGAACTGCTTAATGATATTTCATCTATTCTACTGACCAGGATCGGAAGTAAACCGGTGGATCTGATCTATGACGTGCAGCGGGATTTACCGGCTATTCTATATGGTGATGCCATAAAAATCCGGCAGATCATCATTAATCTTGCCAATAATGCCATTAAATTTACGGACGAAGGATTTGTCAGGATTAAGGTAAGCGGAACGAAAACCGCAGACCATGAGATTGCACTCAGGGTTGAAGTAAAGGATTCCGGACAGGGGATCAAAGAGGAAGATTTAAAACGGTTGTTTTCTTCTTTCCAACAGGTGGATGTGAAGAAAAACCGGAACAAAGAAGGCACCGGATTAGGACTTTCCATTTCCAAGAACCTGGTGGAACTTATGGGCGGAATCATGGAAGTGGACAGTGTTTACGGAAGGGGCAGCAGTTTTTCTTTTTCCATTCCGCAAAAAACAGTAGAGGAGTCATCCGCGTTTCTGGATGGAGAAGGCAGGGTTATTGTGTGTCTGGATCGTCCGTTCTTTAATATGAAAGAGGTACCGTTTTCGCCTTCCTATATAAGACAGATTGTTTCCGGAAAAGAAGACAGGATCGAGTTTACGGCACCTGATGCCTCCATACTTGTGGTAGACGATAACGAATTGAACCGGAAGGTAGCCAGAGGGCTGCTGGAACCACTGCAAATGGATATTGATACTGCGGATAGTGCCCAGGCAGCCTTTGAACGAATGGAAAGAAAGACCTACCAGATCGTGTTCATGGATCATATGATGCCGGGAATGGATGGTGCAGAGGCAACAAGACAGATCCGTAGCAGGGAAGAAGTATATTACAAACAGGTTCCTGTCATTGCGTTGACTGCTAATGCTGTGCAGGGGGCAAAACAGGAACTTCTGGATGCCGGAATGAATGATTTCGTAGCAAAGCCTATTGAACTTTCTGAAATGAGTAGAGTGTTGAAACGTTGGCTGCCAAAAGAAATGATCAGGGACGCCGAAGGAGAGCAGAAGCAGGCGGAGGAACGAAAGAAGTGTGACATACCGGAGTTGGATATGGAAGAGGGCATCAAAAACTGCGGAAGTGAAGAACTCTATATGGAGGTATTGAAGGATTATTGCAACATGATCGATGAAGAATCCGGGAAGGCTGAAGAATATCTGGATAAGCGGTGGATTGAAGAGTTTACGATCCATGTACACGGATTAAAAAGTGCATCCAAAATCATCGGTGCCACGCATCTTTCAGCGGGATTTTTCTCGTTAGAGCAGTATGGCAGGGAGAAAGATGTGGATTCCATTATACGGGAGCTGCCAAAAATCCTGGAGGAATATAGAAGCTATAAAACCATATGGACAAGGATTACTGAAGAAGACGACAAAACGAAAGAGGCAGAATGATGAAAAGAAAAATGAGAAAAAGTTTATTGGTGTTACTGATGGCTCTTATGCTTGGTGTCGGCGTAACGAATGTGGCATACGCAGAGGAACCGGTTGGAGAAGAAACCACCGGAGAGGAAACCGGCGGAGAAGGAACGCAAGGAGAAGGAACAGACGGAGAAGGAACGGCGGAACAGCCGGAAGAAAATATAACGGTCGGCAAGATGTCCAAAATCTACACCACGGCACTTTCCGATACCAGGGTGGAACTATGTTGGAATGCAGTGGAGGGTGCAACCTCATATGTAATCTACCGTAAAGGAAGTAGTTATACAGAAATCGGACAGACCACTGAACTGAAGTTCGTGGATGAAAACAATGCTTACGGAAAGAAGTATACGTATAAGGTGGTTCCGCTTAATGAGGCCGGAGAGCAGGGAGAAGCCCGGGAAGTGAGTTTTGATCACCGCCAGATCGTAAAAATCACAAAGCAGAAGTATTCCTACACCGATATGAAAGCAGATC
Source organism: Lachnospiraceae bacterium (assembly GCA_051878875.1). Lineage (GTDB taxonomy): Bacteria > Bacillota > Clostridia > Lachnospirales > Lachnospiraceae > XBB1006. Next base: position 31,738 of record JBJEKY010000034.1, on the reverse strand, counting down.
TTTCCGTGTTGGAGAAAACCTATGACCGCTACTGTCGGGTTGATGTCATCGGAACAACTGCACAGGGAAGGAATCTTTATGATGTAGTGGTGGGAAACCAGAATGCCGACAAAACATTGCTGGTAGTAAGTACGATCCACGGCAGGGAATATGCCTGTACCGTTATACTGATGAGACAGATCGAATACTATCTTCGAAATTATAATAAAACCATTAACGGATTAAAACCGGCGACAGTATTAAAGGATATGCAGATCCATTATGTTGTGATGGCAAACCCTGATGGAGTGAATATTTCACAGACCAAGTATGCACGCTGGAAGGCAAATTCCAGAGGTGTGGATTTAAATCGAAATTATCCCTATAAATTTGTGGTCAGCGGAAAAAAGGGGCCGGAAGGATATACCGGAGCAAAGGCGGGTAGTGAAAAAGAAACCCAGGCACTGATGAGTCTGACAAAATCGTTAAAAAAGAATACGGATCTTTGTGCAGTGATCAACTATCATGCCATGGGAGAGATCATATTTGGCGAGTATTCCGGAAGTAGCGCTTCGACCAAAAAGGAGGTACGGACTCTGTATCTGCTTGCCCGTAAACTTACCGGATACAAAGATGCAGGAGGCTACAATTCTACAGGACATGGCTGTTATCGGGAATATGTGATGTATGGGCAGGGAATACCATCCATTACCATTGAAGTAGGAAAACACTGGTGCCCGATCCCTTATAGTGATTACCAGTCTATTTATAATAAAAACAAAATGGTAGTGTTGAAAAGTGCCAATCTTTATTGAAATGAGTACAGCGAAACAGGAATGTGAAAATAGTATGAAAATTCTGTAAAATACAGGGTTTATCCCTTGAAAATTCTGACCAAAAACCCTAAAATGAAGTAGAAATGTGTCGAAAAGGACATTACTTGGAGGAGGTAGCACATGAAAAAGCAAAAGGTCAGAAAAAGGAGTATTCGTACTAAAATTTTGTTGCCTGCCAGTTTCTTGATCATTCTGGTCTGTCTTGTTTTGGGTCTTATTTCCTGTAGTGAGATGAAAGAGAACATGGTTGCCATGGGTGTGGAAGAAGCGGAGATGGCATCTACGTTTGCATTGCAGAGTGTGGATGGTGACCTGGTAGAAAAACTCACACCGGGCTGTGAATCATCGGAAGGATATCAGACTCTGCTAAAATCGCTGCGTGACGTTCAGGCAAGCTGTAATATTAAATTCCTGTATACCTTGTATGCGGAAGGCAACAAGATCTATTATGGTGTGGATTCGGACGAATCTTCCGGACAGCGTCAGGTGGGAGATGAGTTTGAATTTTCCTATGAGGAGTTTGCAGATGTGTTTGCAGGTCAGGATCTGGTTCAGGATTATATCTATACCACAGTGGACGGAAATCTGATCTCAGCCTATCGTCCCATTAAGAACAGCGCCGGTAAAGTAGTGGGCGTTTTGGGATGTGATTATGATGCGGATCCGGTAATTGCCAGGGTTACAACCGTGCGAAATTCTGTGATCCTGATTGCAGGAATCTGTCTTGTGGTTGCGATCATTGCGCTATCTGTCGTAATGAAAGCGATCATGAAGAGTTTAAATCAGGTTGATCAGAAGATTTATGATCTGGTGAATAACGAAGGCGATCTTACCCAGAAGCTGGAGATCCGTTCCGGTGATGAAATGGAGCTTATAGCAAATAATGTGAATGCCCTGTTAGAATATATCCGGACCATTATGGTTGCAATATCCGGAAATTCCAGTTCTCTGGATGCATCTTCACAGAGTGTGGTGCAGAGTCTGAAAAGTGCAGAGATGAGTATATCCGATGTGTCTGCTACCATGGAAGAAATGAGTGCTGCTATGGAAGAAACCAATGCTTCCTTAAATCAGATCAATGAAGCGGTAGGCCAGATATATGATTCGGTAGAAGCAATTTCGGAAAGAGCCGGCGAAGGTCATACTTCTTCCAACCAGATCATGGAAAATGCAGCCCAGATCCATCAGAAAGCACTTACCGATCAGGAAGAGGCAAAGGCATTGGCGGCGGATATGGCTGTTTCCATTCAGGATAAAATTGAAAAATCCAAGGCTGTTGAAAAGATCAGTGAATTGACCACCAATATTATCAGTATTACAGAACAGACAAATCTGTTATCCTTAAATGCCAGTATAGAGGCAGCCAGAGCAGGCGAGGCCGGTAAAGGCTTTGCAGTAGTAGCCGGTGAGATCGGACAGCTTGCTACGAACTCCGCAGCAGCAGCAACAGAGATCCGACAGGTGAGTGCGGAAGTGATCGAAACCGTAAATGAACTGGCAAAGGAAGCAGAAAACATGGTTCGCTTTATGGATGAGACCGCTATGGCGGGATATCAGAGATTGATCGAAACCAGTGACAGTTATGAGAGCGATGTGGAAAGCATGAACCGGATGATGTCTGAATTCGCTTCAGAAAGTGCTCAGCTTAAAACAAACATTGATAACATCAAGGAATCTATTTCTGCCGTTAATATTGCAGTGGAAGAAAGCACACATGGTGTCACCAATGTAACGGAAACCAGTGTGAATCTTGCCGGAAGTATTGGAGACATTGGAAAGGAAGCAGATTCCAATATGGGTATTGCAAATCAGTTGAATCAGGAAGTAAACCGGTTTAAATTAGAATAATCTGTTTAACAAAAAATATAGGATAAAAACTGCTGTCGGGTAAGAGAAATCTTCCCGACAGCTTTTTCATGGTCTGCCGGAGGAAGTATACGCAGATGGTTTTGAAAAAATTCGGTTGACAAAGAGAGGAATGAGAAGTATGATGAATATACCCCCAGGGGGTATATTAGAAAGTGAGGAGCGAATACGATGGATTGTAAATGCCATACTAAAACTACGGATCCCCGGTATAAACATAGGGAAGAAGCAGAGAAGAAAGACCTGATCAATCGTTTAAACCGGATCGAGGGGCAGATCCGCGGAGTGAAAGCTATGGTGGAAGAGGATCGATACTGCGTGGATGTTCTCACTCAGGTTTCTGCGGTACAGTCAGCTATCAACGGATTTTGCAAGGAACTGATGGTACGACATATCAAAACCTGCGTGGTAGAAGATGTGAAGCAGGGAAATGAAGAGGCAGTAAATGAACTTTGTGAGCTTGTGAAAAAGCAGATGAAATAGACGGAGAAAAAACATGAAGAAGAATTTTAATGTCACGGGAATGACTTGTTCTGCCTGCTCTTCCCATGTGGAAAAAAGTGTTTCACAGGTGGAGGGAGTAAAGGCTGTCAGCGTAAATCTGCTGACCAACAGTATGCAGGTGGATTATGAGGAGACGATTACGGATCCTGACACCATAGAGAAAGCGGTAGAAGCGGCCGGATACGGGGCAAGTCTTGCAGAAGGGAAAAAGAAGGAAACAATGCGGGAAAACTCCATTCAAAAGCAGACAGAAAAAGCACTGGAAGGGATGAGAAAGAGACTTGTGATATCCTTTTTATTCCTGATCCCCTTAATGTATATCGCCATGGGTCACATGATCTATCATTGGCTGGGAATACCTATGCCGGAATGGGAAATGAAGTATCTGATGGGAGCGGAAAATGCCGTAAACTATGCCCTGATCCAGTTTTTACTGGTGCTACCCATTTTGTATGTGAATCGGAAATATTATCAGGTGGGGTTTAAAACGTTGTTTAAGGCCAATCCCAACATGGACAGCCTTATTGCCATTGGTTCGGCGGCGTCCATGCTGTATGGTATTTTAATGTTGTTTCGTATGGGCTATGCTGCGGGACATGGAAATATCGGACTGCTTGCCGATTATCGTAAGGATCTTTATTTCGAATCAGCAGGAATGATCCTTACGCTGATCACGTTGGGAAAATATTTTGAAACCAGATCCAAAGGTAAGACCAGCGAAGCCATTACCCGTCTTATGAACCTTACCCCCAGAGTGGTAACGGTTATCCGCGATGGAAAAGAAGTTAAAGTAGATGCAGAAGAGGTGCAGATTCAGGATCTGATCCTTTTGCGCCCCGGTGAAGCAGCGGCAGTGGATGGTGTTGTTGAGGAGGGAAGTTCATCTTTTGATGAGTCCTCAGTAACAGGAGAGAGCATTCCGGTTCCCAAACAACCGGGAGACCGGGTGATTTCCGCAACCATGAATCAGACCGGAACCGTAAAGGTAAGGGCAACTAAAGTAGGAGAAGATACGACCATTGCGGGGATCATACGTCTGGTAGAGGAGGCATCTGCCAGTAAAGCACCGATTGCCAGGCTTGCAGATAAGATCGCAGGAATTTTCGTTCCGGTGGTGATCATCATTGCGTTACTGACCATGGCTGTGTGGCTTCTTACCGGTAATTCCATGGAACTGGCTATGAACATGGCGATCTCCGTACTGGTGATCTCCTGTCCATGCGCACTGGGACTTGCTACACCGGTGGCTATTATGGTGGGAACCGGAAAGGGTGCGGAGAACGGCATTTTGATCAAATCCGGCGAAGCGTTGGAAATTGCCCATAGTGTTGATACTGTGGTTTTGGATAAAACGGGAACCATTACCGAAGGAAAACCGGTGGTGACCGATGTGTACACGGATTTAAGTAAGCAGGAATTTATTAAAATCGCAGCTGCACTGGAAGAAAAGAGTGAACATCCCCTGGCACAGGCTGTAGTGGGATATGCGAGGATGCAACAGATCCCGGTTGAAGAGGCTGACAGTTTTCTGGCAGTTCCCGGACAGGGAGTAACGGCAAAGATACAGGGAGAATCCTATTTTGCCGGAAATGCCTTGTATTTGAAGGAGCAGGGGATTTCTTTGGAACATTACGGGGAAAGAGCCATGCAGATTGCCGAGGAAGGAAGAACGCCATTGTTTTTTGCCAACAGCAGGAGCATGTTAGGAATCATCGGAGTGGCTGATACGATAAAGCCAACCAGTAAAGAAGCTGTCAGACGGCTAAAAGACATGGGGGTCCGGGTGGTCATGCTGACGGGAGACAATGAGAAAACAGCCCGTGGTATCGGAAAGCAACTGGAACTTGACGAAATCATTGCTCAGGTGTTGCCTCAGGATAAGGAACAGGTGGTGAGCAGCCTAAAACGAAACGGCACCGTGGCCATGGTGGGAGACGGTATTAATGATGCTCCTGCATTGGTGCGTGCGGATGTGGGAATTGCCATTGGTTCAGGAACAGATGTGGCGGTGGAAAGTGCAGATGTGATCCTGATGCGAAACGACCTTCGGGATGTGGCAACAGCCATTTCCTTAAGCAGGGCAGTGATACGCAACATCAAGCAGAATCTTTTTTGGGCGTTTTTTTACAATTCGTTGGGGATTCCCCTTGCGGCAGGAGCGTTGTACCCGATATGGGGAGTGAAACTAAGCCCCATGTTTGCAGCGGCGGCAATGGGATTTTCCAGTGTATTTGTGGTGAGTAATGCATTACGGTTAAAGCTGTTTCAGAGCCGGGATCAGAAAGAAGTGGTCTCTTCCGGGAAAGGAACGCAAGATACCGTTTCTGCATGGAAGAATAAAGAAAAGGAGAATGAGAATATGACAACAGTAAAGATCAGCGGGATGATGTGCCCGCACTGTGTGGCACATGTAACAGAAGCACTGAACAAACTGGAAGGTATTGAGGCGAGTGTGAGTCTGGAGGAAGGACAGGCAGTGATCGAAGGAACCGTGTCGGACGAGGAACTGGTAAAGGCAGTGGAAGAAGCCGGTTATAAGGTTACACAGATCATTCATGAACGAGAGAAAACAGCTTAAGAAGACTTTTTTCTCAATTGGGGAGTATAACAGAGTGCAGTATCACTGTGCTCTGTTATTTCATTTTGTCATGACAGATTTTTTTCATTTCTATCATGTGATTTCTGCATGGGTTACACTATAGACAAAGCAATATGGTAGTGCTATACTTCGAAAAAGTGAGACACGTAAACAAAACGACAAAGCATGAGGCAGGAGAGAAACATATGAAGTTTGGAAAAAAGGAAAAGCCGGAAAGACCGGCAGGACAGCCGTTGACAAAACCGGCGGTGAGTGTTGAGGGATTTGTTTTTATCGCTTTGTTTTTGGCATTCTTCATTTCGATCGGAAGAGTTATGGGTGCCATTAACATGTTGAACACCATGATGAATACTGCGTTTGATCTTTTGATCAATACCGTGTTCTACATTATGGCGATCGCAGTGCTGGCAGGTGCGATTTCTGCCCTGTTTTCGGAGTTTGGAGTAGTTTCCCTTTTGAACAAGGTATTAGCGGTTATCATGAAACCGGTATGGGGACTTCCCGGAGCAGCTTCACTTGGTATCGTTACGACCTATCTTTCGGATAATCCGGCAATCTTAACACTGGCAAGTGATAATGAGTTCAAGAAATATTTTAAGAAATATCAGCTTCCGGCATTGACCAATCTGGGAACTGCATTTGGAATGGGTCTTATTATTACGGCCTATATGATGGGTATCAAGTCTCCGAATGGAGAAAGCTTCGTGGGACCTGCCCTGATCGGAAATCTGGGTGCAGTGATCGGAAGTTTAGTAAGTACAAGACTTATGCTTCATTTTACTTCCAAGATCTATGGTAAGGATGAGTGGGTGATTCCTCATAATTCCAATGAGCAGGAAAAAGAAAGTGATACTCGCAGGATCAGTGAAGGTGGTATAGGAGAGCGTTTCTTAAATGCGATGCTGACCGGAGGAAAATCCGGTGTGGAAGTTGGTTTTGCTATTATCCCGGGTGTATTGATCATTTGTACCATTGTTATGATCCTTACCAACGGAGCGGGAGACGGCGGTGTGTATACCGGAGCTGCATATGAAGGAATCGGATTACTGCCGGCTATTGGCGAGAAATTGAATTTTATTTTGAAGCCGTTGTTTGGATTTACCAGTTCTTCCTGTATTGCAGTGCCAATCACAGCACTTGGAGCAGCAGGAGCAGCGATCGGTCTTATCCCGAATATGATCCAGACCGGTATAGCAAATGCACATGATATCGCCGTGTTTACTGCAATGAGCATGTGCTGGAGCGGTTATTTAAGTACTCACGTAGCCATGATGGATGGTTTAAACTGCCGTGAGTTAACAGGAAAAGCAATTATCAGCCATACCGTTGGAGGTCTGTGTGCAGGAATTGCCACAAACTGGATCTTCAACCTGATCAGTATGATCTAGGTACGGTAAGGCGTCTATATAGTATTACTCCCTCCCTTATATTTTTTATATGTATTAACGTGGACAAATATCATGTCAAACTGTAGTCTAGGAGCAGTTGGCATGATATTTGGCGTTTAAATAGAAGATAATAATACACAAAAAAAGATTGTTCTCATTAGTTTGCGCAGGCGCAAAAATCATTCGAACAATCTTTTTTGTGTATTTATTTAATCGTCTAGGTTTACTCCGGCGAAGGTCTTGATGTCAACTCCATTTACCTGCATGTGAGAATCCACGGCGATTACCAGACATTGTCTGCCGTCTACAATTTTGGTTTCTATTAGGTCCAGGCGGGCGGGATTGACTTTGATCACCACGTCCGGGGTTTCGATGGAGAACTTTCTGGGGCTGGAAATATTGGTAGCCAGCAGCTTGGCATCATCTCCGGCACAGGAATCATATTCCAGATCAAAGGATTCCATTTTTTCGTCGGAAGCGCCGCTGTCATAAAATATCTGTTTCATTTCATCTTTCGTCAAAACAACCGGATCCGGGTTATCCTGGTTTAATTCTACAAGCTCATGGATGTTCTCATGGATATTCTTAATGACTTCAAAATCACAGTCCTCTTCCAGAGTTTCCACCACCAGATTCTGGAAGGCTTCTTTCTGATGGACAGAAGACTGGGCTTCGTAACTGCCTAAAACTCCATCAATAAACTCAGCATGGATATTTTTGGGATTTTTGCTATAATACAACACGCTATGTAAATCTGTAGCCCGGTCATTGAAGGCGGGAAATACAAAACCGGTGGCAGGCATATCTACGACCCAGTCACGGATCCGTTCACCCATGGTATTGGTCTCCATATTGTAACCAAGGGCCGCTTTCGAAAGACTTACCGGGCAGATGGCACAGTGGATATAATCAAATACCGTATCAGAGGCATCCTCCATTTCCGTGCCGTCAGTGGAACGTCCGGGAACGTCATAAGCACTATGGATCAGGATAATATAATAATTTTCTCCATAGTCGTAATTGGCGATGACTTTGTCATAGAACTCATCCAGGAGATTATCGCTATTAAGCTTGCTTTCCCGAAGACGATAGAGGAACTCCTGGGTTCCTCCGGGTTCTTCTGACTCAAGAGGAAACTCCATGGAGAACAAATTGGTACCGATGGAACCGGACATGGTTTTCTTTAACAATTCAAAGTATTTGAATTCTTCCTCGGAGGGCAGGGAAAAGAATGCCTGCTTCATTTTAAATTTAATGTTCTTTTCTCCATCCACGTAGCAGCCACAGATACGGTCTATGGTGCTGCGTTCCGGAGTATACTGTTTGCGCAGTTCTGCGATTTCTTTTTTATTCATAAAACAACCTTCTTTCGTAACTCCTATTCATTATTTCGCTTTTCCTATCATATCAAATATCTTGTTTTTGCGTCAAATGATTTATATAATGGATAAGAAGACAAGAGGGAAGGAGGTTGGAAAATGGAAGAACAATATATCCGAACCGCAGCACTTATAGGAGAGGATGCGGTGGAAACCTTAAAAACAAAGCGGGTGGCTGTGTTTGGACTGGGCGGAGTAGGAGGCTATGTGTGTGAAGCACTGGCAAGATCCGGTATTCAGAAGTTCTGCCTTGTAGACAACGATGAAGTGGCCATGTCGAATTTAAACCGCCAGATCATTGCAACCCATGATACTGTGGGAATGAAGAAAACCGTAGCCATGGCGCTTCGGATCCGAAGCATCGTTCCGGAGGCGGAGATTGACATGAAAGATCTCTTTTTTCTGCCTGAAACCAGGGATGAATTTGATTTTTCCGGATTTGATTATGTGGTGGATGCCGTTGATACGGTGACCGCAAAGCTTGCCCTGATCGAGTGTGCCAAAGAAGCGGGCGTACCTGTGATCAGTAGTATGGGAACGGGAAACAAACTCAATCCGGGAATGTTTGAAGTGGCTGATATTGAGAAAACCTCCGTCTGTCCATTGGCGAAAGTGATGCGTCGCGAATTAAAAAAACGGGGCATCCGAAACGTAAAAGTAGTATATTCCAGGGAAGAGCCCCAAAAAAGCGGTATGGAGGACAAACGGACTCCTGCCAGCATTGCTTTTTGCCCTTCCGTGGCAGGCCTCATGATTGCATCTGAGGTGATAAAAGATTTGATCAAAGGAGAAAAATAATGGATTACAAAGAAGCGGCATTGATCATGCACAAAGAAAATAAGGGAAAGCTGGAAGTAAGGAGTAAGGTAGAGGTGAAAGACCGTGATGCCTTAAGTACGGCTTACACACCGGGTGTTGCACAGCCCTGTCTGGAGATTGCAAAGAATCCGGAAGATGTATATACCTATACCTGCAAGGGAAATATGGTGGCTGTGGTCAGCGACGGAACCGCAGTTCTGGGGCTTGGAAATATCGGAGCTAAGGCAGCCATTCCGGTAATGGAAGGAAAAGCCATCCTGTTTAAGGAATTTGCAGGGGTGGATGCTTTTCCCATTTGTCTGGATACTACAGACACGGAAGAGATCATTAAGGCAGTAAAACAGATCGCTCCGGTGTTTGGCGGTATTAATCTGGAAGATATCAGTGCGCCACGTTGCCTGGAAATTGAACGCCGTCTGGAAGAGGAACTGGATATTCCGGTATTTCATGATGATCAGCATGGAACTGCCATTGTGGTCACGGCAGCGCTTTTGAATGCTCTGAAGGTGGTAAATAAGGACATTGACAAGATCAAACTGGTATTGAACGGCGCAGGCAGCGCAGGAGGAGCCATTTGCAGAATGTTACTGCATGCAGGGGTAAAGAACCTGGTGGTTTGCGATAAAGATGGCGTGTTGTACCGTGGAAAAGAAGGTATGCCGCAGCATCTTGCAAAGATCGCAGAAATCACCAATCCAAATAATGAAACAGGTTTATTAAAAGATGCTATTGTGGGAGCAGATGTATTTATCGGAGTGTCCGCACCGGGAGTTCTGACGGTGGAAATGGCCAAAACCATGGCGAAGGATGCGGTTTGTTTTGCCATGGCGAATCCTAATCCGGAGATCACATACGAAGATGCCAAAGAGGCAGGCGTCCGGGTCATTGGAACCGGACGCAGTGACTACCCGAACCAGATCAATAATGTGCTTTGTTTCCCGGGACTATTCCGTGGAGCTTTGGATGCGAGGGCAAGAAATATCACCTATGACATGAAGCTGGCGGCTGCCAGAGCCATTGCCAGCCTGGTGTCAGATGAAGACAGGAATGAAGAATATATTATTCCCTCTGCTTTCGATAAGAGGGTGGCATCAACCGTTGCACAGTATGTGGCAGAAGCTGCCAGGAAAGAACAGTAGGTGAAAAAATGCGTGAAGTTGATACTGCGGTAATAACTGAAGAGATCAGTAAGTTATGTATAGAAGCAAACCATTTTCTGTCCCCGGATATGCGTAAGGCGTTTGATGAAGCAGAAAGTAAGGAATCCAATCCCCTTGCAAAAGAAATCTTAGGACAGCTACAGGAGAACTTAAAGATCGCCGGAGAAGAAATGATACCAATCTGCCAGGACACAGGTATGGCAGTGATCTTTCTGAATGTGGGACAGGAAGTCCATTTTACAGGGGGAGACCTGACCGAGGCCATCAATAAAGGAGTGGCAAAAGGTTATACGGAAGGTTACTTAAGAAAATCCGTGGTGGAAGATCCACTGTGTAGAGAGAATACCGGGGATAATACACCGGCCATCATCCACACCAGTATCGTGCCCGGAGACAAGGTGGAAATTACCCTTGCCCCCAAGGGTTTTGGAAGTGAAAACATGAGCCGGGTGTATATGTTAAAACCGGCAGACGGAAGACAGGGCGTGATCGACAGCATCCTGGATGCGGTAAAAAAGGCCGGCCCCAATGCCTGTCCGCCACTGGTGGTAGGTGTCGGTCTGGGGGGAGATTTTGAATTGGCAGCAAAAATGGCAAAGCATGCATTGACGCTACCGGTAGAAGAGCATTCTGACAAGGAGCATATTGCCGGAATTGAGCAGGAAGTCCTTGAAAAGATCAACCGGCTTCATATCGGACCGGCGGGACTGGGCGGAGATACCACGGCCCTTGCCGTGCATATTGAAACCTATCCTACCCATATTGCAGGTATGCCGTTGGCGGTAAATATGTGCTGCCATGTAAATCGACATGCCAGCGTGATCATATAGGAGGTAGCACATGAGAAAAGAAATCACATTTCCTTTGACGAAGGAGCAGGCAAAAAGTTTGAAAGCCGGAGATATGTGCTATGCTTCCGGTATCCTTTACACCGCCAGAGATGCGGCACATAAACGACTATATGAAAGCCTTGAGAAAAAGGAACCGTTGCCGATTGAATTAAAAGATACGGTTTTGTATTATCTTGGTCCTACACCGGCAAGGCAGGGGCATGTGATCGGTTCTGCGGGACCGACAACATCCAGCCGTATGGATAAATACACGCCGGCATTGCTTAAATTAGGAGTGTCCGGAGTGATCGGAAAAGGCCGCCGTAATGAGGAAGTGAAACAGAGCCTTGCAGAAAACGGGGCGGTGTATTTTGCTGCCATCGGAGGCGCAGGAGCTTTATTATCCAAATGCATCACCTCAGCTGAAGTGGTTGCCTATGAGGATCTTGGCACGGAAGCGATCCGCAAACTGACGGTAAAAGATCTACCCATCGTTGTGATCATTGACACGGAGGGAAATGACTATTATGAAATTGCCGGAAGAGACTAATTCTAAATAATCTGTGAAGCATGCTGTGTTTTATGAAATCTTCACATATTTAAGGTATGATGAGATAGATAAACTAAAACACCCCAACAAGGAGATTGTGGATGATTTTTAAAGATATTTATCTGATCGTGCTATTGGCAATGATCGTAGTCGGTTTTGGACTAATCAATAAAACACAGGGAAGAAAAGAGGAACTGGCCCGTATAATCCGTAGAATGCTGTGGCTGGCTATTTTTATCGTGCTGGTGAACATCGGCATCCTGTTATGCAGGGACCAGCAATTGGTAACCTTCTTCTGGGAAACTTATTTTGCCTCAACGTCCTGGCTTATTATGCTTCTTATTATGTATACGGAAGTATATACCGGAGTATTTAGAAGGTACAGGGTTGCTTTTTGGACTTACTTTGTCATCTGTGTTATAGATACGATGTCACTTCTGATCAATACCGTTACGGGACATGTGTTTCGTTTGACGGAGCACTATGATCTGTTTTTCGGAAATTGTTATGTACTGACCGATCGCGGTATCTTTTTTATCCTGCATTATGCATGGTGCTATTTTATGTTACTTCTGGTGATCCTTCCGCTGGTGGCAAAATGCAAAAATACCATTGGATTTTACCGTAGGAGATATTCCTATATCCTGTTTCTGGTAATGCTGGCAGTGGCACTTAACAGTTTGTATGCTGCAGTGAACGGACCGGTAGACCCGTCGGTTCTTGCTTATGGGATCGCAGCAGTTGCGTTAAGCGATCTGTCGCTATATTATATTCCGAAGGCACTTTTGGATAATGCAGCATTTCAGGTGGTGCGGAATATGAATTCGGCAGTTATTACCTATGATGTAGACGGAAATACAGTGTTTGTAAATGAGGCTGCGCGGGAGTTTTTCCACATCAGGGAAGACATCACGGTTATGAATGAACGCTTCTTTACCTGGATGAATGAGCACGGAAGTGAGAAGATCGAGCGGACAAGCTGGGAAGAGATCCACGAAGAGGCGAATCGCATGCATTATGTGGATGTGGAGTTTAACCCGCTTTTTGATGAGAAAAAGAATCTGATCGGAAGTTATTTCCAACTGACAGACCGGACAGAAGAGCATGAGCGGTTTGAGCAGGAGAAGTTTCGGGCTACCCATGATCGTATGACCGGAATTTATAATCGGGAGTTTTTCATGCTGACCGTGGAAAAAGCACTGAAGCAGGAACCGGATCGCCCGCGGGTGATGATCGTGTCCAATATCAGGGACTTTAAACTGATCAATGATCTGTTTGGTACGGAAAAAGGTGATGAGATCTTAAAACTGCAGGCCGGAATGTTACGCACTCTTGCAAAGGAAGGCAGCATTTACGGTCGAATGGAAGCTGACCGCTTTGCTTTGTGTATGCCGAAGGAACGTTATGATGAGGAAGTACTGACCAAGCATATTAAAGAAATGGCCAGTATGTTTGAAGGTACGGTGTATCATATGTATCTTCACTGTGGTGTTTATGAGATCACAGATCCCAAGGAGCCGGTGGCAACGATTTGTGACAAGGCATATATGGCTGTCCGCAGTATTTCTGAGGAGTATGACAGGATTTTTTCCTATTATAGCAATGAGATGATGGAAAAAACCGTAGCAGATAAAAGGATCATCGGCGAATTTGAAAAAGCATTGGAGCAGGATCAGTTTGTAATCTATCTGCAACCCCAGGTGGATCGGTATGGAATTGTAAAAAGTGCAGAGGCTCTGGTGCGTTGGAAGCATCCTGAGAAAGGAATGGTTTTTCCAAATGACTTTATTCCGACCTTTGAACGGGGCGGTCTTATCCATAAGCTTGATGTGCATATATGGGAACTGGCAGTACGTCAGATCCGTAGCTGGATGGATTCCGGCAAAGATAACCAGTTAGGTATCTCCGTTAATATTTCACCCAAGGATTTCATTTACCTGGAAGTTTATCAGGTGATCACGGGACTGGTGGAAAAATATCAGATTCCGCCAAACCGGCTGAATTTGGAGATCACGGAGACGGTGCTTATGAATGACATGGAGAAGAATATGGAAACCATTGAAAAGCTAAGAGCCTATGGTTTCAGAATTGAAGTGGATGATTTTGGAAGCGGATTTTCTTCTCTGAATATGTTAAAGGATCTGAATGCGGATGTGATTAAAATCGACCGGGAATTTCTGCGGGAAACACAGGATCATGAACGCAGCAAATCGATCTTGAATATGATCATTTCACTTTCCAAACAGTTAGGAATGTCGGTTATCACCGAGGGCGTTGAGACGAAGGAACAGATCGATTCCCTGCTGGATATGGGCTGTGAAATGTTTCAGGGATATTATTATTCCAAGCCCATCAGTGTATCTGAATTTGAGGAAAAATATTTATAAAACAAAGGCAGCTGGTTTTTCGGCTGCCTTTTCTTCTAAATTTGAGAAGTACTCTTGCGTTCCCTATCCGATTGGGGTACAATATCTTGTAGGAGGCACCTATGTTTGATGAATTAACCAAAAGCGATATTGCAAAAATGGAGGCTGAGATCGAACACCGTAAGCTGGTGTTGCGTAAAGAACTCATTGAGGCAGTAAAAGAAGCCAGAGCGCAGGGAGACCTTAGTGAGAACTTTGAATATTATGCTGCCAAGCGGGAGAAAAATCAGAACGAAAGCCGGATCCGGTATTTGGAGAAGATGATCAAAACCGCTAAAGTGATTTCTGATGAATCTGCAGAGGACGAGGTAGGCATTAATAATAAAGTGACGATTTACGTGGAAGAAGATGAGGAAGAAGAAACCTACCGGATCATTACGACGGTGCGGGGAAATTCTCTTCAGGGACTGATCAGCATTGATTCGCCTTTGGGAAAGGCGCTTCTGGGACATAAAGTGGGAGACAGGGTGAGCGTTAAAGTAAATGAGGACTATAGTTATGACGTGATCATCCGATCAATAGACAAATCAATTGACGATAGCGAGGATACCATACGTAAATTCTAAGGAAAGGCAGTCATCGGATCATGGATAAATTCGACAGAAAGAAGTTTTTGTTGGACAATGAATTGCAGGTGAATCAATCCATCGGAAAATTGCTGTATCTGGCATGTCTGGTGGGTCCCATTATGTTCGTGCTGACGCAGTTTGGGATTTTTCAGATTGAGACTTTATTTTGTGTGGCCTTTACGGGATATGCACTGTTTACCTGTCTGGTCCAGCAGATTTTGATACGGAATCCAAAATATCACAGCGTGGCACGTTTTTTCGGCATCTTTGCATTGGAGATCTTAATCGGAGCTTTTGCGACAAGAGCTGCTGTAGGTATTTATATTTCTTATTGTTTTGCCACTTTGTTAAGCTGTCTTTATGTAAGTTTGTCCTATACCAGACTGGTGTGTGGTGTCAGTTATCTGGTAATGATAGGGGCTGTATATTTCCGCTCTTTTGACCAGATTGCCCATAACTTTATCAAAGAAACCCAGCCGGAGTATTTTATCAAGTATTCCGCAGGGTTTACCATCGAATTTATTCTGCTATATGTGATCAGCCAAACCATTGTAAAATATGAAGAGAAGCTGCTAAAAGGCCAGGAAGAAGAATTAGTAGAGCGGCTTGAGGCGCAGGAAGAAAACAAGGCAAAAAGCGATTTTCTTGCCCAGATGAGTCACGAGATCCGTACTCCGATCAATGCGGTGCTGGGCATGAATGAAATGATCCTTCGGGAAACGAATCAGCCGGAAATCGAAGGTTATGCCAGAACCGTAAAAAATGCAGGAAAATCTCTTCTAACGATTGTAAATGACATTTTGGATTTTTCCAAGATCCAATCCGGACGTATGGAAATTGTTCCCATGGAGTATGATTCTGCCAGTTTGCTGAGGGATCTTATTGAATTGTACCGGGTACAGGCAATGTCCAAGGGACTTGATTTTGAATATCAGGTGGCAGAGGAATTGCCCCGGACTTTGTTCGGAGACGAGTATCGAATCAAACAGGCGGCAGGTAATCTTCTCAGCAATGCCATAAAGTATACGGAAAAAGGTTTCGTAAGTTTTCAAGTGTCGTTTCTTCGGGAAGAGGAAGAAACCGGTAAAATGATCTTATCGGTAATCGATTCGGGTATCGGAATCAAATCGGAGGATATTCCCAAGCTGTTCCAGAATTTTGGACGTCTGGATATTCAGAAGAACCGTGCCATTGAGGGAACCGGTCTGGGGTTAAAGATCAGTAAGCAGCTGATTGAACTGATGGGCGGAAGTCTGACGGTGCAGAGTGTTTATGGGGAGGGTTCCATTTTTTCCATTTCCATCGGACAGAAGATCTGTTCCGATGAAACGGTGGGAGAATTTGCAGAAGAACTGAAACGAAGAGAGAAAGAAGCGATGGAGGGCACATCCGGCGGAAAAACCGTTGTGGCTCCGGATGCGGATATTCTGGTGGTGGATGATAACGATATGAACCTGCAGGTGGTTTCCAGCCTGTTAAAGAAGTCTCTGTGCAGGGTGGATTGTGTTTTGTCCGGCGAGGAATGTATTCGGGCCGTGAAAGAAAAACACTATGATCTGATCCTGTTAGATCATATGATGCCACAGATGGACGGAATCGAAACCTTGAAGGTTCTGCGTGGAGAAGAACAGCTGGTGGACGAGAATACGAGGATCGTGGTACTTACAGCCAATGCCATCATCGGTGCGAAAGAAAACTATTTAAGCGAAGGCTTTGATGATTATATTTCCAAGCCCATTGCCATTGACGAACTGGACCGGGTTTTGTTGGAACATCTTCCGGCTCAAAAGGTCAGAATGGAGGAAAACGAAAAACATATCAGTGCAGTTTCGCGTTGTCAGGACCTTTCTATGTATGGAATTGATACAGGGGTGGGATTGCAATATATGGAAGGCGATGAAGCCGTATATCGAGATATGGCAAAGGTATTTGTTGGTGACTATGAAACCAAACATCAGAAGATGAAAGATGCGTTGGCAAAGTGCGATATGCCGGAATATGCGATCCTGGTACACGGGCTGAAAAGCAATGCCAGAACTTTGGGGGCCAACCGCTTGGGAGAGTTGGCTTTTGAAGAGGAAAAGGAGAGCAAAGCCGGAAATGTTCATTACATCCAGACCCACATCGGAGATTTGGAAGAAGAGTGGAAAAAGGTAAAGGCAGGGTTTGAACAGTTTATTGGTATAGAGCAGCAACCAAAGGTTCAGACTATAGACGAAGCTTTGTTGGAAGAATTCACTCCAACAGAACTGGAGGATCAGTTATTGCTGATCCTGGCTTGTCTGGAGGAATTCCAGCAGGCAGAAGCAGAAAAGTTGATCCGTGAATGTCTGGAGCACAGGTTGGATAGTCCGGTAAGACAGGATCTGGAAAGTGCCTTTGCCAGATTGGAGCAATTTGACTATGACGGTGCCTTTGAGGTACTGAATTCATATATAGACCATAGGGAAGGATAAGGGAGTTAATCATGAATCAAGTGAAAAGAAAAGTATTGTTGATCGCAACAGGGGGAACCATTGCTTCTACGGAGTCAGAGAATGGCCTGAAGCCGGGAATCTCTTCGGATGAAATATTACAGTTTATTCCGGAAATCTTAGAAACGGCACAGGTGGATACCTATCAGCTGTGCAGTGTGGATAGCACCAATATGAAGCCGGAGATCTGGAGTAACATGGTGAAAACAATTAAAGAGAATTATTTTTCTTATGACGGATTCGTAATTGCCCATGGTACGGATACCATGGCTTATACAGCGGCGGCATTGTCCTATATGATCCAGAATTCGGACAAACCGGTGGTGCTTACCGGATCCCAGCGTCCCATTGAACAGGAGAACACAGATGGCAAGACTAATCTGACAGATGCCATTTTGTATGCGGCAGATCCCAAATCACAGGGTGTTTGTATTGTCTTCGATGGAAAAGTCATTGCAGGAACCAGAGCCAGAAAGGTGCGTTCAAAGAGTTTTAATGCCTTTGACAGCATTGATTTCCCATTCCTGGCGGTGATCCAGGGAGGACAGATCATGCGCTATATCCCAATGCTACCTTACGAAGAACCGGTTACATTTTATGAAAATCTGGATGAAAAAGTGTATCTGATGAAATTGATCCCGGGAATGAAGGTGCATGGACTGGAAGAGATTTTTGATTATTATGATGCGTTGATCATTGAAAGTTTCGGTGTGGGAGGCATTCCGGATTCCATTTCCGAAGAATTCTACCGTCTTCACAAAAAATATCCGGAAACCCTGATCATTATGGCAACCCAGGTTTCCCATGAGGGAAGTGACATGAGTATCTATGAGGTTGGTCAGAAGATCAAAAAAGACTGTCAGTTCTTAGAGTCTTATGATATGACTCTGGAATCCGTAATTGCCAAAAGTATGTGGATGTTGGGAAATCTCAAGGTTACAAGCGAAAACAGTGAGGATATTTTCTATCAGCACATCAACTTTGATCTGGTATTTGGAAAAAACAGAAAAGTGGAGTCTTAGGTACAACATAATGAAACCGCGGCAGATATTTTCCATGCCGCGGTTTTTCTCTTTATTGTGTGGTTAAATGCTTAATAAAAGGTTGGTTAGCCGGTCATTATCTTCCGGATCCATGAAACAGAATCGTATGAACCGATCTCCCAGGAAGGGGAAGGAACTGCAGTCACGGATCATAAAACCACTTCGGATAGCCTGTTCGAAGATCTGGGCGGAGGATACTTCTTCGTCCAGGATCTTTAACAGAATGAAATTGGCATAGGCCGGATAAGGTTTATACTGTTTGCTTTGGGCAAACAGGTCATACATTCGTTTTTGCTCCCGGTGCATGAGTGATCTGGTTTTTTCCTGAAATTCCGTATCCTGATACATGATGATGCCTGCGGTTTCTGCGAGGGAATTTACACTCCATGGATTCTGTTTCTGACGGATGGTAGCCAGTAGTTTGACATTGGAAGTGATGGCGTAACCAAGGCGCAGACCCGGTGCGGCATAGAATTTGGAAACACCTCTCAGGCAGATGAAATTATCAAATTCACCGGTCAACTGGGCACAGGAATAAGCGTCTATATCCGGGGTGAATTCCACATAGGTTTCGTCTACCATGACAAACGTATGATGCTTCTGACAAAGGGAAAAGACCTTCCGCATGGTTTGTCTGTCTATTGCACCGGAGGTAGGGTTGTTGGGGTTACAAACCACAAAGAGGTCGTAATGGTTTTCCAACGCCTGGGAGAGGCTGTCCAGATCCAGAACAAAGTTTTGCTCCTCCTTTAACTCCAGATAGTCGATATCACCACCGTTTAATCCGATTTCTCTGGCATATTCGGAATAGGTGGGACCTAAGATCAGTGCTTTTTTGGGACGGATGAACTGCGCCATGATGGAGATCAGTTCCGTTGATCCGTTTCCTACCACGATATGCTCCGAACTAATGTGACAATAGTTTCCAATGCTTTCCCTTAGTGAGGTATAATCCCGGTCCGGATAGCGGGTGATCACATCCAGTTTATGAGACAACTCTTCCTTCATCAAAGGAGAAATTCCCAGTGGATTTACGTTGGCTGCAAAGTTGATAATGTCCTCTTTACGGATGCCAAATTCTTTCTCTATACGTTCCAGATCACTTCCGTGAAATGCTTCTTTCTTAGCCATGGTGTGCCTGCCTTTCTATGTAAATCAGTTGCATGTAAGTTCTAAATTGTTTATAATCATTATATCAAGTACTAGGAAAAAAGCAACAAAGCAAGGGACAAAAGATGCGTAGACGAATGCAGGAACTGGCTGCCGGAGTGTACGAATCCGTGGGACCACAGATCCGTCTTTCCGAGGAAAGAATGGAGATCCATGTGCCGGAAGAGAAAGCACTAAAAGGATCCTTTTCTATTGAGAGCGTGAATCAGGTTCCTATGAGAGGGATTGTTTATTCCAACAATCCCCGTATGGTTCTTGGGGATCCGGAGTTTTCAGGTACCAACGCGGTGGTAGAGTATCAGTTTCATACCGACGGTTTAGCAGAAGGAGATATTCAGAAAGGCGAATTTTCCATAATTTGCAATAAGAATGAATATACCCTTTCTTTTGTTGTTTTCATAGAGCGGGAATATCAGTGCATTGATGAGATCCGCTTGACGGATCTTGCTTCCTTTGCCGATCTTGCACGTAAGGACTACCGCAGGGCATATCGATATTTTACATCCGGCGATTTTGCGCTGTGTCTGCAAAAAGAAGATAGCCGTATCCGGCTGTTAGCAAGGGTGCTGGCCTATGAAGGGGCACCGATCCAAAATCTGGAGGAATTCCTTGTCAGTGCAGGACTCAAGAAAACACTGACCTTTACCTGCTCTTTCGAAGATCAGGTTTATGAGAATCTGACCCAGGATGTCCGGGAAGTGATAGAAGTAAACAAGGATGGATGGGGATTTGCAAAAGTGGAAGTTTATGCGGATGCTTTCTTTTTGCATATTCCCAAACATAGTTTTGAACCGGAGGATTTTATCGGACAAGCCTGCAGGATTCCTTTTTTTGTGTTACCGGAGAACTTACATGCAGGAAACAACTTTGGAAGGATTCGTGTAGAATGCGGAAACCAGATTTTTCAATATCAGATTTCAGTGAAAAATGAAAGGGAAGAAAACCGTGAACACAGAGAGTGGATGCTGGATCGCAGGCACACGGTTTATCGTCTTACCAGACTTTATCTGGATTATCGAAGCGGTAAAGTCATGCCGGCAAGCTGGGGAAGCGAGACGCTGAAACTATTGGAACATATCCTTGCCAAGGAAGATGAGAATATTTTGTTCTGGTTGGCGAAGGCACAGGTTTTATTATTGTGCGGGCGTAACCAGGAGGCACAGTGGGTATTGGACAAATGTAAGAAAATACCATTTGCAAAAGATTCCAGAGAACAGGCATATTATCTGTATATTACCACATTTATCACACAGGAAAAAAGCTATGTGAGAAAGGTGGCGGCATCCATTGAAGAAGCATACCGAAAGAGCGAAGAGGACTTTTTTCTGTTCTGGATGCTGTTATTTATCAGTGAGACGTTTGAGAACAGCAGGAAAAGAAAGTATCGGGCCATCAAGGAGTATACTCTTTATCATCCCAGTCCGGTATTGTATGTGGAATGCTATCAGCTGTTAAAAGAACAACCGGATCTACTGGAAAACCTGGATCCGTTTGAAGTAAGGCTTTTGTACTGGATCTACAAAGAAAATCTTTTGACCAAAGAACTTGCCCGCCGTCTGATGGCAGTTCTGCGGTATAACAAACAGTATTATGAATTATTAACCCCCATATTGGGATGGTGCCAGCAGCAGTGGCCACAGGAAGAGTTTTTGTCCGCCCTATGTTCGCACCTGATCCAGGGATGCCGTTACGGAAAAGATGTTCTTGCCTGGTATGAACTGGCCATTGAAAAACAGTTGATGATCAACGGACTGTACGAAGCTTATATTATTTCCGCGGCGAAAGCGGGAGAGACACAGTACCCCAAA
This sequence comes from Lachnospiraceae bacterium, assembly GCA_051878875.1. Classification (GTDB taxonomy): domain Bacteria; phylum Bacillota; class Clostridia; order Lachnospirales; family Lachnospiraceae; genus XBB1006. Next base: position 10,338 of record JBJEKY010000034.1, on the reverse strand, counting down.
ATGGTCCAGTATTATTTTCAATACCAGACAAATCTGCCGTATAAATACAGGGCAATGGTCTATGCAGGAATCATTAGGAACAGGGACAAACAAACCTCCCTGTATTTAAATTGCAAGCCGGAAATGGAGCAGCTTGCCTTAGAGCAGATTGCTGCCGGACATATGGATGAAAACCTGGCTCAGATCTACGATATGTATTTAAAGCCATTAAGCATGACGCATGAGTTGTCACGAAGTCTGGCACCGTTACTGTTTATCCATAAGTTAAGTACCGACAGGATCCGTTCCGGGCGGGTTGTGGTAGTACACAGACAGTTAAACCGTGTCATGAGTTATCCTCTTGTGGAGGGTGTGGCTTATTTTCCTGTCTATGGCAAAGAAAAACTGGTGGCTCTGGAGGATGAGCAGGGATGCCGGTATGTGGCGGGGGCAGAGTTTGATCTCATCCGGCTTTTGAATCCTGAGTCGTATGTGAGAAAATGCCTGAAAGTGGCACCGGAGCAGATGCCCTATCTCATCCATACTTTTGATTACGACCGTATCGGAGGAGCGCAGTTAAAGCAACTGTCGGATTCGGAACTGGGATATTTAAATATTCTACTGTCTTCGGAAAGTATTTCCGAAGATTATAAGCAGATCTTATATCCGGAATTGATCCGGTTTTATCATGAATCCGGAAGGGTGGAACTTCTGGATGAATATTTGCGAAGTCTCGATTTTCGAAGGCTGGGTCAGTCAGTGCGGCTACTTGCCTGTGAACTTCTCATCGAGAGGGGCTTTTTCGAGCAGGCCTACGAGGCTGTGGTCGCTTACGGTTGTTACATGATTTCTGCTTCGCACTTGCTGACTCTGTGTACCTGTATGATCGACCAGATGGAGTTTAAGGAGAATCGTTACCTGGCCTGCGTATGTACCATGTTGTTTGCCAGAGGAAAGTATAATGAGCAGGTTCTGACTTACTTAAGCCGCTTTATGTATGGATCCACCGGAATGCTTTATGAATTGTGGATCGCGGCAAGAGATTTTAAGGTGCCATGTTTTGAATTAGAGGAGCGTCTTTTGGTGCAGATGCTCTATACGGAGAGTTATATTAACAAGAGCGAGGAGATCTTAAGTTCTTATATCGGTTCCGGCGGCAAAAAGCTGGTGTTAGATGCTTATGTGTCTTATTTTTCCTATCAATATTTTGTCAGGGAAGCACCGGCTAATCATTTGGCGATGGAGCACATCTATACCATGGCCAAGCGAAAAGAACGACTGGGTGTTTGCCTGAAGTTAGCCCTGTTAAAGTGGATGGGAGAGACCGGAAGTACCCAGTATGAACTGATGCAAGAGCTTTATGATCAGCTGATGCTAAAGGGATATGTGTTTGCGTTTTATAATATCCTGCCCAAAGAGGTCACGAAACATTTTCCGCGCTTGGGTAAACAGGTGGTGGAATACCGTTCTACACCGGGACGTAGTGTGTTCATCCGATATCTTCACACGGATTATAAGCAGGGAAGATATGAAGAAGACGAGTATGTGACCCAACAGATGAGTGAAATGTTAGAAGGCATTTATGTAAAGGAATTTACACTGTTTTATGGAGATACCGTACAGTATTATATCAGTGAACTTCAGGAGCATACCCAGAAGATCCTCACCAGCGGTCAGATCTGCAATATGGATCTGACCAGGCAAAAGGATGAAAGCCGTTACACAAGGCTGAATTCGCTTATCATTGCAGAGCAGCTGGGTGAGGAAGAAGCATTTGAAACCGGCAGACAGGAATATGATCATAGTTTGGAAGTGGTGAAAAAGGGATTATCATGGATCAGATAACATATTTTGGATTAGATTTGGGAGAAGAATACAGTCAGATCAGTTACTATCGGGATTCCATGGAAGATGCGGTGTCCATCAGCACTCATGTGGGAAGCCGGTCCTATCTGATCCCAACGGTGGTTGCGAAAAAGCCGGGGGTAGGCCAATGGTTTATTGGAGAAGAAGCGCTGCGGATGCCCGGGTATGTTTTCGGGATTCTTTCGAAAGCCTATCGGAAAGAGAGCCTGACGGTGGACGGCGATGAAGTACAGGCAGTAGATCTTTTGACTCTGTTTATCCGGCGGGTTCTGTCACAGGCAGCCGTGATGGGGTGTGACAAACAAAAGGATTACTTCGTGCTCTCCGTGGATCGTGTTTCGAACCCTGTTGTGGACACGTTGCTTACGATCACCGGCCGTTTGGATATACCCCGGGACCATGTGAAAATCTGTGGGAAAAAGGAAACCTTTGTCAGTTATGTAATGCAGCAGGATCCGGTTCTTTATCGCAACGAAGTCATGCTTTTGGATTATTGGAATAACTCTTTTCATGCGTATGTGATGCATAAAGATAAGGGATATGAACCGCCTGTTGTATCGGTAGAAGAGATTTCGGCTTACTGCATGCAGGCAATTTTCGAGGCTGATAAAAGGCCGCAACAGGAACAGGCTGAGTACAAGGATAGCGTTTTCTTCTCTGCGTTGGACGAACTTCTGGGAAACCGGTTGTTGTCTGCTGTATATTTGGTAGGAGATGGGTTTGAAGGCGACTGGATGAAAAAATCTTTAAGCCGTCTATGCTCCGGAAGGCGGGTTTTCTCCGGAATGAATCTGTTTACCAAAGGTGCTTGTTACTATGGAAAGCGGGCAACGCGCCCCCTGGGAGACCATCCGGAGTTTCTTTATCTGGGTGGAGGTAATCTGTTGTTTAACCTGTGTCTCAGTGTTTACAATAAAGGAGAAAACAGGGAGCAGGTGCTTTTAGGAGCAGGTTCTTTTTGGCAGGAGGCCAGAGGAGCAATGGAGATCATATTGGCAGGAGAGGATGAGCCGGTGCTTACCTTTATCGCCCATTCCATTCAGGGAAAAACAAAGCGGGAGTTTTCGAAAGCACTAACCGGTTTAACTGTTACGCCGGAAAAGACCACCAGACTTCGGATAGAGGCAAATGCATTGTCCAAAGATCGTGTCCGGATTGTGGTAAGGAATCTGGGTTTTGGGGAGATCCTCCCACAGGAATCCGGAGAGTGGGAATTTGAATTTAATTTAAAAGAAGAAGGATAAGCAGAAAGGAAGGAGGAAAAGTACATGTTGCAGGCAATCTATTGTCCGATTCCGCAGGCAAAGCAGCCATTTCACTTAAAGAGTGTGGATATGAACTTTTTCTCCCTGGAAGAGCTGTTTTATTTTTACACCCATAACGAGATCCTCATCGATGACAGCATCATGGACGAAGAATTTGTTTATTGGGTAAGGGAAAATCTGGGGCAGGAAGCTTTGGCTGAAAAACTTCATCAGCAGATTGGTGCCAAATGTTCCCTTACCATGTTTCTTGGAACGTTGCTGGGACAGATCAATACCTTGGAAGAAGCAGAAAAAGAAGCGTTTCTTGAACGCCTGTCCCGGATGGAGAATAAAAATGAAGTACACAGGCGCAAGATATTGGCGGACCAGATGGCAGACAGGGAAAAATATGAGGCTGCCATTTTAGAATATCGAAGGATCATAGACTCTATGGATTATTCCAGGCAGGAGGATCATCTGCTTGCCTGCGTATGGCATAACCTGGGATGTTGTTATGGACGTCTGTTGCAGCTGGATCAGGCATTAGAGTGTTTTCAGGCAGCTTACAGCTATGAAGCCTTGCAGGAAACAAGAACAGCAGTTGCGTTTATTCAGCAGTTGAAAGAAGATAAAGAAGAAACTGGAAAAGAACAGGAATCCCTGCATCTTTTAGACCGGAACAACCAGGCCAAACGCCAGATCCGTTATCAGCAGCTAAGGGAACGGATGAAGGATTATTTAAGGAGTACACGATAAATGGGATTGTTTCATTTTTTTAGACGAAAAAGGGGTCAGAAAAAACTGGATGAAGTGGTAGAACGCTACGAGTCGGAGGTTTTGCTGGAGGATCAAAAAAAAGATGCCGCACAGGTGAAACGTTATCTGATCGAACAGTGCGAGGAAATGGCAAAAGAGGCTACGGATATGGCTGCTGCCAAACAGGAGTATCAGTCCGTGACCAGTTATCTTACCGATATCCAGTTGATCGAATCCATGGAGCAGCAGGATCGGGACAAACTGACGGATACGGCCATGAATATCATGAATCTGACACAAGCCAGGGCGGATATGCAAAGGAAGGCTGCCAGGATCCCTGATCCGGTATACAACCAGCTGGACATGATGAAGGAAGAAGTGCCCAAGGCAATTGTGCGTTTAAAGGAAAACGAGAAACGTCAAAGTGTCATGAAACGGGATTTGGACTATCTTGAAGGAGAAAAGGTAGAGTGGACGTATGAAAAAGCCGCCATCCGGGATGAGCAGAAGATCTGCAAACGGGTCAGCACCGTGATCTTTTCCCTGGAAGCGATCTGTGTGGCTGTTTTTCTGTCCCTGATCCTTACTGACAAACAGGAATATACATCAGCTATCCTGATAGTCATGCTGGTGGTGGCAGTGATCCTCTGCCTTGTGTTGCTGCGGATCCAAAATAACAAGCGGGATTTAAAACAATGCAGTGTGAATTACAATAAGGCTGTCAGTATCCAGAATTCCATTAAGTTAAAATATATCAACATTGCCAATGCAGTGGACTACGCCCACGAAAAATATCATGTGACAAGCGGAGAAGAACTGGAAAAACAGTGGCAGATCTATCTGGAAACCGTGAAAGAGCGGGAAAAACTGGAACAGGCCCAGGATGATCTTAATTATTACAGTGGAGCCCTGATCCGGCTTCTGCGCCGGTATGATCTGTATGATGCGGGAATCTGGGTGTATCAGGCAGCCGCTTTGGTAGACAGAAAAGAGATGGTGGAAGTAAAGCATGCCCTTCTGGAACGCAGAAACAAGATCTGGACCAAGATCGAGGGGGAGAGGGCGTCCATCCTTACTGCCCGCAGTGAAATCTTAAGCCTTGCGAGTCAGCAGAATATGATGACTGCCGAGATGCGGGGCATTCTGGATGTAGTTGACAAAATTGTAAGTTGAAAAATAAAAAACCTATGCTATAATGGTTGACGGATGGTATTTGAAACTGTAAAGAAGTAGAAACTATACCGAGAGGACGAACAATGAAATTTGGATTTGTAGGTGCGGGAAAAGTCGGATGCAGCCTTGGAAAGTATCTGAGTGAACATGAGATAACAGTAACAGGGTACTATAGCAGATCGGAAGAATCTGCCAAGTGGGCGGCAAAGTATACCCGCAGCGAAGTATTTCATTCTCTGCAGGAACTTGCAGAGCAAAGTGATGCCGTGTTTCTTACCGTACCGGACAGAAACATCGCATCTGTTTATGATGAATTAAAAAATGCAATGACCAAGCCCATGTGCTTTATACATTGCAGTGGTCTTTTAAGTTCCGAAGTGTTTGAGGGCAGTTCGGAGGTTCCTTCTTATGGATATTCCATCCACCCCCTATCAGCAGTCTGCTCAAAAGAAGACTCCTATAGGGATTTTTCCAGCACTGTTTTTACAATCGAAGGACACCCCAGATATATAAATGAGCTGACAGAGCTGTTTCGTGCTCTGGGTAATGAAGTGATCTTAATCGACAGATCGGATAAGATACGCTATCATGCCGCAGCGGCCATGGCAAGTAATCTGGTGGTGGGACTTTTGTCCCAGTCCATGAATCTTATGATCCGGTGCGGATTCAGTCCGCAACAGGCCGCAAAAGCCCTTAAACCATTGGTAAAAGGAAATGTGGAGCATGTGTTTGAAACAGGATGTATAGATGCCCTTACCGGACCGGTGGAACGGGGAGATGTTATAACGGTAAAAGCACATCTTGAGGGACTGCCTGCTTCTTACAGGGAAACTTACCGGGCATTATCCCGGGAATTACTCAGGCTGGCAAAACAAAAACATCCGGAGCAGGATTACAGTTTGATGGAAAAGCTGCTTACATCCGGAGAGGAAGGATAGATCATGAAAAATACAGTAACAACGCTACAAAAGCAGAAAATAAACGGGGATAAGATCACCATGCTGACCTGCTATGATTATTCCACGGCAAAACTTATTGAACAGGCAGGAATTGAAACTGTACTGGTGGGAGATTCCTTAGGACAGGTGGTATTAGGGTATCCGGATACGATTTCCGTCACCATGGAGGATATGATCCACCATACGGCGGCAGTCAGCAGAGGTTTGGAGAATACCTTTTTGATCGCAGATATGCCCTTTATGTCTTACCAGACTTCGGAGTATGATGCCCTGGTAAATGCAGGACGCCTGATGAAGGAAGGACATGCCAACGCGGTGAAATTAGAGGGTGGAGTGAAACGACGCTCCACCATTGAGAAAATCGTTTCCGCAGGAATTCCGGTATGTGCCCACATAGGACTGACACCCCAGTCGGTGAATGCCCTGGGGGGATTTAAAATTGCCGGGAAATCGGAAGAGGCAGCAAAGAATCTGCTGGAAGATGCCAAAGCGGTAGAAGAGGCAGGTGCCTTTATGGTAGTGCTGGAATGTGTACCGGCTGCCCTGGCTAAAAAGATTACAGAAAGCATTTCCATTCCTACTATCGGGATTGGTTCCGGTGCGGATTGTGACGGACAGGTGCTGGTATATCAGGATATGCTGGGGATGTTTACGGATTTTGTACCAAAATTCGTGAAACATTTTTCCAATGTAGGCCAGATCATGACAGAAGCCTTTGAGGAATATAGTAACCAGGTGAAAGCAAAGCAGTTTCCGGCTGCAGAGCACACATATAAAATAGAGGAAGAGATCATTGAAAAACTCTACTAAAGGGTTTGGGTGAAGGAGGATATCATGAAAACGGTAACAACCATAAAAGAAGTACGGGAAATCGTAAAAGAGTGGAAGAAACAGGATTTAAGCATCGGCTACGTGCCTACCATGGGGTATCTCCATGAAGGACATGCCAGTCTTATCAAGCATGCCAGAAAAGAAAACGACAAAGTCGTGGTTTCTATTTTCGTAAATCCCATGCAGTTTGGTCCCACAGAGGACCTTGACAGTTATCCGAGGGACCTTGAGAAGGACAGTGCTTTATGTGCGGCAGAGGGTGTGGATCTTATCTTCCATCCGGAACCGGAAGAGATGTATGATGAGAGCTTTTGCTCCTTTACGGATATCAATGGATTATCCAATGCCTTGTGTGGATTAAGCCGGCCTATCCATTTCCGGGGAGTATGTACCGTGTTAAATAAGTTTTTCAATATCATTACTCCGGACAAAGCCTATTTTGGACAAAAGGATGCCCAGCAGGCGGCCATTGTAAAACAGTTTGTAAAGGATTTAAATATACCGGTAGAAATTATTCGCTGTCCAATCATCCGGGAAGAGGACGGGCTTGCCAAGAGTTCCAGAAACACCTATCTGTCACCGGAAGAAAGAAAGGCAGCACTGTGTCTTTCCAAGGCTATTTTCTTAGGAGAAGATATGGTGAAAAAGGGTGAAACCGACGCAAAGAAAGTAACGGATGCCATGAAGGAGCTGATCTGTAAAGAGCCTCTTTCTGACATTGAATATGTAACTGCGGTGAACGGACTGACCATGCAGGAAATTGATACCATCAAAGCTCCGGCGTTGGTTGCTATGGCAGTCCGTATCGGAAAGACCCGTCTCATTGATAACTTTGTAGTAGAGTAGGGAGGATATATGTTACAGGGTAAAACCGTGGTTTTGGGAGTGACCGGAAGTATTGCAGCCTATAAGATCGCCAATCTTGCCAGCATGCTGGTAAAATTGCACGCTGATGTACATGTGATCATGACACAGAATGCTGTAAATTTTATCAATCCCATCACCTTTGAAACCTTAACGGGGAATAAATGTCTGGTAGATACCTTTGACCGGAATTTTGAATTTAGCGTAGAGCATGTTTCTCTTGGAAAAGCGGCAGATGTGATGCTCATTGCCCCGGCTTCCGCTAATGTCATCGGAAAATTGGCAAACGGTATCGCAGATGATATGCTCACCACTACAGCATTAGCTTGCAGGGCACCAATCTATGTGTCTCCGACTATGAATACCACCATGTTTGAAAAACCGGTGGTACAGGATAATCTGGAGAAATTAAGGCACTACGGTATGAAGGTTATCGAGCCTGCCAAAGGGTATCTTGCCTGTGGTGATACGGGAGCCGGTAAAATGCCGGCCCCGGAGGTGTTGTTAAACTATATTTTACGACAAATCGCCTATCCTAAGGACTTAGCGGGGAAAAAGGTACTGGTAACAGCCGGACCTACCTGTGAGGCGATAGATCCGGTGCGCTACATTACCAACCATTCTTCCGGGAAAATGGGATACAGCCTGGCTAAAGCCGCAATGCTTCGTGGAGCGGAGGTTACCCTGGTAAGCGGTCCTACTGCGTTAGATGCGGTGCCTTTTGTGGATATGGTTTCTGTGGTCAGTGCCGAAGATATGGCCAGAGAAGTGCTGAAACGCAGCGATGATATGGATTATCTGTTCCTGGCTGCCGCGGTGGCGGATTATACTCCGGAGCATTGTGCGAAAGAGAAGATCAAGAAAAACGGAGAAGGGATGCAGCTTGGCTTAACATCTACAAGGGATATCTTAAAGACTTTAGGAGAGCAGAAGAAACCCCATCAGGTGCTGTGCGGATTCTGCATGGAAACAGAGCATCTTTTGGAGCGTGCAGCCGAGAAACGCATTCGAAAGAACGCTGATCTTATGGTAGCCAATAACCTAAAGCAGGAGGGTGCCGGTTTTGGCACTGATACCAATGTGGTGACCCTGATCAGTGAAAAAGGACAGCGGCAGCTTCCAATCTTATCAAAAGAGGAAGTGGCACATGAAATCCTGAATGAAGCACAAAACACAAAATAGTTTTGAGATTGCAATACATTAAAAATAGCACTAAAAATATAAGAAATTCGCAGGAAGGTTAGGCAGTTTTTCCCTAACCTTCTTTTTTTATTCACCCTAGGTTCACATTGGACCACTATACTGGGTTCATCAAAGGAGGAGAACAGACCATGGCACAGGCAGTGTTTAACCGGGTGGAGAAAAAATATCTGCTGACACCGGAGCAATACCGGTTGTTACGGGAACGGATTGATGCATATCTTACAGAAGATCGCTACAGTCAGTATACCATTCGAAATATTTACTTTGATAACGATACCGATGAATTGATCCGTACCTCCATCGAGAAGCCGGATTATAAGGAAAAATTCCGGATCCGGTGCTATGATCGGCCGGATGAAAACAGCAATGTATTTCTGGAGATCAAGAAGAAATGCACCGGTGTGGTAAACAAGAGACGTATCATTTTACCTTACGTTCAGGCAAAGCAGTTTCTGAAAACAGGAAAAGCAGAAGGTGCCGATCCCCAGATCACAAAAGAGATCAATTATGTGATCACCCACTACGGTCTGTACCCCAAATTGTATCTGGCGTACGACAGACTGGCTTATTTTGCAACAGAGGATCCGTCATTTCGGATCACGTTCGATTATAACATCCGTAGCAGACGTGAGAATCTTATTCTATCCAGTGACGAGGATACGGAACTGTTGTTGGAGCCGGGATATATGTTGATGGAAGTAAAAATCCACAATGCCATGCCTCTGTGGTTTGTAAACATATTGTCGGAGCTGGAAATCAGAAATATTTCTTTTTCCAAATACGGAACCATTTATAAAAATGAATTAATCAGAAAGAGAGGAACGAATTTTGGACGAAATTCTTCAGTCATTAGCCAATGGAACCTTAACAACAGTGAGTATGCAGACAGCATTCTTGTTTGTCCTTGCAGCGGGGATCATGGGTCTGCTGATCTCCTTAACTTATATTAAAACCGGAGAGGAACCTTCGAAAAATTTTGCCAGAACCCTGATCATCCTGCCTATGCTGGTCAGTGTGGTGATCACTATGGTAAACGGAAGTTTGGGAACCAGTGTGGCTATTTTAGGAGCTTTTGGGCTGATCCGCTTCCGCTCTCTGCAGGGAAACAGCCGGGATATCAGCTATATCTTCTTTGTCATGGTAGTGGGACTAACCTGTAGCTGCGGATATGTGCTTTTTGCACTGGGCATCACCATCATGATCTGTCTTATCCAGTTTGCGCTGTACTATACCCATTATGCAGAGAGAAAGAGCGTCAACAAGCAATTAAAGATCACCATTCCGGAAAATCTAAATTATGTACATATTTTTGATGATCTGTTTGAGCAGTACACCACGAAACACTCCCTGTATCGTGTGAAAACCACCAATATGGGTAGCCTGTATGAATTAGATTATCATGTCAGCGGCATCGACGAAGAGAAGGAAAAGGAATTCTTAGATGCCATTCGCACAAGAAACGG
>JBJEKY010000033.1:0-3956 GCA_051878875.1 Lachnospiraceae bacterium | reverse complement strand
CCCCCTTCCGCATCTATGTTCCGTTGGCCATCATAGAGCAACAATCCGGTTCCGAAGTATGTCTCCAGGTGAGAGTGTGGAAGATACATGGGAAAACAGTTTCCACAAGAAACACAACCTTTGGTATGATTGCCCACCAGGATTACATTTTTCATGTTTTTTAGAAATGCAATGCCTTCCTCTGCCGCAGAAGCCGTCTTTTCATTTATCAGTACATAAATGGGTTTCTCATTGGGGACCACCGGACAAAGCTCCTCCGTCCATTCCTCCGGTTGTTCCGGTACCCAGTCGATGCCGCGCATCTTCAAATAATCCCGGTACAACGCGGAACTTCGCTGAAGGAACCTTAAGCTGTAACCCGGTTCTTTTCCGATCAGATCTTTCAGAAAATCATAGATATATACGGTGGATCCCCCCTGGTTATCCCTTAGATCCAGGATCAGTGGCTCCTTGTTCCGATAGTCGTTTCCACGTTTGGCAAATTCCTCCAACTGTTGTTTTTCTTCCGGAGTATCGTAATAGCACTTTTTACAGTCAATATAGTCCACTCCCTCAAAGGTCCCATAGCGCACCGCATAGGGATATTGGATTTCCGGTTCACCGGGTTTCCCTATGTAAAAATGCCCGTCCTTAATAAAAGACAGCGCCTGCCGGACCAGGTCGAGCGCATGGTCAAAGTCAACAGTTTGTATTTGACCGCCATCCGATCCCGTCGTCCCCTCATCTCCGGTTTCACTTTGCAAACACTGTAGGATCTCCTCCTTGGCACGCTGAAACTGTTCCTCTCCGAAATACTCATACATTCCATAGACTTCCTTCAAATTCTCAAACAGGCAGTCCATGTCCTCTATGAACTGTTGTGTTGTAATGTTTTTATTGAGCTCTTTTTTCTTTAACAATTCGTTCATTGTCTGACCTCCAAAAATATGCTAATGCATTTCTGCAACAAAAAAGGTGCAGAATCCCTGCACCTTCAAACTCCACGTTCTGATAGCTGCAATCCGATCCTGTTAACTGACATCAAAAGCAAACCCTGGTCATGGATTTTCCATTCAATGCTCATCCACGCGGGGTTTCGTTTCATGTAAGTAACAGAATTAGAAGTACAGCTGCATTGTCATATTGTGGTCTCCTTTTTTGTTGGTCTTTGTATAACTCTAATGTATCACTATTCCTCAATAATTCCAAGTGCCTTTTTGAGAAGGGCAATGATTTTTAAGCTTCCGCAGCAAGAAGCCTCAAAACCTCCTCGGCCCCATTCCTTTCTCTATTGTATATCTTTTTCCTCCGGAAACACAATGCAGATACTGAGTTGTCCGTCCCGGTATGTTGCCGCGATACTTCCTCCCATCTGCTCCGTCAGGGTTTTTGCGATGGTAAGCCCCAGTCCTGTGGAATGTCTGGCAGCTTCCACGGTATAAAAGCGACCGAACAACTTTTCCACCTGCACCTCATCCAAACCGGAAGCAGAGTTGGTGAACACCAACTCTCCGGATTCCGACAGCGTAATGGAAAGATCGCCGTCGCTGTATTTCACTGCATTGTTTAACAGGTTCGAAAAAATCCTGGACAGGGCTGCCCGATCCAACGTGCGGATCACTTTTTGTTCCGGCATCCGGATCACAGGTGCAATACCTTGTTCCTTAAAAGCTGTATAGAAACCCGCCACACTTTCTTCCAGTACTGCTGCCACATCCACCGGTTCTATGGTCAGTTCATTTTCTCCGGACATCACAATGGAATAGCGGAAAAGCTCTTCCGTTAACTGGGTCAGCATTTCCGCACGATTACGGATCACCGTAAGATAGCGTTCTACGGTTTTGCTTTTTTCCTCTTCCTCCAGAAGATCCAGATACCCGTAAATGGCTGTCAGCGGAGTACGAAGATCATGGGAAATGTTGGTGACAGCGTTTTTCAACTCCTGGTCACCCTGTTCAAAACGCTGCCTCCTCCTGCGTAATTCCCGCAATTCTATGTTAATGGCGGTGGCCAGTTTTTGCATGGACTTATCGTTAGAAGAAATGTCAATAAGAGTATTGGTTTCCTCCGTCAGACGCATACGAAGTCCCTGCTCCAGCTCTTTTGCTGCCTTTTTCAGCAGATATATCTTTGTAAAAAGCGCTGCCACCAGTAACAAAAGGCTAACGCACACCACCAGTAACACAGTCTGCATTCTTTACTCCTTATTTCAGATTCTTTTTCCGGAAGGCAATGATTCCCGCTCCGGTACTCACCAGCACAATCAATCCATCGTAGAGCACCATATATCCCAGACGCTCCGTACACTCCATGGCGATCTGATATAACTGGGATACCGGAAGAAACTCGTTCAGGAACTCATAAATCTCCCTTTTGGTTCCGGTTAAGTAGTTATTGTTTTTTATTTTCTCCTCCTGCACGACTTCACCGGTTTCCGTATCCACATAGGAATAGCCTTCAAAATACTCCGGTGCATTCAGTCCCTGCCAGATAATCAACGTAGCAAATAGCATGATGATCACCGCCAGCAGGCAGGCCACAGAGCCCACTGCCTTGCTCTGGATCAACATTGCAAAAAGCAGTAGGATCGCAGTCAGTGCTACCGTCACTGCCATGCTGGTCAGTTCCAGCAAAAGAATGGTTTTTACCGGCGTGGACGTTCCTCCGATCAACAAGGTTCCCAGTCCCCAAACGGTCAAAACATACAGTAACTGAATGGAAACTGCTGCCACACTGCTTACGATGAGCTTGGACAGATAAATACTGCTGCGGGTATGTCCTGCCGTCAGCTTATTGCGGATGGTACCGTCCGAATACTCGGTTCCCACAAAAATGCCCACCACCACAGCAATGACAAAGATCATGTACAAGGCACCCACAAAGAGTAAACCATCCGCATGGGTAGTTTCAAGTCCACCCTCGCCAAACAATTCAGGATGCATCTTCATATCACTCCATCGTACCAGGATAAACAGTGCTCCCATGCCACCGGAAACCAGCAATCCCAGTCTGTATACCAAGCTTTTAGCCAGTCTTATAAATTCAGCGGAAAGTAATTTATTCATGCGTTGCACCTCCCACCAGACTGACATAGTAGCTTTCCAGGCTTTCATCCTTCTCCTGCATGGAAAGCACTTCACAGTTCTCTTTTTCTAAGGCCAGAACCAGTTTGGAAACATTCACTTTTTCATAGATATCCGCCTCGGTCTGGGAGAGCACCTTGTAGCTTAGTTTCCTCTCTTCCAATACCCGGATCAGTGCTTTGACATCCGTCACCTCTACCCGGACACATTTCCGGCAGGCAGCTTCTAACTGCTCGGCGCTCATTTCTTTTACAATACGGCCGTTGTCAATGAAGCCGTAATAGGTGGCCAGCTTAGATAGTTCCTCCAGAATGTGGCTGGAGATAAGCACTGTGATCTGTTTTTCCCGGTTCAGGCGTAAAATAAGCTCCCGGATCTCAATGATTCCCTGGGGATCCAATCCATTTACCGGTTCATCCAACACCAGGAAATCCGGATCCCCCACCAAGGCAATGGCAATGCCCAGTCGCTGGCGCATACCCAGGGAAAAATTCTTGGCTTTCTTTTTTCCTGTATCCTCTAAGCCCACCAGCTTTAAAATATCATCCAATCCCTCATAGGACGGCAGTCCCAAAATACGATACTGCTGTTGTAAGTTTTCTCTGGCGGTCATATTTAAATAAACGGAGGGCGTTTCCACCACCGCACCCATTCTCCTGCGGGATTTCACAACCTCCCGGTCCGTGCTTTTTCTTCCATACAGGGTATAGTCCCCGGATGTGGGATCCTGCAGGCCGCAGATCAAACGGATCAGCGTTGTCTTACCGGCACCGTTTTTTCCCACAAATCCATAGATGGATCCCTTGGGGACATTCATGGTCAGACCGTCTAACGCCTTGAAGTTCTTGTAGCTTTTGCTTAAGGCGTTGGTCCTAAGAATATAGTCCATATCTA
>JBJEKY010000032.1:0-23242 GCA_051878875.1 Lachnospiraceae bacterium | reverse complement strand
AGGGAGATAAATCCTAAACCCGGTTCCAAAGAAACAAGGTAAACAAGCATAGTGTTTAGTTAGGAAAAGGAGAGATGACTTATGTTAATGCCTAGTATTTTTGGAGAGAGCCTGTTTGACGACTTTATGAATGACTTCTCAATCTTTGATGATGAGATGGAAAAGATGGAGAAGAAACTGTACGGCCATCATGCCAAGAACATGATGAAGACCGACATCAAGGAAACGGAGGATTCCTACGAACTGGAAATGGACCTTCCGGGATTTAAGAAAGAGGATGTTCAGGTTTCCCTTAGGGATGGCTACCTTACCATCAATGCTGCTAAGGGACTGGATCAGGATGAGAAAGAGAAGAAGAGTGGCAAGTATATTCGAAGAGAACGATTCGCCGGAGCCTGCCAGCGGAGCTTCTATGTGGGAGAGAATCTTACACAGGAAGATATCAAGGGTCAGTTCAAGCACGGAATCTTAAAACTGACGATTCCGAAGAAGGAAGCTAAACCGGCTGTGGAAGAGAAGAAGTATATCGCCATCGAAGGCTAACGAAAAGCGGACTGCATACCAAGGAGGACTGTATGCAGTCCTTTTTGTATGAGAAAGGTTAGGAAAATGAAGAAAAATGACCTGGTGATCCTGGATTTTTCCCATGTTTACCCGCAGGATATGGGACGTCAGATCCGGGATGTGCAAAGAATTGATTTAAGTGACATTGCGGGAACCAATATGTACTGTACCAAAGAGGCGGAACAGGAGATTCGCAGGCGTCTGGATAACTTGAGCCCGGGAGGGATCCATTTTCTGGATAATGGGAATTATCACTACGTTACGAAATTATTTGTGGAAAAAATTCACCATCCGTTTTCACTAGTACTGTTCGACCATCATTCCGACATGCAACAGCCCATGATCCATGACCTTTTAAGTTGCGGAAGTTGGGCGGGAGAGCTTTTGAGAGAGAATCCGTGGCTACAACAGTTGATTCTGGTGGGGCCGGGAGTACAAAGTGGGAAGGATATCCCTTGGGATCTGCGGGAAAAAGTGGTATTCATCAGTATGCAGGAGATTGAAGAAGACGACATGGAAGAGGAAATAAAGAAGATCCGCCTGGATCTTCCTGCTTATATATCCATTGACAAAGATGTTCTGGATCGCTACAGTGCCCGCACCAACTGGAACCAGGGAACGATGTCTTTTGAAACACTGGAAAGACTGTTGACGGATGTATTTGTCAGTCAGCATGTCATCGGGGTGGATATCTGTGGGGAGTGTGATCTTTCGGAACCGTTGGGGGAGTTGATGGAGGATGAGCGGATCAACAATTCCACGAACCGTCTGTTGTATCAGTTTCTGGCGTCACATCTGGCGCAGGAAGGGGAATAAATCTTTTGTACATGGTAAAAAATCGCTTACATGAAAAGAAAATAAATGCTAAACTATTAAGTAAGGAAGAAAACTTACATTAGTAATTTACATGAATCGTAAAGACCGCTTCATTCAAATTCACTGAATGTAGCGGCTTTTTTGCAGAAAAGGGGAAGAGCCATGTATGAGATCGGAAGTTATGTGATCAAGAGTTTAAACGGGATCTGCAAGGTGGAAGACATTGTGCAGATGGACGGAATGCACGGAGAGAAAAAGAAGCAATACTACTATTTAAGCCCGGTGAATGAACCCACGGGAAAACTTTATGTTTCCCTGGATCATGCGTCAAACTCCACCAGAAAGATAATGAGCCCGGAAGAGGCGTATGAGTTGATCCGTAGGATCGATCAGATTGAGGAACTCTGGATCGACAATGAGAAACGCAGAGAGCTTTTGTACAAAGAAGCTGTAAAAAGTAACGACCCGGAGAAACTGGTGGGGATCATCAAGGTGATCTATCTGCGCCGTCAGAAAAGACTGGAACAGGGAAGAAAGAGCACTGCCACCGACGAACGGTATTTTAAGATGGCAGAGGATTTTCTGTATTCGGAGATTGGATTTGCACTGGGAAAAAGCAAGGACGAAGTGTGCCGGTTGATCCAAAAGACCATTCAGGAGGAAACGGGCACTATACCACAGGAATGACTTATGCTATACTGTACCCATAGTGAGTGATTGCGCAGAACTGAAGTCCGTGAAGGACGACATGCATGAGCATTATTACGGCAAGGCCGGCTATCAGAATGTGGGCAATTTTATGCTGAAGGTGAAGTGGTTTGAGTAGAGGAAACCGCAGTATATATCGAGAAGGGGTATGGCAGGAAACATGAGATATGTAAAACGTTATCCATCTCCACTGGGGGAGATGCTGCTGGAAGCAGATGAAAAGGGCCTGACCGGGATTTGGTTCGATGGTCAGAAGTATTTAAACACAGAGCGGTTTCGTGAGGCCGTTGAACAGGATACCGAAGATCTGAAGGAGACGGAACGCTGGCTGGATCAGTATTTTGCGGGTAATGTGCCGGATCATACACCGCGGCTGCACCTTGAGGGGACGGATTTCCGGGTAAGAGTTTGGGAGATCCTGCTTACTATTCCATACGGGCAGACCATGACCTACGGACAGATTGCCGCAAAGGTGGCAGCCCAGACAGGGAAAAAGAGCATGTCGGCCCAGGCGGTAGGAGGTGCAGTGGGTCATAACCCTATCTCCATCATTGTACCGTGCCACCGGGTGATAGGAAAAGATGGCAGCCTCACCGGTTATGCAGGTGGACTGGATAAGAAAAAAGCCTTACTTACCAGGGAAGGAATTGCCTGGAAGGAAGAGGAACGCTAGGTTCATCATATCTGGCGAATTATTTTTAACAGATAAAAAAGTGTTGACAAATCACGTCGGAGTGGTAAAATGCATATATCCTAGTAAAGTACTGGGAAATAAAAAAGGGGAAAAACACAATGAGAACCAACGAAATGAACACAATGTGTAAATTAAATTGTTGTTGTTGTAAGGCTGTATGTATCCATACCGTCTATTTTTCGTATGCATTGTGTTGTCAAAAGTAGGAAGATTTCAGGATTTTATCTATGAACGCCGCACATGTATATGTGCGGCGATTTTTTTTCGGGTCAAACTTCATTTTGACAACATATCATATCTGGGAAAAGGAGAATTCATGATGAGTAAAATAGTAAACAGTGCATTGGAATTGGTAGGAAACACACCGCTGTTACGGTTACATGGTTATACAGAGGCAGAAGGGATGAAAGAGGCAGCCATTTTCGCCAAACTGGAAGGATTCAATCCGGCTGGATCAGTGAAAGACCGGGTGGCGTTATCAATGATCGAAGAAGCCGAGAAAGAGGGAAAACTAAAGCCCGGTTCTACCATTATCGAACCGACTTCGGGAAATACCGGGATTGGTCTGGCAGCCATAGCAGCAGCCAAAGGATATCAGACCATTATGGTATTGCCGGAGACCATGAGTGTGGAGCGGCGCACCATTTTAAAAGCGTATGGAGCGAAGCTGGTTTTAACAGAAGGTAGTAAGGGCATGAAGGGAGCCATTGAAGAGGCTAATAAGCTGCATGAATTCATGAAGGATTCCCTGATCATGGGACAGTTCACCAATCCTGCCAATCCGGCAAGCCATAGGAGTACTACAGGTCCGGAAATCTGGGAGCAGACAGAAGGAAAGGTGGATGTATTTGTAGCAGGAGTAGGTACCGGCGGAACCATAACAGGCGTGGGCGAGTATCTGAAATCGAAGAACCCGGATGTCCGGATCGTAGCAGTAGAACCGGCCGGAAGCCCGGTGCTGTCACAGGGAAAGTCCGGAGCGCATAAGATCCAGGGTATCGGAGCCGGATTCGTGCCGGAGGTATTAAATCGGAATATCATTGATGAGGTACTGCCCATTGAGGATGAAGATGCCTTTGCCCAGGCCAGAAGTTTTGGAAGGCATGAAGGAATCCTGGTGGGGATTTCCTCAGGGGCAGCCCTGATGGCTGCAAAAATGCTGGCAGAAAGAAGTGAGTACCGTGGTAAAAATATCGTTGTACTTTTGCCGGATCTTGGAGACCGCTATTTTTCCACACCATTGTATGCAGATAATGGGGAGGGCACCTGCTTATGATACCGATCATCTGTAAGAAAGAGGTAGAAGCGATTCTGGAAGAATTATTGGAGCGCTACCGCCGGGAAAAGATTTCCGGCGGCGATGTCTCTTTTCCGGAATCGGATACGATCCATGCCCGGCTGCAAAGACAGGTGGAGTTAGCATATCTTTTGGCGGTTTCAAAAAGGAAAGAGGCAGAAAACGAGGATGAAACACAGGGGCCTGTTTTGGGACTACAGGATGAGAGCGAAGAACAGATCAGAGATATGGCCCATGAAATCTGCGAGAAGTTCCGGAAACATCTGCCTGATATCCGGGAACGAATGGATTCAGATCTTGAGGCTGCACTTGATGGGGATCCGGCAGCTGGCTCCAGGGAGGAGGTGCTCCTTGCTTACCCGGGATTCATGGCAGTGATGGTGTATCGGCTGGCTCATGAATTCTATCTGCTGGGAGTGCCGATCCTGCCGCGTTTGATGACGGAGTACGCCCACACCAAAACCGGTATTGACATTCATCCGGGAGCCTGTATCGGGAAAAGCTTTTTCATTGATCATGGGACCGGTGTGGTGATCGGGGAAACGGCCAAACTGGGAGAACATGTGAAATTGTATCAGGGAGTGACCATCGGAGCGCTTTCCACCGTGGGAGGCAGAAAGCTTGCGGGAGTGAAACGCCATCCAACGATAGAGGATAACGTGACCATTTATGCAGGAGCCACCGTGCTGGGGGGAGATACCGTGATCGGGAAAAATTCCGTGATCGGCGGAAATACATTCATTGTAAATTCTGTGCCGGAATCGATGAAGGTATATAAAAATCTAACAACATGATAGGCAGGACCCCTTCTTTATGGTAAAATACTGGGTAAGGAGAGTATCATGTCGAAAAATAATACATATTTAAGATATAAATATCTGCACTGGCAGAAACTGGACAATTCGGCTCACGTTTTTCCGGTGATCGCCGGTGAGAAAATGACCAATACTTACCGGATTTCCGCAGAATTGACAGAAGAAGTGGACGGCACCCTTTTGCAGAAGGCACTGGACATCATTCTTCCGAAGTTTAATTTGTTTGATGTCAGGCTTAGGAGAGGTTTTTTCTGGTATTATCTGGAGGAGAATGGGAAAAAGGCTCCCCGGGTACGTCAGGAAACCAGTTATCCCTGTCGGTATATCCACGCAAAGTTTAACCAGGACTATCTGTTTCGTGTGACCTATTATGAAAAGCGGATCAACCTGGAAGTGTTCCACGTTTTGACGGATGGTATGGGAGCTACCTTTTTCCTGAAGGAGATCCTGTATCAGTATCTTCGATTGAAACATCCGGAGCTGGCGGCCGAGAATGGAGATGACCTTACCGCGGGAACCAGTCTGAATCTGGAGGACAGTTTTCTACAGAATTACCGGAAGCAGGCGAAACGGCAGTACGCATCGGATAAGGCATTCCGCATCAAAGGGGAGAAATTGCAGGATCAGCAGTTAGGTGTCATCCACTGTATCCTGCCGCTTTCTGATATCCGAAAAGCAGCACACCGTTATGGCCTGAGCATCAATGAATATCTGGTCAGTGTTTTTGTGTGGAGTATTTACGAAGCCTGTGCCAGAGGCAGCAGTGCCGGACGGGCGATCCGTGTAGCGGTGCCGGTGAATCTTAGAACCTACTTTGATTCAACGACCACCAAAAACTTTTTTGCCATGGTGTCGGCAGAGTTTACAGCAGAAGACCGGGAGTATACCTTCCCGGATGTTGTAGAGGTGGTAAAAGCAAGTTTGAAGGACCAGTTAGTAAAGGAACATCTGGAAGACATTTTTTCCTATAATGTTTCCCGCCAGAGAAAGATTTTTAACCGGGCTATGCCAACCTGGATCAAAAATCTGGCTATCCGAACCGTGTATTCCCAGTCGGCACTGGCCAATACCACCACCATGACCAACATTGGAAGAATGGAATTGGAAAAAGCTTATCTTCCTTATGTGAAGAATTTTCATGCCATGCTGGCTATGTCAAAGGGACAGCCGCTAAAAGCCACGGTCTGTTCTTTTGAGGATCAGCTTACCGTGACCTTTAGTTCCATTTTAAGAGAGACCATGATTCAGAAGATTTTTTGCAGGCAGCTGGTAGCGGATGAAGTTCCTGTAAAGATCGAAACCAATGGAGTATATTATGAGTAGATGTAAAAACTGCAATCTGGAGGTACTGGATGATACCCAGGTCTGTCCTCTTTGCAAGAGTGTTTTAATAAAACAGGGGCCGGCGGAAAACAAGTATCCGGACATCGTGGAAAAATTACATAAATTGCAGCTGGTGTCCAGGATCTATCTGTTTTTAGCGATTCTGGCGGAGGGACTGTTGATCTATCTGAATCTTAAGTATTCCCCTACCTATTTCTGGAGCGCGATTCCCGGCTATCTTTTACTTTGCGGTCATCTGACCCTTAGGTATCTGTTAAACGGAAGCCGCACCAGTTACAGTATGGATATCATATTTGCAGCGGCGGCGCTGATCGGATTACTGGATATGGCAGACCAGATTCTGGGAAACCGTGGATGGGCGATGAATTATGTGCAGCCATCGGTTCTGATGTTCTTTGATGTATTGATTCTGGTGTTGATGCTATGCAGTCCGAGAACCTGGCAGAGTTATCTGGTGACCCAGCTGGTGGTTCTTATGATGAGTTTGACGGCGATCCCTCTGATATTAACAGGAATGGTCACAAAACCGCTGATGTCGGTGGTGGCAATACTTACGTCGGCAGGGTTGGTTTTGGGTACCATGCTGATTGGAGGTTCCAGGGCACGGGAAGAGTTAAAACGGCGGTTTCACTTATAACCCAAAGAATTAGGAAAAAGTGCTCAAGTAGCAGGGAACCGGGATGCAAGGGGGAAAAGTATGCAACATCTTTCGGGGAAAAGCAGAAAAGCGGTGGAGATCATAAGACATCTGGTCTTAGGGATTGTCTTTTTCTACCCATGGATCGAAACCGGATCCGGAAACTATAATGCACTCACGTATTTTTTGACCTTACTGCGTGCCAAAAGTCTGAGGGGACAGTTTCTTCAGGATTTTGCAACGGAGTATGCAAAAGGGGAGATTTCTTTCTACGGTACGGATATCATCTCCTCAATCTATGCGTTCCGGGCAGTGGTGGGCCTGCTCAGTCTTTCGCTGGTGGTCACTGTCATTTGTCTGGGGCTGGCCTGCTTTGGCAGACGGATCAAGTGGCTGGAGATCATAAATATCATTCTTGCCCTGGAGGCCATGACTCTCGGCCCTGTTCTGGGGCTTTTTATCTCATTAAAAATCATGCTGGCGCCTATGTTCTATGTCGCTCTGATGCTGCTAAGCCTGTTTACGGCGATTGTGTGTGACAGCAGGCAGGAGCGGAGAGAAATCATCGAAGAAACCCGACGGAAAAAGAAAGAAAAGAAGCAACGTCTCAAATTTCAGGGGCATTATGGCAGGTTATATTATCGTCTGATGTGGAAGAACAGTATGCAGCA
The DNA here is from genome assembly GCA_051878875.1 of Lachnospiraceae bacterium. Lineage (GTDB taxonomy): Bacteria > Bacillota > Clostridia > Lachnospirales > Lachnospiraceae > XBB1006. The sequence continues at coordinate 15,696 of JBJEKY010000032.1, read as the reverse complement.
TAAAAATGACATACGGATCCTTCTGATATCCAGTGCGATCATTTCGTCCTTTTTATTTGCAGGACTTGGGCTTCGGGATCTTTTTCAAAACGGTTACGGATCGGATCTGTCTATGTATGGAAACAGTGGCTTGACGAAAACCATACAGGATTATCTGATCCTTTTAGTTGTGATCGCCCTGATTTTGCTCTCCATTAGCTTTCATGCCTACTGGCAGGGAAAACTAAGGAATATGGGTGTGTTACTAACGTTGGGGATCCGCAGGAGAGATCTGTTTCATTTTCTTTGCATGGAACTGGTAATCAATTGCAGTGTTGCTGTTCTTTTCGGTATGCTGTTAGGACATATCTATATTCTGCTCCTCAGGGTATGTCTGGCAAAGTTTGTACCGGGGTTGATCCTGGGACATTACAGTGGTCTGACCTTCTTGCTGACGGTATTGATCATGGCAGCATTACTGTGGTTTGCCTATCATATCGGGCGGGATATGTACAATATGAAAAACGTGGTGGATACCAGAGTGATGGCAGCGCAGGAAGAAGCAAGACCCGGAAAAAGTGTTTACTTTTGTATGATCGTGGGAGCCCTGGTGGCTTTTGCCGGAATCTGGGGATTTCATCTTCGCAGGAATGCGGAAAACATCCTGTATCTGGTAATCTGTCTGGTTGGAATTTTCCTGCTTCTCTATGGAGGGTGGGGATGGCTGTTACAGATTCGTGAAAAATCTCCTACCGGACGCATAAAGAGAATGCTATCAGACTATCAGGTGCGTTTTCGATACAAAACCACATCCCGTTATGTGATCGCGTTGACGGTAATTCATATCACGGTACTGTTTTACTTTCTGATCCGGATCGGGTCTGCAAGCATGCCCCAGAGTGCAGAGGAACTGTTCCCTTATGATTATATGTGTCTGGCAGATGAGGCGGAGGAACCTTTGTTTGAACATCTGGAAAAAGAGTGCGATGCGAACGTGGATTCCTATCCTATGATCCGTGTGACTGCTTACGAAAATACGGAAAGTCTGCTGTTCGTCGGAGAGGGAGATCATTCCTTTTTCGAAGGGATCAATATCGGTGTTTCGGAATCGGTTTACCGGCAGTTAAAAGAAGCTTTGGGACAGCAGCCGGAGGATGATCTTGATCTTGACCGTGAGGGAAGCCGGATCTATGTGGTATATCAGCAGGATCAGGGAACCCGGAGTCAGCCGCTGGATTGGATGAAATTCGAAACCAACCCGCACCTCCATATCGGAACAAGATTACGGGGAACCATTGACCAATATCCTGCCCGTACCATTACAGGGGAAGAAGTTACGTCTCTTACCGGTGTATTTGCACAGGGAAAACTGGAAAATATCGTGGTTTTCTCAGATTTCTTTTTTGAACAGGTGCAGAGTTTAAAGGGGACAGAGGAAGAAGTCAGCGGTCCGAACCGTCTGCATCTTATTAAGGTACCGGCAGAGAACCGGAAGAAGGCGGATAAGATCCTGGAAGAGTTTTCCGAAAAGCATATTGCGAACGACACCAGCAGGGAATATGAGGATAGCCGGATTCAGTGTGTATACAAAAAACAGGATGCAGTAACGAAGCGTAGGCTTGAGAAGGTACTACAGATGGTGGTGAATGGATTCCTGGTGCTCACCCTGATTTCCATGAGTTTGTGCCTGATGTATCTAAAGGTAAGTTTTGAGATACCGGAAATGAAGCAACGTTATTCGTTTTTGATGCAGTTCGGCATGAAGCAGAAAGAAAGGATCTATTGGGAGAAAAAAGAGATCTCGAGGTTTTATTGGATCTCCGGAATACTGGCAGTATTTTTCGTACCTTGCCTGACGTTGGTGGTTTTAGCTCTGCGTTGTTATAGTGCAGGCGATCTGTTGACATATGGAAAAATCGTGTTGCCCTATGTTTTGGGCTATATTTTGCTACAGCTTTTGTCTTGTGCCTGCTTGCAACAGTACGCTATCCACAGGGTTGAGAGGGTAGAGAAAAACACAGCAGCGGGACGCAAGGCTCATTAACGGTAGACGTAAAATATTCACAAATCCATATGGATTTTTATAACACTTTCCTGTTGTGATAAGGTATAATAGAAGAAACACAGTAAGAGAACATGGTAGGAAGGAGAGATGCCAATGAGTACATTTGAACTGACACAGGCTCAGATTGATGAGTTAAGCGAAATTGCCAATATCAGTATGGGAAACGCAGCAACGAATTTAAGCCTTATGATAAATCATCGTGTGGATATTACCACTCCGAAGTTTAAAGTGATCAACCGAAGCGAAGCGCTGGATGATTATGAGAAAACCTGTATTTTCGTGCAGGTGCATTATGTAAAAGGTCTTTCCGGAAATAATGTATTTATTCTCAAATCCGATGACGTGCTCTGCCTGACAGACCTGATGATGGGTGGCAGCGGAAAAGATCTGCAGGGTGAGGTGACGGATTTTCATCTGTCTGCAATTTCCGAGGCGATGAACCAGATGATGGGTCGTTCCGCAACGTCTATGGCAGAGATGCTGGGAACGGAAGTGGATATTAGTACACCGATTTTGAACACCATTGATGTAGAATCTGTTAAGAATTTTGAGAAGATGTTCGAATCACAGTTGGACAAATTTGTGAAGATTTCTTTCCGTATGCGTGTGGGAGATCTTCTGGATTCCTTCATGGTACAGCTGTATCCGGTTCAATTTGCCGAGGAAATGTGTGAGAAATTCCAGTTAAATAAATAACGATTCGATTTTGCTGTTGCATCTTCACAATAGCTGTGATACAATCGCCGTTGGGCATTGGTTGGTTTTTCCAACCGAAACTATGAATCAGTGAAAAAAGAAGAGGGTAAAACAATGATTAATGTAGGTATTAACGGTTTTGGCCGTATCGGAGGGGTTATTTTCCGATTACTGATGGAACGCAGCGACGAATTTAATTTATGCGGAATCAATCTCAGAAATGCAGATATTCCTCATATGGTCTACATGATCCGTTATGATAGTGTGCATGGCAGATTCCCCGGAACTGTAGAGGGTGGAGAAGATTGCATCATCGTAAACGGCAAGAAGATCCGCGTATTCAGCGAAAGTGAAATTGACAAAATTGATTGGGCAAGCTGTGGAGCAGAATATATTATTGAATCCACAGGTGCATTCAATACGGTAGAGCAGGCATCTGCTCATTTAAAGAACGGTGCAAAGAAGGTTGTGATCACAGCTCCGAGCAAGGACAGCGTGATGCCGACATTTGTTATGGGCGTAAATCACACAGAGTATAAGCCGGAGTACGACGTGGTTTCCAACGCGTCTTGTACAACCAACTGTCTGGCACCTCTTGTAAAAGTTGTAAACGATGCGTTTGGAATTGAAGAGGGACTTATGTCCACCATCCATGCAGCGACTGCAAAGCAGAAGGCTGTAGATGCCAGAGCCGGACGTGACTGGAGAACCGGACGTTCTGTATTTAATAACATCATTCCATCTACCACCGGTGCAGCCAAAGCCTGCGGTCTGGTAATCCCGGAAATGAAGGGCAAGTTAACCGGTATGTCTTTCCGTGTACCTTGCAATGATGTTTCCATCGTGGATTTAACTGCCAGATTAAAGACTCCCACCGATTATGAAACCATTTGTAAGAAGATCAAAGAAGCTTCAGAAGGTGACATGAAGGGAATCATTGGCTATATCAATGAAGAGGTGGTTTCTTCCGATCTGAAGGGTATCACAGAAACCTGTATTTTTGATGAGACCTCCGGAATCATGCTGAATGACCACTTTGTAAAATTACTGGCATGGTATGATAATGAATGGGGATACAGTAGTAAAGTGCTGGATCTGATCAAACATATCTATTCCGTATGTGAAAAGAACTAAATAGAAGATACCATAACGGCCGGGTTTATACCCGGCCGTCTTTTCCTGTCATGAAACTTTTTCAAAGTAAGCGCCATCTAAACAACGAACTCATCAATGATGAATACGTTTTTCTTTTTAATGCTCTGTAGATCCTCCCTGGTAAATACCAAATAGGGAAGAAGCTCGTCTTCTGTCATCAGGGTAGGGCTAAGGACCACCTTACGGACAGCGGGCAAGAGCGTCTGATTCAAAAGACCTGCAATAAAACCCACCTGCAGCCGGGCATGAGACAGACCGCCAATGCAGCTTAACCAGATCTGTTCAATGGGATGGCTGGCATTTTCAAGGGTGTAATTCTCGATCACCTCATAAATGTTGCAGATTCCCTGATATAGTGCACTGCAATCGCCGGTATTACCTTTATCCGGGATGTCATAAAACAATTGGATCGAGAACTTGTTGTCTTCTGTGGTGCGATAGCGCTCAACCACACTTTTAAGGATCCGCTTGCTCTTTCCGTCATAGGAGTACATATACATTTTCTGTACAAGCTGCTGTGCTTCGGGAACCTGTTTGTTGGTGCAAGGGGTCATTAGTAGCTGGGCAGGAAGGACATCCAGAGCGTTGGCAATGTCCTCCAGTGTTGCGATATCCAGAGAAATGGTCCCGTTTTCATATTTGGATACAGTGGATTTGCTTTTATAAATCCGCGCTGCGACTTCGTCCAGAGTCAATCCGTGAGCCAGACGAAACTTACGGATATTTTCTCCGACGTATTGTTGAATGTTCTTATTTTCCATGGTTTTGTTTCTTTAAAATCAACTTTGTTAAAAATATAGCAGATTTTATATCCCTTTCTTTTCAAAATTCCTCATTTTTTCCCATTATGTTTCCTCACAGTATTCTAGAGAAGAAAAAGTTTCCTGTCAAGAGACAAATGGAACTTTGTGAAAAAAACGCTAATACGTTACAATGTGTGAGGTTTCCGTGAGGGGCAATAGGAAACCGCATAGATTATTTATGAGAAAGACAAAGGAGAAAGGAAGTACTATGTCAAAAGAAAAAAAGAAACTTTCACTTGTGGCACTGATCCTGATGATCTTTACATCAGTGTATGGATTTAACAACATGCCACGGTCATTTTATTTAATGGGTTATGGCGCAATTCCGTTTTACATTGTGTCTGCCATCATTTTCTTCGTACCGTTTGCGTTTATGATCGCTGAGTACGGTTCCGCTTTCAAAGATGAAAAAGGCGGTATTTTTTCCTGGATGGAAAAGAGTGTAAATACAAAATACGCATTTGTTGCTACATTCATGTGGTATACATCCTATGTGATCTGGCTTGTAAACATTTCTTCAGGAATCATGGTTCCGGTGTCCAATGCTATTTTCGGAACAGATACAACCGCAACCTGGTCTCTGTTTGGATTGAACGGAACCCAGACTCTGGGAATCCTGGGTGTGATCTTCATTCTGGTGGTTACCTTCTTTAGTAGTAAGGGATTAGATAAGATCAAAGTCGTATCTACCATCGGTGGAATCGCATGTATGGGCCTGAATGTGCTGCTGATCGGCGGTGCGCTGATCGTTTGGATCGGAAACGGCGGAAAATTGGCACAGAACCTGCCAAGCTTTTCACAGATCCTGCAGTCCCCGAACCCGGCCTTTGGAAGCACTATTTCCATTCTGGCCTTCGTAGTTTACGCACTGTTTGCATTCGGAGGAACCGAAGCGGTTGGAGGTCTTGTTGACCAGACTGAGAATCCGGAGAAAAACTTCGGTAAAGGTCTTACCATTGCAGCATTCATCATTGCCATCGGTTATGCCATTGGAATCTTCTGTGTGGGTGTGTTCACCAACTGGGATGCTACCCTTTCTTCCGAAGCAGTACACAAGGGAAATGCTTCTTATGTGATCATGAACAACTTAGGTTATCAGATCGGTAAGGTGTTCGGTGCCAGCGAAGCAGGTTGTATCCAGGTAGGAAACGGAATTGCAAGATTCATGGGAATCTCCATTCTTTGTTCCTTAGCCGGAGCGGTATTCACTCTGATCTATGCTCCGTTAAAACAGCTGATTGAAGGAAGCCCGAAGGGACTTCTTCCGGAAAAATTCTGCAAGATCGAAGATGGTATGCCAAAGAATGCCATGAAAGTCCAGTGTGCGATCGTTGTTGTTATGGTATTACTGATCGCCATGGGTGGAGATGCAGCAAGCAAGTTCTTCGACATTCTGGTAGCTATGACCAACGTTGCCATGACACTGCCATATTTGTTTATTTCCGGTGCATTCATTGCATTTAAACGTAATAAAAACATTGAGAAGCCGTTTGTAGTATTCAAAAATGATAAGGTTGCATTGATCTTTACTGTATTGGTTACCTTTACCGTTGCTTTTGCAAACTTCTTTACGATCATCGAACCGGCTATCAACGGTGATGTGAAGACCACAATCTGGAGTATTGTGGGACCTGTACTTTTCACCGCGGTTGCATTGATCTTACATGCACGTTATGAAAAGAAAATGAAATAGATATAATCGCCCATCCAATTACAAATTACATATTTAACAGCAGGCAGTCTCGTATGCAGACTGCCTGTTGTATATTATGAGAAATTTGTCATACTTTTTTAAGAAAAAAAGCATAGACTTTGCATTTTCCCTGGTTTATAATACATCATTGGAAATGGGAGATTCAGTATGAATCGCAGTGTTTGGGATAAGCTATGATAGTAAGAGGAATGTAAGTCATGAGGAGAGAAAAAGACTATAATATTGAATTTTTAAGAGTGCTTTCCTGCATCTTTGTAGTTTGCATCCATGTTGCTAACGTATATAGCCGTAGTTTTGAATCTATAGGTAGGGCATCTTACGTTTTTTCCGTATTGGTGAACACGGTTTGCAGGATTTCCGTACCGATCTTTTTCATGATCAGCGGAGCACTGTTGATCGGACAAACTGTAAATATTAAGAAAAACAACCAACGGGTACTTAGCATTGTTAAGCCATTGATCGGATGGAGTCTGGTGTACGCAGTATGGAATTTCTTCTATATGGGAAAAGGGTATGACCTTCAGGTCATGTTTGCAGAACCGGTAAAAAAGCATTTGTGGTATCTGTATGCACTGGTGGGTCTTTATATTACCTTACCGTTTTGGCAGAAACTGTTTCAGGGGATCTCGGATTCTATGGTGAAGTATTTCGTGGTACTTTGGATCGGTCTTTTGGGGATTGATTATTGTCTGGCCCTGCTGGACATGAAGATCAAGTATCCGATCCCTCTGGTGGGCAGTTCCTGTTATCTTGGTTATTTTCTTATGGGATATATCTTAAGTCATTACAAGGACAGGATCCGTATCCCGAGAAAAGCATGCCTTGTGCTGGCGGTGGGAATCTTTGCTTTTATTACCGCCTCTACCGTATATGAATCTGTCAGCAGAGGCTATCATTATGAAGAGTATCTGGAATACCGGAATGTATTGCTGGGAATCGCGTCCATGTGCGTATTTTTCGCAGTGGCAGGTGATAAACCATACAAATTTTCGAGTAAAACCAGGTGCTGGCTGGAATTGGTATCCAAACATTCCTTCACCATATATCTTGCACATATTATTTTTCTGGATATCGTAAGAAAACAGATCGATATGCCTTTGATCTCATCCTGGATCGGTATTCCGCTGTTTGCGTTTGTGATCTTTGCGGCTACGTTTCTGTTTGCTTATATATATGATAATGCCAAAAAATACGTTACCGCAGAAAACTTATTTGCCCGTCGAAAGCAGACAAAAAGCGGGCAGCAGTAAAGGAGGAGAAAGATGAGATTTCAGGATGTGTTGGAAGAAAGAAGAAGTATCCGTGATTATAAGGAAGGAATGCAGATAAGCCGTGAGCAGCTGGAAGAACTGATCCATGCGGCCATGCTGGCTCCAAGCTGGAAAAATTCAGAGACAGCACGGTATTATGTAGTTTCTTCAAAGGAGTTATTCGAAAAGATCCGCACGGAGTGCTTGCCGGATTTTAACCGGGATCGTACCAGAGCGGCATCTGCCTATATTGTGGTTACATATAAAAAAGGAATCTCCGGTTTTACGGATAGTAATGAAGCGGTAAATGAGATCGGCGATGGCTGGGGCTGTTTTGATCTGGGACTTGCTACAGAGAATCTGTTGTTAAAAGCACAGGATCTGGGACTGGGAACTTTGGTTATGGGAATCCGGGATGAGAAGGGACTGCGCAGTTTATTATCCATTCCTAAGACGGAAAATGTTATGGCAGTGATCGCGGTAGGTGTAGCGAACGTACATCCGCCTATGCCAAAGAGAAAACCATTGGAGGAGGTTGCAACCTTTTTCTAAGGAAGTATCACAGGGATAGGCCGGAAAAAGAAATTCCTGTGAAAAATCAGGAAAAGCAATTGAAATCCGATGAAAAACAGCATATAATCATAAAAAAATCAGGAGGTTAATTGCTATGAACAAGTACGCAGGAACACAGACAGAAAAGAATCTTCAGACTGCTTTTGCAGGAGAATCACAGGCGAGAAATAAATACACCTATTTTTCTTCTGTAGCAAAGAAGGAAGGCTACGAGCAGATTGCGGCTCTGTTTTTAAAAACCGCTGAGAATGAAAAAGAACACGCGAAACTCTGGCTCAAGGAGTTGCAGGGAATCGGTAATACAGTACAGAACCTGGAAGCAGCAGCAGACGGTGAAAACTATGAGTGGACCGATATGTATGATGAATTTGCAAAGACCGCAGAAGCAGAAGGCTTCCCGGAACTGGCAGAGAAATTCCGTGGCGTAGGTGCCATTGAGAAGCATCATGAGGAGCGTTATCGTGCCCTTCTTCATAATGTAGAAACTGCAGAAGTGTTTAAGAAGAGCGAAGTGAAGGTATGGGAGTGCCGTAACTGCGGACACATCGTTGTAGGAACAGAGGCACCGGAAGTTTGCCCGGTATGTAATCATCCGCAGGCGTTCTTCGAAGTATCTGAGAAGAATTACTAGAAAGCTGCCGTTAAACGGTGAAAAAGATAGAACACAAAATCAGGCTGTCCATGAATTTCATGGGCAGCCATTTTTGTGAAAATTTATAAATGGTTAGATTCAAGATCAGAATGCCTAATCCGCATATCCGTTGGGATGATTTTTGTGCCAGTTCCATGCGGTTTCAATAATGGTGGACAGATCATCCATGGTAGGATTCCAACCCAGGACCTCTTTGGCTTTCTTGCTGGAAGCAATGAGGGTGGAAGGGTCTCCTGCACGCCGCGGACAGACCTTGGCGGGAATGGGATGACCGGTTACTTTGCGGGCAGTTTCAATCACTTCCGATACCGTAAAGCCTACGCCATTTCCCAGGTTAAAGACATTGTTTTCGCCGCCCTTTGCCAGATAATCGTAGGCTAAGATATGAGCCTTGGCAAGATCACTGACATGGATGTAATCTCTTACGCAGGTGCCATCCTTGGTTTCATAATCATCTCCAAAGATAGAGACAAAATCCCGTTTGTTATTGGGAACCTGCAAAATTACCGGGATCAGATGGGATTCCGGATCATGGGCCTCCCCGATCTTTCCGCTGGGATGAGCACCGCAGGCATTGAAATACCGCAGGGCCACGTAACGTAAGTTATGTGCGTGAGAGGTCCAGTACATCATTTTCTCCATGGAAAGCTTGGTCTGACCGTAGCAGTTGGTGGGCTCGGTGGGGTCACTTTCCAGAATGGGAATGTTCCTGGGCTCGCCGTAAGTTGCTGCGGTGGAGGAAAATACGATCTTATCAATGTCGTGAGCCACCATGCTCTCCAGAAGTACTTCCGTTCCGCACAGATTGTTGTTGTAATATTTTAACGGTTTTTCCATGCTTTCTCCCACCTGGGAGTTTGCCGCAAAATGGATCACGCCGTCGATGTCTTCCTTTTCAAATACAGAATCCAGGAAGGCGCGGTCCCTGATGTCACCTTCATAAAAGGTTGCATCCGGATGGACAGCTGCACGAAAACCGGTTTCCAGGTTATCCACCACCACAACCTTTCTTCCGGCATCGATGAGTTCATAAACGGTATGGGAGCCGATATAACCTGCTCCGCCTAAAACTAAAATACTTTTCAACTTGGGTCAACCTCCTTTAGATTACTTTGGTGCCACCGTATTTTCGGATAAAAAGCACAGTACAGGTACCCGGACCAAATACCTTTTCCATTTCTTGTTTGTAGTTTTCTTTCATGGAAAGGGGAACAAAGGCCTGGATGGTTCCGGCAAAGCCTCCTCCATGTACCCGGCTGACACCGCTTTCGCCCAGAAGATGTTCACTTAGGGCAAGGGCGACAGAAACGTTCTGATGTTCCACATCATGATTGGTATATACATTTTGTAAGTATTTATAGGAAGAATCTCCGGATGCTTTTACCAACCGTAAGAATTCGTTCATATCCTTTTTCTTCAGTGCGTCACTTTCTAAGATCGCCCGTCGGTTTTCTTCTACGAAGTGGATGGCACGTAAGGCGCCACGATCTCCGGCTTTCTTTCGGATCTGAGGAAGGCCTTCATAAACCTCTTCTAAGGTGAGTTCTCCCAGATAATCCTTTCCAAGGGCATTGGCAGCTAACTTCATCTCTGCGGGAATGGCCGCATAGTCAGGAGTCAGGTTTGCATGGGAGCCCTTGGTGTCGGTTACGCACAGGCAGTACCCGGTTTCGGAAAGATCAAATTCAATGCGTTCCACAATTGGCTCTTTGGGATCTGCAAAATCAATATGTACCAGGTTGCCCACAGAGCAGGCCATCTGATCCATCAGCCCGCAGGGCTTTCCAAAGTAGACGTTTTCTGCATACTGCCCGATCTTGGCAATATCTACGGCAGAAACTTCCATATTATTATATAATCCGGATAAAATGCTTCCCACCAGGGTTTCAAATGCTGCGGAAGAGGACAGTCCTGCTCCGATCAGCACATCACTGGTAATATAAGCATCAAAACCGCCCACGTTCAGGGAATGTTGTAAAAATCCTGCCACCACACCTTTCACTAATGCGGTGGTGGTATTATATTCTTTTTCGTTAACTGTCGTATCCGATAAGGAAATCTGTTCTACTTCATATCCCTGTGATAAAAAGCGGATAACCGGTTCACTGGTTGGTCTTACCACTGCAATGGCATCCTGATGGATGGAGGCAGCCAGAACATTTCCGTGCTGATGATCAGTGTGATTTCCCCCAATCTCGGTCCGTCCGGGAGCACTGTAAATCTCTGCCGGTCCGTCACCGAATTCCTGCTCAAAACAGGTCAGAGCGTGAAGGTAGCGTTCTGTCTGTTTGTCGGCAACCTTTTTATCAATATATAATTCTTCCAGCTTTTGTCGGTACGCCCCGTCTTTCAAGGCGGCCCGGATTGTAGCAAGCTCGTTCATCCTATGTCCTCCTGGTGGTAAAATCTTTTCTCCATACTAAAACAGAACAAATGAAAAGTCAACGCTAACAAAATTATCGGTATTTGCTTGCATTCGAATAGGAACGTGCTATAATTAGCTGGGACTAATCAGCGTTAGCCACACAGAAGTATAAGCGGCTGACGAAACATATAAATCATACATAGAGGATAATAAGATGAATCTAGCTGAATTAAAACAGGGACAGATGGCTGAGATCGTGCAGGTCGGAGGCTCCGGAGCATTGCGCCAGCACTTCCTGGATATGGGACTGATCCCGGGAACAACGGTGGAATTTGTAAAAGAGGCACCCATGAAAGATCCGGTGGAGTATCGGATCTGGGGATATGAACTGACTCTTCGTCTGGCGGAAGCTGCACAGATAACCATTCGCCTGCTTGATGAGAAGCAGGAAGAAAAGAAGTTTGAGGAAGAGGAAAAAAAGATTTCCAAGCACCCCGGACTGGGTGAAACCGGAATTTTTCATAGGAAGGATCAGGAACAGCCGGTGGATAAAAGCCGTTTACTGACCTTTGGACTGGCAGGAAACCAAAATTGCGGTAAGACAACCCTGTTCAATCAACTTACCGGCTCCAACCAGCATGTGGGAAACTTCCCCGGAGTGACGGTGGACCGAAAGGATGGTCCTATTCGGAAACAGGAAAATACCAGGGTGACGGATCTGCCGGGTATCTATTCCATGTCCCCTTACACCAGTGAGGAGATCGTAACAAGGGAGTTTTTCCTAAACGACAGACCCAGTGGCATCATCAACATTGTGGATGCCACCAATATTGAACGGAACCTATACTTAACCATGCAGCTTATCGAGTTGGATATCCCCATGGTGTTGGCTTTAAATATGATGGATGAAGTGCGGGAAAATGGCGGGACCATAGATGTGAACGCGTTGGAAGAGGCACTGGGTATTCCGGTAGTCCCCATTTCCGCTGTGAAAAACGAAGGAATCGACGAACTGGTTAACCATGCAGTGCATGTGGCCAGATACCAGGAAAAACCGGGCAGACAGGATTTCTGTGATGCTCAGGGAAAAGATGGCGGTGCCCTGCACCGGTGTCTGCATTCCATCATGCACTTGATCGAGGATCATGCCAACGATCATGGCATCCCGGTGCGTTTTGCGGCAAGTAAATTGGTGGAGGGCGACGAACTTATTGAAGAGAAGCTTAAGCTTTCCCAAAATGAAAAGGAAATGGTGGAACATATCATTGTACAGTTGGAGGAAGAAACCGGTATGGACCGCCAGGCAGCCTTGGCGGATATGCGCTTTTCTTTCATTCACAGGGTATGCCGCCAATCTGTGATCAAGCCGAGAGAAAGTAAGGAGCATATAAGAAGCCGGAAGATCGATGAGATCCTGACGGGAAAATATACTGCGATTCCGGTGTTCATTGGCATTATGATACTGATCTTCACATTGACCTTCGGACTCATTGGTGCATGGCTGTCGGATCTGATGGAACGGGGCATTGACGCGGTAACCGTAATGGTGGATCAGGCGTTGACTGTGGCTAACGTGAATGCGGTGCTTCATTCGCTGATCATTGACGGTATCTTTGCCGGTGTCGGAAGCGTATTAAGCTTCCTGCCAACCATTGTGACCCTGTTTTTCTTCCTGTCGCTGTTGGAAGACAGTGGGTACATGGCCCGTGTGGCATTTGTGATGGACAAATTACTGCGTAAGATCGGTCTGTCGGGGCGAAGCTTTGTTCCCATGATCATTGGATTCGGATGTTCTGTTCCGGCCATTATGGCCACCAGAACCCTGCCATCGGAGCGGGACCGTAAAATGACTATCATGCTGACTCCGTTCATGAGTTGTTCTGCCAAGCTACCGATCTATGCATTTTTTACGGCGGCCTTTTTCCCGAAACATGGGGCACTGGTGATGACCATAATGTATTTTACGGGAATCCTGGTAGGCATTGTGTACAGTATTTTTCTGGATAAATTCGTGTTTAAGGGAGAACCGGTTCCTTTTGTTATGGAATTGCCCAATTACCGTATTCCCGGGGCAAAAAGTGTAGGTCGGCTGATCTGGGATAAGGCAAAGGATTTTGCCCGCAAGGCGTTCACCATAATTTTCCTGGCGGCTATTGTGGTGTGGTTCTTACAGACCTTCGACTCCCATATGAACATGGTAACGGATTCTGCCGACAGTTTGCTGGCGGCACTGGGCGGAGCGTTGGTTCCGTTGTTTAAACCGCTGGGTCTTAATGACTGGCGGATCACGACCTCCTTGCTGACGGGATTCATGGCAAAAGAAAGCGTGGTAAGTACACTTACGGTGCTGGTTGGAAATGGGGGCATCCAAAGTCTGTTCTCTACGGCAACAGCCTGTGTATTCCTGGTATTTACGCTGCTTTATACCCCCTGTGTGGCTGCGGTAGCTTCTGTAAAACGGGAGCTGGGAGGAAAATGGGCAGTGTTGGTGGTGCTGTTGCAGTGTGCGATCGCCTGGATCGTTAGTTTTCTGGTACGCTTGGTGCTGCTCTAAGAACCGGGTATAATGAAGACGTTAAGAGAAAAGAAACAAGAGATTTTCAAGAAAAACTCATAGAAGTAATAATAATAGACAAAAAATGCTCGCCGAAAGGCGGGCTTTTTTGTTAAAGATGTAGAAAAACTCCGTAGGATTTTCAAGATAGACCAAAGGATTTTGTATTTTAATCTAAAAAATCGATTGCTATAATGAGATTGTAATTAACGTTACACCACACAAATATAAAGGAGGCTTTTTTCAACATGAAAAAGAAAATTTTAAGCTTACTTCTTGCTTCTGTAATGGTGATCGGATGCCTTGCAGGATGCGGAAGCAAAGACGATTCCTCAGCAGATGCTGGTACTGATGCAGGTACTGAAACACAGGATTCTGCATATGCAGATAAGAAGGTTGGAGTTTGTATCTATCAGTTCTCCGATAACTTCATGACCCTGTTCAGAACCGAACTTGAGAATTACTTAGTTAGTCTTGGATTCTCTAAGGACAACATCTCCATCGTAGATGGTGCGAATGACCAGGCAACCCAGACAAACCAGATCCAGAACTTCATTACCGAAGGCGTTGATGTTCTGATCGTAAACCCTGTAAATGCTTCTTCCGCTTCTACAATTACAGATATGGTAGTTGACGCTGGCATTCCTTTAGTATATATCAACCGTGAGCCGGATGCTTCCGAAGAGCAGAGATGGGCAGACAACGGCTGGAATGTAACCTACGTTGGATGTGACGCACGTCAGTCCGGAACTTATCAGGGTGAAATGATCGTTGATCTTGGTCTTGATACCGTTGACTTAAATGGCGATGGAAAGATCCAGTACATCATGATCGAAGGTGACCCGGAGAACGTTGATGCAAAATATCGTACCGAGTTCTCTGTAAAGGCATTAACCGATGCAGGTCTTGAAGTTGAGTGCTTAGATGACCAGGTTGGTAACTGGGATCAGGCTACTGCTCAGCAGTTAGTTGCTAACTCTTTAAGCCAGCACGGAAATGACATCGAAGTTGTTTTCTGTAACAACGACGCAATGGCACTTGGTGCATTACAGTCTATCCAGGCAGCTGGACGTACTGTAGGACAGGATATCTTCCTTGTAGGTGTAGATGCTTTATCCGAAGCTCTGGAAGATGTTCTTGCAGGAACCATGACAGGTACCGTATTTAACGATCACTTCTCACAGTCTCACAGTGCAGCTGACGCAGCTGTTTCCTTCATCGACGGAAAAACTGTAGAAACCTATATCGGATGTGATTACGTTAAAGTTACCACAGAGAATGCTCAGGAAATTCTTGACATGGTAAAATAGTCAATAAAACAGGTGGTGCAGGTGTATTAAGCACCTGCACCTTTTTCAAATTCATGACAGGTAAGGCTGCCTTAAGACTTATCTTGTTTGTATAGTATTGTTTTAAAAGGAGGAACAGGATGGCTGAGTTTAAACTGGAAATGAAAGGTGTATGCAAGTCCTTTCCGGGTGTTAAGGCACTTGACAATGTACAGCTTTCTGTCAGACCGGGAACTGTTCACGCATTAATGGGAGAAAACGGAGCAGGCAAATCTACATTGATGAAGTGCCTGTTCGGTATCTATAAAATGGATGCCGGTGAGGTGTTCTTAGACGGTGAGAAGATTGAGGTCAACAATCCGGATGAAGCCATGAAGAAATACGGCATTGCCATGGTGCATCAGGAACTGCAGCCGGTTCTTGCGCGGAGCGTGGCAGAAAACCTTTATTTAGGAAGATTTCCGGTTCATAAGTTTGGACCGTTTCAGATAATAGATCATAAGAAGATGAACGAGGAAACAAGCCGATGGCTGAAGGAAGTGGGAATGGATTTTGATCCAAAGGCACAGCTTTCCACTCTTTCCATCGGACAGATGCAGTC
>JBJEKY010000031.1:0-3993 GCA_051878875.1 Lachnospiraceae bacterium | reverse complement strand
GTCTTGACATTATTAAAGAAAAATACAATAGAAATTTGTCGCTGGAGGACATCTGCCAGGAAGTTTCCGTCAGTAAAAATTATTTCTGTTATCTTTTTAAACGGGAAACGGGTATGAGTCTCTGGAATTATCTGACGGTGGTAAGACTGCAGCATGCTCGGGAATTGCTGGAAAAAACAGATCTCAGAAGCTATGAAATAGCTTTTCAGGTAGGATATGAAAATCCCAGTTATTTTTCCACGCTGTTTAAAAAGTATGAGCATATGAGTCCGAATGAATACAGGGAACAGAACAGGAATATTTCAAAATAATATTTTTACATATTGCAAAGATATAAAATTACTATGTTGCAATGCGCGTGAAATATTTAAGACCGATATCGGTCTTAAATATTTAATGCCGGGTAATTAGTTATACCGACAAATTCGATACAAAGCCTGTAAATACAACATACAGAGCCAAAAGTATCGGTCTAATTCTGAGTTACTTTTCCTTTCTGGTATAGTGAAGTAGTAACAACTCACTTATTACAGAAAGGAGTATTTATGAAATTTAATGAACAGGAGTTTCGCCGACTTGTTGACGAAACCGAATCTACTGTTATCCGATTAGGCACAACGTCCCATTCTGTGCTTGATCGTCACAAACGCTTTGCCGAAATGCTGGTAGAGCATTTAAAAACTATTGATTGCCCTTTTGACCTGATACATTGTCTGGAATGGGCTGATTCTATGGAACATGACCCGGCAGACGCATTAAGTTCATCTTACGTTGATTGGATCGCCTTACACAGATTTATCCATCTGTTAGCAGATCAACAGGCAGGAATGCTGACCCATTGGCATCATTATCTGAGCTATTCTCTAAAATTGCCGGAAACACCCGAATTTATAGAACTTTTGGATGCTTTTCAAGTAATACTGGAGAAAGAAGATAAGGCGGTTACTACGGTGAAAGCTTATAGTGCTCATGCCCGAAGATTGCTTCTTTACCTAGAGGATGTTGGTATATGCAAGTTTTCTGCTGTGCAAAATCAAGATATTTTGAACTATTTCAAAACTGACCGGTTCAAGGACAGAAACCTGAAGAGCATACAGACAGAGGTTTGCAGCTTGAAAAAGTTCCTGCTTTTTGTGGCAGAGGCAGGTTACACTGAATGCAGAACACTACATTGTGCATTACCTAAGATTCGTCATTCTTGTGAGAAAATCATAACAACCATTGATAAACAGATTGAGGAGGATCTTCTTGAGGACGAAGCTGATAGTCTTGTGAACAAGCGGGATCAGGCAGTCCTACTGCTTGCCTTGAATACCGGTTTGCGTGGTTGTGATATACGGGCGTTAAAGTTCGGTGACATTGACTGGGAAAAACAAATTATCCATATCCGACAGAAAAAGACGGACGTTGATATTGAAATTCCTATAGACAGTGCTACACAAAATGCCGTTATTGATTACATCCTGAATGAACGTCGCCAGTGTGACCAGGAATATATCTTTCTCACCGCAATAGGACCCGCACAGAAACTCGCACGCAGGCATTACCGGATGAAGTACCGCACACAGGGAACGGATTCTTATGACCGACTCCCACATGACGGTCTCCATATTTACCGCCGTACTTTTGCGTCACGGCTTTTGCAGTCAGGAACGCCATTGCCTCTCATTTCCGAAATGTTAGGGCATATCGACAAAAACTCTGTCCGTGTGTATCTCTCAACGGACGAAGCAAAAATGAAGCGGTGTGCATTGGACATCTCCCGGATACCTTGCCGAAGGGAGGAATACTGATGTACGCAAGTAAATTTGGCCCTGTCATTGAAGAAATGCTCATCATCCGGCACCGTTCCGGCTTGCAGTTAAAGTTTATTGGTTTTTTCCTTGACGATTTTGATGCTTTCTGTGCCAGAGAGTATCCAGAAGCCACCCTGCTTACAAAAGAGATTGCTGAAACATGGATTCACAGTTCCGATTCTCCATCCCGACACCATATGGCGCGACGGGTATTAACAATGAAACATATCGGGGAATACCAGCAGTCGCTCGGCTTAAATGCTTATGTCCCGAATTACCGGATTAAGAGGCCAAAGGCTGAGGAACCCCATCTGTTTACGGATGAGCAGCTTGCGCTGTTTTTTGAAACTGTTGACACACAACTGATCCCGACAGAGACATATCCGTATAAAGATACGATGTTCCCGGTATTCTTCCGGCTGGTTTACTGTTGTGGTCTCCGCAGCTCCGAAGCGTGCAACCTGAAGGTGTCAGATATTGATTTTTCAAAAGGGACGATCTGTATTTACCAATCGAAGGGCATGAAGGACAGGGAGATTCCCTTGTCGGACGACCTTCTGGATTTATGCTACCGTTTTGACCGGTATTACCAGAAGCAGTTCCCAGACCGTACCTATTTTTTCAAGCCGAATCAGGAACGGGAACACATGACAAGCGGCGATGTCAGTAGGATTTTTCAGGCCATACTCAAAAAGGCTGGTTTATTGGAACTGCCCGGAAAAAGGTTTACAACGCATGGCCTCCGCCATCTCTTTGCTGTCCAAAACATAAAAAAATGCGCTGACGCAGGAGAAGATTTCTATAACTGGATTCAGTATCTTTGCAGGTACATGGGGCACAAGCACATCCGTTATACGATGTACTATCTGCATATCACATCCCAGCTTTTCCCAGTGTACCGGGAGAAGCTCAATGCCCTTGAGAAAGGAATCGGTGTGGTCTATGCGGAAGAATAAACAAAAGCCGAAAAAGATGTTTTTCATCTACACAAAGGACTTTTTCAATCACTTGCGCTCTGAACTTCATAGCGAACGGACAATCGAGACTTACTGTCAGTCGCTGAACGCTTTCCGCATCTATCTCTATGAGACCTACTCAAAAACCGTTGACCAGATCACGACTGACTTTGTTACGGAAGAAGTTATCCGCGAGTTTTTAAGCAGCGTTGCTGACAGCAACAGTGTTGGCACTCGGAATGTCAGGCTGTCCGGGATAAAGGCATACCTGAAATATGCCGCTACCCGTGATATGGAGCTTGTGCCCCTGCAAATCAGTATTTCTGCCGTGAAACACAAGAAAACTTATCCGAAACGCCATAACTGGCTGGACAAGGCAGATGTTGAACTGATCCTCGCTCAACCTCCCCAGACAAAAATAGGAATACGGGATCGTTTTATTATCCTGTTCCTGTTCTCAACCGGGGCACGGCTTGCTGAAATGCGTTCTGTCCAGTTAAAGGACGTCATTATAAATGAAAAGTATCCATACATCCGAATCACCGGCAAGGGAAACAAGCCGCGTATCGTTCCCATTCCGGAGGATTCCTTTCTCGAAAACTATAAGTATTACTGCCGCCTTTACCATCCCAAAGGAGACCCAGAGAATTACCTGTTCTACCCAACTGCGAAGGGTAGCAAGGAAATGATGTCCGAGGACAACGTACAGCGCATCCTAAAAAAGTATGGAGATGCCGCCCGCTGTTCCAATCCAAAACTACCTTCCATCCATCCTCATCTTCTTCGACATTCCTATGGAGCGCAGCTATACAGGCTTGGGGTCTCTCTCCCGGAGATAGCAAAACTCCTTGGACATGAGGATATTTCCACAACAGAAATCTATGCGGAAACTGACCCGGAAATGGCGGCAGAGGCAATCGGAAAAATGTTAGGAAAACAGCCGGTAAGGAAATGGGACTCCCTTACTGAAGATGAAAAATTAAAAATTTTAGGTTTAAAGTAACTCAGAATTAGGCCGATACTTTCTCGTCAGGCATGGTGTAAACCATGGCTTTTACAGGATTTATCGGTCTTTTATTTTACCCGGCATTAAAAATGGTTTTTGAGTGCGGCAAACATAGTAATTTTTTTGCAGGAAAAAAGAATATCCTTGATTTTCATTTTTGATAAAACACGTATAATTTTAATTGTAAGCGAAAGGAAATTCCAAAGGAGGAAACGAAATGAGCATGAAAAAAAGG
>JBJEKY010000030.1:0-23658 GCA_051878875.1 Lachnospiraceae bacterium | reverse complement strand
ATTTAATCTGCGGTAAAGCTGCCGTAGGTGGGAACTATAATTCGACGCGTGACAATAATTGATAATGAAGCGTTGATAAATGTTCTGAAAAAAGCTTTTGACAGCATAATAAAGGAGATAGTGCCGCTTAAGGGAGGTAAAGATAAAAAGCAAGCCATAGTAGAGCTTTTGTCAACTAATTATTATTACCTTATGTATAATGTCGTATATCAAGGGGATACATTATCTTCAATGTCAGAAGGAAAAAAGGCTTTTGTAATTTTACGCTTACTTTTAGATTTTGATGAAAATAAATATCCAATATTAATTGATCAGCCGGAAGATGATTTGGATAATAGAGCAATATATAATGATTTGGTAACCTATATTCGAAATAAGAAACTTGAAAGGCAGATTATTTTGGTTACACATAATCCGAATATTACCGTCGCAACTGATGCCGAAGAGATAATTGTGGCTAATCAGCATGGAGTGCATACAGAAAATCAAGACGCAATCAAGTTTGAATATCGTTCTGGGGCGATAGAGAACTCATATAAACGAGATGAAACCCAAACCGTTTTATTGAGCCAAGGAATTAGGGAACATGTATGTGATTTACTTGAAGGTGGCGATATCGCTTTTAAAAAGAGAGAAAGTAAGTACGGTTTGAAAGAGTAACGAAAAATGGTATATGAGTGCCGTGGGGAGTTTTAATTAAACTCCCTCATCGTCTCAATATACCCATGCAATCTGCCATTTCTGGAAGCTAATTTCGCATACAGCCCTGGCTCTTCTTTGGCGAGCCTTGTAAGATAAGCAATATCAGAAGACTCGTCCAAACGAACGGAAGCATTACATTTTTGGCAGTCAAAAGAGACATGGATTTGTTCGTTTAGGCTGATTTCGATACAGTCGCTTTCAGGGTTATACATTGCAAAATTTTTTTTAGTCATAAGCTTCTCCTTTCGATTAACGCTATATGCGGATTGTAAGTACAGAGAAGCCGTGGAACGCCATGAGCAGTTCACCGTATACAACACGTATGCAACACCACCACCCACAAATCCCTTATTTCAGGGCTTTTCTCGTTCTCAAAACGTTAACAAAGAGATAAGGATTATCTGCGGAATGCGGATATGGAAAAAGAGCCGAGGCAAGTTTACTTGCTGTCGGCTCTTTTTGTGTATCCGTGATTCCATAGGAATGCAAGAGTTGACCGAGATGAAGTGAAGCGGAATCGAGGTTACCTCTTGCGATTCCGCAGATAATTCAAGTGATGTAAAGTAACGATAGATTATGTTTTTTATCCCGCATAAACCAGGCAGATTCTTACGCCCGTGTTTTTGCAATCCAGGCATCCCATCGTGGATCTGCCTGCATTTCCCCTTTGACAATCGCTTCTTCCGGAACGTGCCACCAGGGCCAGTCATCTGCAAGACTGGCAGCCGTGCACACCGGATCAGAAGGATCATAGGAAGGATGGACGGTAATCGTTACCAGACGAAGAAGCGGAGAGGTATAGAAAGCGGCACCGTTTTCGAGGATCTCCTCGAACTTTCTATACTGTTCCAGTGCCTGATCCAACGCCTTAAATGCCTCGTCTTGTTTGTCATCCAGCCACAGATATAGGGAAAGGAAGGTATACATTCTTGCAATAAACGGATCATGTTCACCGTAATTTCCATCGGTACAAACCTGATCAAACAGTCCGATGGCTCCGCGGATGCTCTGTACTTTTTCAAAGGGAGTCAGGTTCTTACCCTGCGCTATTATTTCCTGGATCATCAACTCAGCAGTGGCCCTGATCGTGGTAAGCAGTGTTTCGCCGTATGCCTGTGCCTGTTTTTTTCCGTCGCATGCATGAATGCGGAGATATTCCCGGGAACCATAGAGGTTCGGTGCAGATTCGGCGATGGCAAGCGCTTTTTCGTATGCTCCGGTGTTCAGATAAAGCTGCATAAGTTCCCGGATCGCCTGCTGGCGAAGTGCTCCTTCCTCCATGGTTTCCAGCAGTTTTTCATAAAGTGTGATTGCTTCTTTCCATTCCGGATAGGTGCGGTGCCTGTCTGCGTCATAAATGTCGTAACCTTCTTCATCTGTCAAATGATATTCTCCGTAACGAACATAACCTGCATTGTATAAGACGGAGGCAAGACAGAACATGATCCGTTCGTTGCAGGGAAATTCAACCATGGCTTCTCTGGCCAGTGAGATACATTCATCCATGTTTATATCCACGCCGTTGTTTTTAGAGTTCATATTATGAATACGCGCTACCGTCTGTTCGATCCTTTTTGCGCGTTCGTTATCGTATCCGAAAAGCTCATCGATCGAGACGCCAAAGTAGTTTGCAATGGAAGGCAAAAGATTCAGATCGGGATAACTGCCACCGGATTCCCACCGGGAGACTGCCTGTGAAGTTACGCCAAGCACCTCTGCAAGAGCTTCCTGCGTACGACTGTCACGATGACGAAGTTGGCGTATTTTGGTTCCTAAATCAAGTTGCATAAAAGTTCCTCCTTAATGTGTTATCACCGGTGTAGTTTTATCATAGCAGTTTTTTACAAATAGGCAATTATCAAATAGTTGTTTCAAATACAACCGTTGATTGAATTGCGCAGGCGGTCGGAGAGAAAGTGTTTCCTCAGATAATCCCAAATCACCATCAGCGAAAACTTGTAGCAACGTCGTAACTGTGCTATACTTAAACAGAGTGTGCGTTGAACACTGCTCATAATACGAGAATGAAAAGAGAAGAAAAATGTATAAGTTCTTAAGAAAATGTTTTAACAAATTACGTCTTTTTGTTTTATTCTTCCGTAGGATCTTATTTGCGGAAAATCATTTCAAATGCTCGTTTATTAAGAAACTCCGGGCAAATTTCGGGGGAGGATTTTTGGCGGATCAGTGGATGCTGTATGATTTCGACCATAACGATAAAAAACAGTATCTTTCGGAATTTGATTGGTATCGATCCAGATATATTAATGAGCCTTTCGATTTTCTGTTGAATAATAAAATCGCTGCAGCTGAGATCCTAAAGCAGTACATCAGAGTGCCCAAGAGTTATATGATCAAAAACCGGGGATTTCTTACCAGCTTCGACAGTGAGCATATGGACTATGAAGCAGTTGTGGAATTATTGAAAGAAAAGAAAACCCTGTTCATCAAACCCTACGGCAAGGGAAAAGGAAATGGAGTGAATATCCTGCTTTACCGTGATGGCAAGATTTTGGTTGACCGGGAAGAGTATACGCAGGAGCAACTGATCGAGTTTTTGAAACACAGAGATGACTGGTTTATCAGTGAGTCCATTAAGCAGCATAAGTATGCAGATGAGCTGTATGATCAGACGGTAAACACCATTCGGATGATCACTTTGCGGGATCCGAAAACCAATGAATTTAAGATTTTCTTTGCGGTGCAGCGTATCGGAACGCAAGCAACCATTCCGGTTGACAACGGAAGCCGGGGAGGTCTGGTTTCCAAGATCGATCTTGAGACCGGTGTACTATCCGAAGCAAGATGCCTGCATAATCGAAATGTGTACAAGGTACATCCGGATTCCGGAGCGCCTATCGAGGGAGCACAGATTCCAAACTGGGACAAGGTGAAAGAGCAGATGCTGGCATTGACCAGAAAGTTCCCCTATATGTATTTTATTGCATGGGATATCGTGCTTATGGAAGATGGAGAAATCTGTATCATTGAAGCAAATACTTCATCCGGAGTGAACATCATCCAGTTATGGGGTGGACAGAGAAATGATGAATTGGGTGATTTCTATCGTCACCATAAAGTGATCAAATAGAAAGTACAGGTGGAGGAGTAATCAGATGAAAAAACGATCTATTCTTTTAATACTGGCAATGGCATTTGTGCTTTTGCTTGGAGCGCCGCTTGAGGGAATGAGTCAGGTTCAGGCAGAAGAACAGGAAAAAGTAATGTATGTGGCAGTCCGAAATATCAATCTGCACAAGGATCTGGCTAATCAAGAGCCCAATCTATTGATTCCTTATCGGGAACAGGTAATCGTGACTGGGCGAAAAGGCGGATGGGTGATACTTAAGTATCAGGGCGAATCTTATTATTACTATATGGGTGACAATACAGACACTTTGCAAGAAAGTCTTCCGGAACCGAATTTTACAGGTAATAACGAATATCAACAGGCAGCTTTGTCCATAGCCAAAAAGATCTATGAAGAGTGGGATACCGCTTATGGACATAAGGCGTCAAACGGAGAAAAAGCACCGGATGGAAAGTACTATTTTGACTGCTCCGGCTTTGCCAGCTATGTGATGGACCAGGCTATGCAGAACGAAGTTCCCATGTACAATCTGTCTGCAAATATAGAGACCTTGTATAATACCACGGGAATCTGCAACAAGGGATTGAAAGGCGAGATCAATGCCAAAGTGGTATGCGAGGGAACCTTTGATGAAAGCAAACTGCAGCCGGGAGATGTGTTGTTTTTTAACGTAAAAACCGAAGGGGGTCTCAGCTCCAGGGGGTATAATCATTGCGGTATTTACCTGGGAAATGGGGAGATGATACATAGCAGCAGTTCCTTTGACGGAAAAGTGCGTACCATGCCCATTGACAGCTTTTACCAAGAAGGATTCGCGGTAGCGAAACGTTATCTGCCGGAAAAAGTTAGCCCTGCAAATAAAAAGCACTGGGCCGCTGCTTCCACAACAAAGATTTATGTGAACAAGGACAGCGACGGAAAGGTGTTAAAAACGATCAGTTTGATGGATACGGTTACGGTTTTGTATACAGACAACAATAACTGGGCCTATGTGAAACTGTCCAATGGAAAGAAAGGCTATACCCTGATCAAAAACCTGTGCAGTGACCTGTCAGGAAAAGGCATTACCTGCAAAGTCCGGAATTCCGGGTTAAAACTGTACAAGAAGGCAAACAAAAACTCAAAAAGTATCACGCTTTCAGCCGGTAAAAAAGTTTCTTTAAGGGGAAAAACGGGAAACTATTATAAGGTGAAATATCAGGGTTCCTGGTATTACATTTATGCGCCCGGTAAGATAGCGGATAAACTAACGACTTATTAAATGATAGACAAGGTGGATATGTAAAGTGAAAAATCAGAGAATACGAATGTTACTATTGACGGTGGTCCTGGCAGGGGCAATGGCCTTTAGCGGCATGAATGTTCATGCAGCAGCCACCACCAGAGTTATGGACGGAACCTCACAGGAAATTGGTTCCGGAGAAGAAACCGAAGTAGAACCGGAAGAGCCGGTAGAGCCGGAAGAACCGGAAGAACCTGAAGTACCCCAGGAAGTGATCACACCGATGTACGTGGGGGTCCGGTCTGTGACCTTATATGTGGAGCCGGATACAACATCACTGTCCATCAGTGTACCGTATCGGGAAGAGATCCTGGTAACGGATGTGGGGGCAGTTTCCCAAACCGGCAAAGAGTTTACCAAAGTATACTATCAGGAACAGACTTATTATATTACGACCACATCCCAGGCACAGAATCTGCTTGGCAGTATGCAGGAACCAAGCTTTCAGGGAAATACTATTTATCAGCAGAAATTCCTGGATGTAGTCAAAGATATCTGGCAGAATTGGGATACGAAATATGCACATAACAGTTCGAACGGTATACCCGATGAAAACGGAGTGTACGGTTTTGACTGTTCCGGATTGGTAGCGTATGCAGCTAACACGGCGATGCAGCCCTTTGTTCCTACTTATCGGCTTTCCAGAAGTATCATCGATCTATATAATGTTCAGACTGTTTTTAATAAAGATACCGAGTATGAATTTAAGGCTACTACAGTGTGTACACAAACTTATGATGAAAGCAAGCTGCAGCCGGGAGATGTGTTGTTTTTCAATCTTTATACGGAAGAAGACGGAACACAGAGTGCAAAAGGATATAATCATTGCGGAATCTATATCGGAAATGGGGAAATGGTACATAGCAGCCATTCCTTTGACGGAAGAGTACGTATTATGCCGCTTTCCGGTATTTATGAGAAGAACTTTGTATGTGCCCGCAGGTATATGCCTGAAAAGATCCATACCATCAACAAAATGCAGTATACCATTCTGACCGGAACAAAGATCTATTCCGAAAGAAGTACAAGTTCAAAAGTCATAGTCTGTGCCCCCATCGAGTCACCGGTGGAACTGCTGTTTACAAGCAACGGTACCTGGGGATATGTCAGATTAGGAAACGGTAAACAGGGATTTGTACTTTTGAAGAATCTCTGTGATAATATTGCGGAGCAAAAGATCACCTGTTATGTAAGGGTATCCTCTACTAAATTGTGCAGAACCCTGACCATTAAAAAAGACTATATCTGGATCACAAAGGGAGCGAAAGTGCAATACGTGGGCCGCGTGGGTGCCAGCAATTATTATGAAGTGATCTATGAGGGACAGACGTATTATATTTACAGTAAAAACGGCATCAAGGATAAATTAAGTACCGCAGTGGTTTATCCGAATGCAGCGTAAAATAAATTCTTTTCTACAGCTACAAAATGTGATACAATATGTAGATTGTAAAAAGCAATGACAAAGGAGTGAAAATATGTCAAAAGCGAGTAGGCGAAATGACCAGTATGAAGGTGAGAAAGAAGGCTATTCTGTCTGGAAAAAACGTGTAGAACGTGATAAGAAATCCGGCGAAGCAGTTGCAGACAGAGAGCTGTATTATAAGAAAGGTTTTTTGCCGGACACCATCGAAGGATTGGACATTCATGGGGACGAGTATTTAGACTACATCTCCTTAAGAGATTACCTTCAGATCACCCATGCAGGATTTGAGAGGTCAAAACTCTTAAAAAACAGTGTAACAAGACAGAGCTTTGAATTAGAAGATAAGAAATGTGATTATACCTTGCGCCTCTATGTGCGTAAAGAAGTGGGACAGCTTCCTACGGTATTGGATGCGTTTCTTTTTGATATGAAAAACGGCGTATATGCAGAACGCCTCAATATGGACGGGGATTTAACGCCAAAAGCCGGATTTGACCGTGAAGATGTTGTGGCAGCATATCACAGGATCGCCCAGGAACTTCATGAGGATGAGGCTGTTAGTTTTACTGCATTTGAGTATGTAAAAATAGAAGACCGAATGAT
This sequence comes from Lachnospiraceae bacterium, assembly GCA_051878875.1. GTDB lineage: Bacteria > Bacillota > Clostridia > Lachnospirales > Lachnospiraceae > XBB1006. The sequence continues at coordinate 16,554 of JBJEKY010000030.1, read as the reverse complement.
CTTAAATCAGATGTTCGTTTTACCACCTTATCCGGCGGGACCGGGATTCAGTGAGGGAACCAACGAGTATCTGCTTGACATGCGGAGAAGACAGATCTGGACATACAAGAGATATCGTAAAAGCAAATTCAGCAGAAAATTCCATCGTCTTTTCTTTAATGCTAAGAGACTGGGACTGGTTTCTAAGGGATTTACGGCGAAACGTGCAGAAATCTGGCTTTTGAAGGCGGCAGTAGATAAAGAAATGATGAAGGATCAACCGGCATCAGAGCGCCGCTTTGCAAAAGAGCATGGTTTTACCCTAAATACGGTTAAGAAACTGGGAATTAACGAGAAAAACTGTGAGGGCTTCATCTCTGAAAAAGAGTACTATCGTCTGGTGCCCATCAATCTGAAATATCAGAAATGGATTGCAACCCTTCCAACGATTTACTATGTTTTTAAACCATTCAGAGAATACATGGCAGAATTCTATTATCATGTAATGATGCGTGACGGAGAAGCCCTGATCATTCCGTATGGTAATCAGGCTGAGTCAGAGGATTACTTTACACAGATCAAGAATCTGCTTATGGAAAAAGGAAGCATTACAGCTGTTGATGTAAACGGAAAACGTATTGTGGATTTCCACTACAAAGATGAGAAATTCTTTGCCGGAAACCGTGAGGTGGAGTACGTGTACATATGGAAGTACATCACAAGAACCAAGGAAGAACTGGTTCTTATTGAAACAGTAGATAATGCGTATTCCAGAAATCCTGAAGAAGCCGGAAGAAAGGCTTCGGAGCTTTATTTATATGTGTATAACCGGAATGGACAGGGGGCAGCCATCGGTGGTGCCCGCGTAAAGATCTACAATAACATCGGCCATTATACTGCTTACAGTATCAATATGGAAGATGGAAGTTATACCACCGCAGAAGGAACCAAGGTTTACTTAAAGCAGTGGGAAGAGATCAACAGCCTGATATCCAAAATGGGCAGACATGTTCCGCAGCTGGAGTTCTTTGCAATTGAGATGCTTTTGAGGGAAGACTCTATCCAGATCCGGAATATGGTGAATCATCCGGAATATCGTACAGATTATCCGTTCTCTAAAGAACTTATGGATTTCTTCAAAGAGAAGGCTGCAGAGAAAAATGAATTTTATGACAGCACGGAAAACGCTACCGAGCGTGGAAAAGATACCGGAAAGAGAAGATTTAAGCAGCGGTTTGCATCATTGTTCTATCCTAAGGGATTGGTGCCGTATATCAGTGTTACCTGGCCGAGAGATGTGCGACAGGACTTTTTCTCCAACAAGGATTGTTCCTTCTCGAAGAAAATGTGGGCATATAAGCATGGATTTTTGTCTTATCGGTTAGATCAGTATGGAATCACAGAAGAGAACTGGGAAGAGTATATTTCAGACTTTGAATATAAATGGCTGCGCCACATTAATCCTTACTATAAGACCTGGCTGGAAGACAAGATCACGGTAAAATATATTGCGAACCGTTATAACCAGTATTTCCCGGAATACTACTATCACGTGATCTGTAAAAATGGAGAGATGAATATCATTCCATTGATGGATTGTCCTATGGGATATGGTCCGGAACTGGCTTCTATCATCAACCTTGTAAAAGAGAAGAAGGTTATGGCATTCAAGCCTGATGAAGGTTCCCATGGAAACGGATTCTTCCGTTGTGATTACAAAGACGGAGAGTTTTATATCAACTATGAAAAAGCAACAGAGCAGGATGTGATCGACCGTTTATCCCAGAATGATACGGCTTACATTATTACAGAGTATATCCAGATGCACCCGCAGTTAAAAGAGATTTACAGCGGATCCGTAAATACCATCCGAATGATCGTGTTCAAGAAAGATGGTGTGCATCCGGAAATCGGTAACGCCTATATGCGTATCGGTACATCCAAGACGGGAGCAATCGATAATATGGCTGCCGGCGGTATGTTTGCTGCCATTGATATTGAGACCGGCCGTTACGGTGGGGCAAAGATCTTCGTGGACGGTGACATCAAAGACTGCGAGAGACATCCGGATACCGATGTATTGATCGAGGGTACCATGCCAAACTGGGAGCTGACCAAGAAATTGGTATTAGATATTGCCAGCGAAATTCGGGAACTGGAATACTTCGGATTTGACCTTGCGGTAACGGAGGACGGAATCAAGATTCCGGAGATCAACCGGTCTCCTGATTATCCGAAAATCGAAAAATACAACCGGGCAACGATTGATTATCTGTTGTACAAGTTGGATCGTAAGAAGAAAGTATTTGGTTATGACAAGAAGCCAAATCATACGTTAGTTCACTTACCTTATCGTGAGAAGAAAATAGAGAAATAGAAGGTAGTCGGATGAGTAAAAAAGGTGAAGTTCTTGAAATGTATACTGAGATCATATCTGAGTATTTAAAAGAAGATGCGAAAGACGTGAAACAACGTATACTGGTTGCACGTGATACTTATCACATTCCGGTGAAGTATTATGCCAACCACAGACTTTTTCTTGTGAAAGAGGAAAAGGAACTAGCTGAATATGGGAAAAAGATTATGGAAAGCCGCGGATGTTATCAGAAGCGGCTTTCTGAAATTACCGGGATGACATCAGAAGAAGCAGAGGAGTATATTAGCCAGCTGTATGCGGAAAAAGGGATTTCGGGCAAAGAAGTCCTGGATGGTGAATTATACCGGATGTCTTCGGAAGAGATCGATGCATGGAAATTGAAAAAAGAAAAAGACCGTGAGGAGCTTGTTCACCGGATCATGGATCGGACAGGGCATGACGAATACTGGGTAAAGAAAGACATGGCAAAATGTAAGGCGATCTATGGGATCGCTATGGGAAATTATGAAAATAACCGCTGCTATGAGCTTACGGATGAACAGCTGGCGACCTATGCGAATCTGGAGGACAGCAGAAAGCTGGGGCAGAGGTATAATGTCATCGGCGATGAGATCCTTACCAATAAACAACTGTTTGATGAGAACTACAAGGAGTTTCTGGGACGGGATTACTGGGTCAATGCAGATACGGACTACAAGGAGTTCTGTCGGTTCATTCGATGGAAGAAGGAAGTGTTCTGTAAACCGTTGGATTTGCACGGCGCATTTGGCGTGTTCAAGAAAAAAGTGGGATTTCATAAACGGGAATTGTACGATTTTTTTATGCAGCAGCCCAAAATGATCGTAGAGGAAGTGATCAGGCAGGATAAGACTATGGCCTCTTTTTATCCGGGAAGCATCAATACTGTGCGGGTATTTACGATTTTAAAAGACGATCGGTTTGATGCCTTTGCCGCCTTTGTCCGCTTTGGAGTAGATGGAATTGCAGACAATATTTCTTCCGGTGGCATAGGATGCGGAGTGGATGAGAAAACCGGACGCATCATCACTCCGGCTGTAGGCAGTGATGGAGTGCTGTATGAGGCTCATCCGGTAACAGGAAAGGTTTTTGCAGACTTTCAAATTCCTTATTGGGACGAGATCCTGAAACTGACGGAACAGGCTTTAAGAAAAGTAGACGGGATCAATTATGTTGGATGGGACATTGCTATTACGAGGAAAGGTCCGATCATCGTGGAGGGAAACTGTGTTCCTTGTCTGAGTATTTACCAAAGCTTTTTCGCGTATCGAAAAGAGGGACGTAAGTACAAATATGAGAAATATCTGAAGTAGGAAAGAACACCTCATCATGCGGATTCGTAATGTCTATAATCAAAAACACTGTTAACAACACACAAAAAAACGGACAAAAAGAATTGAAAAATTGGTAAAAATTCACTATAATCATGTTAAAACTGTATTGCTTTAACAGGATGATAATCGCTATTTCGACAAGATTCGAAAGAGGTGGAGACATCCGAAACAGTGTTACGGTTTCACAAATTATTTATTAAGGAGGACGAGTATATGGATACTCAAACGAAAAAGAAGCTGCCAGCTGGTTTCTGGGCATGTTCCTGTACAGAGATCTTTGAGCGTTTCGCTTATTACCTTGGACGTTCTATCCTTCTTGTGTTCGTTGCAACAGGCGTAGCACAGGGTGGTTTAGGATTGTCTGATGGTGTGGCAGCTAACATGCAGTCTAACCTGACTGCGTTCTCATACGGTCTCCCAATTCTGTGTTCCGTTATCTGTGACCGCTTAATCGGTGCAAGATATACAACACCGGTTGGTATGGCACTTTGTGGTGTTGGTTACTGGTTAGGTTCTCTTGCAACCGACAGTACTATGATCTATGCGATGATCTGGTGCATCAGTATCGGTCTTGCATTCTACAAAACCGGTCCGTTACTTGGACGTATCGTTGACAGAGATCAGCTGAACCAGGCGTATTCTGTACGTTACAGTTTAGTAAACATTGGTGCCTGCGGTGGTCCGTTGTTAGTTGGTATTCTGTATCAGGATGTATTCGCACAAGGCGATGTTCTTGGATTCAGACCATGTTTCAAGGTTGCTGCTGTACTTATGTGGTTAGGTGCTGTTTGGTTCGCTGTTGGAACACGTTTCATGGGCGATGCCGGAAAGAAACCGTTCAAGAAAGAGCAGACTGCAGAAGAACTTGCACATGAAGCAGAAGTTAAAGCTCAGCAGAAGGAAGCTAAGAGCATTCCTTATACTACTGTTGAGAAGAAGAGAATCGGAGCAATCGTTCTGGTTTCCTGCTTCGCTATCATTTTCTGGATCTTATGGTATTTAGCATATCTGCCGGTATACTATCACTGGGGCGAGAATGCGAACTGGGTAGTATTAGGATACAATGTACCTCTGACCTGGTTTGATGCAGCCAATGCTTTATTCTGTGTATTAGTTGGTATGTTTGTAACTCCGAAGCTTTGGAGCTACCTTGCTAAGAGACCACAGGGCGATATGAGTATTTACAAGAAGTGTGCACTTGGTATCGGAACACTTGGTATCGGATACCTGTTCTTCGGACTTCTCGACATTGTACGTGGCGATGGACAGATCAGCTGCTTATGGTTACTGGTATTCGCATTACTGATCACTCTTGGTGAAATGTTCTTCTCACCACTTGGAAACGCATTCATTGCTGAATACGCACCAAGCCGTATTTACTCCGTAATGCAGTCTGTTTGGGGCTTAGCTATCTTCTTCGCAGCAAAAGGATATGGCTACCTTTACAATGGTCTGTTCGGTGGAAAGATCAGCTTCGTTATGGGCTGTGTGATCGCAGCAGTGATCGCAGCAGTAGGAGTTATCCTCTTAGTTATTTTGGATAAACCGTTATCCAACTTAGTAAAGAAACAAGAAGACTAATTTAAAAGGAATCATTGTTCTTGATACATAGGGACTTCCGCGAGAGCGGGAGTCCTTTTGTGTGAAACGGGGTTTTTAATAGAAAATTAATAGTTTCATTGTCGAAGTTTTCATAATTTGCTCACGGTTTTGGCGTACACTGATGGTAGGAATTGGATGGAGGGAAAAATATGTTTTCTTTTACAAGTGATTGTATCATCGGTGTACCACAAATCGATCAGGAGCATAAAAGATTATTTGAATTGATCGCTGAGACAGACACAGCCTTGAAGAAGGATCAGGGGTCTGTCGATCAGGCAATTTTGCTGATCAATGAGTTGAAGCAGTATGCAGTCAATCATTTTTCACATGAGGAAGCATACATGCAGAAGATCAATGATCCGGAGCTAAAACGTCAGAAGACAGAACATGCAGCCTTTTTAAAGAAGGTGAACAGCTATGAATATGCGTCTGTAACCGAAGAGGCGGCCAGAGGGATCATGCTGGAGTTATTGGAGTATCTTTCCAGATGGCTGGTAGGACATATCCTTGGAAGTGATATTATGATCGGTCATTTCAAGGCGGCAGAGAAACCGGCGGTACCGGTATTTGATAAGTCATTCGAGACCGGCATTAAGCTGGTTGACGAAGAGCATAAGAAGTTGTTTGAGATCATCGGAAAAATCCATGCAACCATCGAAGAAGAGCTGGTGCATGATAAATTTGATTCCATTATGGAGATCATTGAAGAACTTCGGGATTACACCCGGGTGCATTTTTCCGACGAAGAAGAGTATATGCGTAAGATCGGTTACGAAGGACTGGATAAACAACAGATCCTGCACCAGAATTTTATTGATAAACTAAAGGAATTAAATCTGGATGATGTGGATGACAATCAGGAAGAATACTTGTACGATTTCCTGGAATTTCTCCAGAACTGGCTGGTAAACCATATCTTGAAAGTTGACAAACTGATCCCGCAGCAATAAGCAAAAAACAGTTGACAACAGTCGGGATTGCGCCTATTATGGTTTGAGGTTAGCCTTCAAAAGAAAAGGATTTGGTGGGAAGTTAACTTTACTTCCCACTTTTTATGTAATAAAGGGAAAACAAAGGAAGAAGAGGATAATGCGATGATAGGATTAGGAACATTGATCAATACCGCAGCGATTCTGGTTGGAGGATTACTGGGATTTTTGGCGGGAAAAGGAATAAAAACAAGTTTTCAGAGAACTATCGAGCAGGCTTTGGGCTTAAGCACCATGTTTCTTGGAATCAGTGGTGCCATGGAAAAAATGCTGACTGCCGCAAGTGACGGAACATTGTCCTCGGAAGGATCCATGATGTTTATTTTGTCTATGGCGCTGGGGGCCATTGTAGGAGAATGGATCAATCTGGAAGGAAAGTTTGAGCAATTCGGACAGTGGCTAAAGACCATTAGCCATAGTGAACAGGATACGGGATTTATCGATGGGTTTCTTACCACATCCTTTACGGTTTGTATAGGGGCCATGGCCATCATTGGATCGATCCGGGATGGGATCTATGGAGATTATACCATTCTGATGGCAAAATCGGTTCTGGATTTTATCATTGTAATGATCATGACAGCTTCGAAGGGAAGAGGTCCGGTGTTTTCGGCAATTCCGGTATTTGTATTGCAGGGAAGCATGACCCTTTTGGCAAAGTTGATCCAACCGGTGATGACAGATATGGCGTTGCATAATCTTTCCATGGTAGGCTCTGCGCTGATCTTTTGTGTGGGTGTGAATCTGGTCTGGGGAAAGACCATCAAAGTAGCCAATCTGCTTCCGGCAGTGGTGTTTTCGGTGATCTTTGCGTTTTTACCGGTGGGATAGAGTAAAAGGTTGGTTGCCCATGGAAATAGTTGTGATAGAACAAAAAGTTTGCTATAATGAAGAATAAGTTTTAGAATGAAATCGGTGTGAAACAGGCACGAGGAGATTCGTATATGAATATGGAAAATGAGAAGCAGACAGCCATTGAGTTAAGGCATGTGACCAAACGATATAAACTGTTTAAAGATGATAAACAGAGGCTTCATGCTGTTTTTAATAAAAGGATCCAGCCAAAGATCAAACTGGCCATTAATGATATGTCCTTTGAGGTTAAAAAAGGAGAATCGGTGGCCTTATTTGGACGCAACGGAGCCGGTAAATCCACCCTGCTAAAAATGATCACAGGAGTGATCTATCCTACGTCAGGGGAGATCATTGTAAACGGCCGGGTCAGTGCACTATTGGAGCTGACAGCAGGCTTTGACCCGGATTTCACCGGACGGGAGAATATTTACTTCAGAGGACAGCTAATGGGGATCCCGGATGAGGAGATTAAAAAGCTGGAAGCTAATATCGTAGAATTTGCAGATATCGGAGATTATATGGATCAGCCGGTAAGAACCTATTCCAGCGGAATGAAAGCCCGTTTGGGCTTTGCCATTAATGCCAATGTGGAACCGGAGATCCTGATCGTGGATGAGGCATTGAGTGTGGGTGACAAAGCCTTTCGCTTAAAGTGTAATCGAAAGATCAAAGAAATCTTAAGTACCGGAGAAGTGACGTTTTTATTCGTGACCCACACCACCAGTGTTGCAATGGACTTCTGTGAACGTGGCATCGTTCTCAAGGATGGAAAGATCCTGTATGATGATGAAGTGGAAAAAGCGGCCGATTACTACGAAAAAATGGTGGATGCGGAAATTGAGGCAGCCGGCAAGAAAAAAACCTCAAAGAAAAAAAGCATCATGCAGATGTAGACGAAAGGGAGTCCGGGATTGAGGAAAAGATGCGATCCCCGGTTTCTCTTTAGGAAGGAAGAGAATAGATGGATAACAGACCGATAGGCTTTTTTGATTCCGGTATAGGGGGACTGACCAGTATCCCTACACTGCAGAAGCTGTTACCAAATGAAAGAGTTGTGTATTACGGAGATACGGCGAGAACCCCATATGGATCCAAGGCGCTGGATACGATACGGAAGTTTTCGTTTCAGATATCAGATTACCTGGTGAGCCACGATGTGAAAATGATCGTTATCGCATGCAATACCATCAGCGCAACCTGCATGGATGCTTTGCGTGAGCGTCATCCTCAGATTCCGATCATCGGAGTGATCGAGCCTATGGCAGACCGTATTGTGCGGGAGGCGGAGCAGTCGGATCCCGGAGCGATCGGAGTGATAGGAACCAAGGTTATGGTGGCCAGCGGGATTTATCCTGAGCTGGTCAATCAAAGAAACCGGGAGGTCAAAATGTTTAGTAAGGCCTGCCCACTGTTTGTCCCGCTGATCGAAGAGGGGATCATAGATAACGAGATCATGGATCTGACCATCCAGTACTATCTGACTGATTTTATCAAAGAGCACGATTTGAAGAAACTTGTTTTAGGTTGTACACATTATCCGTTTATCCGGAAAAATCTTCAACGGCTATACCCGGAAGTGGAACTTTTAAATCCCTCAGCGGAGGTGGTAAACCAGGTAAAACGGATCCTGGAAGAGCGGGATATGCTGGCGGATGAGAACAGTACCCGGGAGCACCTGTGTTTTGCCAGTGACCTGTCTGAGAATTTCCAGAATATGATCGACAGAGTATTTAAAGATAACCAAGAGGTGCATGTTTGTTTTAAGAAGTTTATGGATTAGGGGTGTACTTTAAGAACGCATGGAATTCATTGTTGGCCTGGGAAAGGCACTTATGACAATTGTATATGGGATCCTGAAGCTGTTTCCGGTGGTTCCCGGAAAAGTGTTATTTCTAAGCAGGCAGTCAGATCAGTTGTCTCTGGATTTTTGCATGCTTAAGAAGGAGCTGGTAAGTCAGAGCGAAGGCAGGGTTAAGATCGTAGCGATCTGTAACCGGCTGGATGACTCCAAAAAGGGATTGCCGGGATTTGCACTGGATACGTTGAAAAGTATGTATCATCTGGCTACGGCACAGGTATGCGTTCTGGATGCTTACTGGCCGGCAGTGTGTATGCTGAAGCATAAGAAGTCCCTTACGGTGATCCAGATGTGGCATGCCATCGGCAAGATCAAGAAGTCCGGTTACCAGACTCTGGATAAGGAATCCGGACGCAGCAGCAAAACAGCCCGGTTGCTTTGCATGCACAGAAATTATGATGTGATCATCGCAGGAGGAAAAGCGTTTAATCGATTTTATTGCGAATCCTTCGATACCACAGAAGATAAATTGCTTAATATCGGTCTTCCCAGGATCGATCACTTATTGCTGACGCAAGAGGAGAATCGCAGGAGAGTATACGAGACCTATCCGGAGTTAAAGGAAAAAAAGGTCATTTTATATGCGCCTACGTTTCGGCGGTATTCAGAGTTAAATTGGGAACCGTTGCTGGATGCCATTGATTTTACACAGTATGTGCTGTTATTGAAGAGCCACCCGAATCAGAAGCTTACCTGTGACAGGGCTGGCGTCTTACTCTGTCCGGAATTTACGGCAGTGGACCTTCTGGCTGTATGTGATTACCTGATCACGGATTATTCTGCCATTGCATTAGAGGCAGCTGTTTTAAATAAAAAAACCTATTATTATCTGTATGATTTTGAAGAATATACTGCTAAGAACGGGATCAATGTAAATCCCTTTGAATCCATGCCGGGGTGCGCTTTTTACGATGGAGGCAGGTTGATGGAGGCATTGACGACAGAGGTGTATCCGCAGGAAGTGCTGGATGCATACCGGCGCAATTACCTGCCGGAGAACCTGGGTAGTTCCACACAGCTTTTGGCCCGGACGGTACTAACGTATATGAAAGAGAACCGTTAATCTTGCGCAGGGTAGGAGAATGTGGTAAACTTAGGCGTTGTTACGGTATAGAGGAGATAATCCATGAATTATATTATTATGGCGGATGGAAAGGGAAACCGCTGGAACAATTATCAGGACAAGCCCAAACATTTTATCACCGTTGAAGGGGAGACTTTGCTTGCCCGGACGGTGAGACTGGTAAAACAGCGTGATCCCCAGTGCAAGGTATATATTACCAGTCATGATCCGCGTTATGAAGTGGAAGGGGCGATCCGCCATGAGCCGCATCATAACGTATTGGAAATAGATCGTTTTACGGAAGAGTTGATCGAAGATAATGTATGTTTCCTTTATGGGGATACGTTTTACTCGGAAGAAGCAATGGATATCATTACCCAAACACCGGCAGACAGTCTGTTGTTTTTTGGAAATGAGCGTTCTATCGTGGCGATCAAGGTTCGGGACGCAGCTGCGTTCCGCTATCATGTGGACCGTGTAAGAGAACTGTTTACACAAGGAAAAATAAAAAACTGTAAAGGCTGGCAGGTATATCAGTCTTTTACAGGATTACAGTTTGACGTAAAGAAGATCGGTGAGCATTATATCTATATCAAGGATGAAACCAGAGATTTCAATTCGCCGGAGGATTTAGAAAAATGGAAACCATAAAGCAGATCACGCAGGATCATATTAAATTCCGTCACCAGATTTGGAAACTGGCATTGACGGATCTGAAAAAAGAATATAAAGGTGCTATGTTAGGGCCTTTCTGGTTGTTTTTGAAGCCGGCCATTCGTATTTTTGTATACTATTTTGCATTTGCGGTGGGATTAAGGCAGGGATCACCGGTAGAAGGGTATCCGAAGTTTTTGTGGTTGCTGGCAGGATTGATCCCATGGTTTTACATGCAGAATATGCTTCCGGGGGGATCCAATTCCCTACGGAGATATACGTACCTGATCACAAAGATCAAGTATCCGATCAATACCATACCGACCTTTGTTAATCTTTCCCAGTTTCTGATCCATATCATGCTGGTGGGAGTGATGATCGTGATCTTTATGGCATTTGGATATATGCCGGACCGGTATTACCTGCAGATTCCGGTGTTTATGCTGATGATGTTTGTGCTCTTTAATGTCTGGTCTTTGTTTGCCGGAGTTTTGGGAGCCATCAGCAGGGACTTCCATAATTTTATCAAATCCATTACCATTGCGTTTTTCTGGCTGTCGGGAATTTTGTATACTGCAAACAAAATCGAAATCCCGTGGCTGCGCAATCTGATGTTATGGAATCCCATCACCATTATTGTGAATGGATACAGAAACTGCCTTATCTACAAGAAGTGGTTCTGGGAGACCCCAGTTGAGATGCGGAATTTCTTTGTTATCCTGGTGGTGCTCTTTTTATTGGCAATCTGGGCCTATCGTAAGCTTTATAAAGATATACCGGATGTATTATAGTTATTTTTTATGAACAGGAGGAAGTTTTCCCTCCTGTTCTATTTTTTCTTCCATTCGTCGTGCTGTTTCCTCAATGGCCTCTGAATGCCCTGTCAGGGCGGCAAAGGGGGAAAACTGTGCGGCCCGTTCACTTAGCGGCATAGGCGGATGGACTTTGGAAACATGGTGTGGCAGCAGGATCATATCGTCGTACTTGCTCATGCTTTGTGACCTCCGATCTGTGAATTTCGCTGTATGGTGGTGGCACCTTCCTGAAGGTTCATACCCTTTAAAATTGCATTTTTTCCGTATTTTTTCTTTACAGACAGCATGGCTTCCTGCATTTTTCTCTCTTTTTCCAAAGCTGCATGTTCTATTTTGCTTGTTTCATCCTGTATGCTGTAATCAGTGAAAAGATTGAGCTGTTGATAGTCATCGGCAGAAACCGGGTCGGACATACTCACCACATGATTGGCAGTGAGGGTAAGTCTTCGTACATAAAACTCAGGATTCACGATTTCGTCAAACAGTGTAACGGCAGCATCCATCATAAGACGTGAGGATGAGGTGAACTCTGATAGATTTTTGGTGCCATGGGCATGCTTGGGAACTTTTCGGCCATAATGATCCGAAGTGATTTCTCCCTGATAAGAAGAGGCAATGGTTGGGTTTTTCAGATTTTCGATATCGTATCCTACGGTGAGCACCAGCTGGTCGGTGACCAGCTTTTTTTCAACCAGATCCAGTGCCAGCAGATCTGCCATTTCCTGCAGAACCAGACGGGCTTTGGATGCCTCGTAGGGGCAGGATAGTACCTGACCGGAGCCGACACTGTTACTGGCAGGTTTATAGGCTTTGATATCTGCAATGCTGACCGGTTCGTATCCCCAGGCATGGTCGATGAGCAGTTCTGCGTTGATGCCAAATAACTTATATAAAAGTTCTTCATTGTAAAAATCGTCAGGACCGCCCAGAGAACAACGGGCGATGTCCCCCATGGTGTACAGGCCGTGGGCATTTAATTTAGCGGCATAACCTTTTCCAACCCGCCAGAAATCCGTTAGTGGCTGATGGTCCCACAATTGTCTGCGGTAATCCTCTTCAGAAGAAAGTACGGCAATCCTGGCACCGTTTTCATCCGGCTTGCAATGTTTGGCTACGATGTCCATGGCAACTTTGCATAAATAGAGGTTGGGAGCAATGCCGGCTGTGGCGGTAATACCGGTCACTTCCAGCACATCCTGCAGCATCTTTCTTGTGAGAGACAGGGCATCCATATGGTATACCTTCAGATATCCGGTAAGATCCAAGAATACTTCATCAATGGAATAGGGATGGATATCTTCCTTTGCCACATAATGAAGGTAGATTTCATATATTTTTGTGCTGTATTCAATATAATGTGCCATCCGGGGTGTTGCCGTGATAAAATCAAGGGCGTATTCCGGGTGTCTTGAAAGTTCCACCGCATTGCAGGAAGAACCGGTGAATTTATGTCCGGGAGCATGAAGGAGCCGTTCCTGGTTCACCTCTTTTACCCGCTTTATCACCTCGAACAGCCGGGCCCGTCCGGATATGCCATAAGATTTCAAAGAAGGAGAGACTGCCAGACAGATGGTTTTCGCGGTTCGGCTGGCATCGGCTACCACCAGATTGGTGGTCAGAGGATCCAGAAGGCGGTCCACGCACTCTACAGAGGCATAGAAGGACTTCAGATCAATGGCCGCGTAGGTATGCTGCGTTTCATCAGAATGTAGTTTCTCAGTCATCATATGCCTCCTTTCCGGTGATTTTGTTGGGTTCATTATAGCAGGAAAGAAGAAGAGCGGCAAGAATCCAAAAGTTTCAAAAAAATATCACAGGTAAGAAGGAGTATCCGGGAGAAAATGTGCTAGAATAGTATTATATCAAGTTTAGGAGGTCTTAAAGATGGGAGATATGACAATCAGTGAAGCAATCCGATACGTGGGAGTGAATGACCCGGATCTGGATCTGTTTGAAGGACAATATCCGGTGCAGCATGGTGCATCTTATAATTCTTATGTGATCCTGGATGAAAAGGTTGCCGTAATGGATACGGCGGACCGCAGAGTAAGTCATCAGTGGATGCAGAATGTGAAGCAGGTATTGGATGGAAGGAAACCGGATTATCTGGTAGTGTCGCATATGGAGCCGGATCATGCAGCTAATATTATGACACTTTTGGAAGAATACCCGGATACCACCGTGGTGGGAAATGCCAAGACTTTTGTGATGATGGACCAGTTTTTCCATGAGAATAAGGCAGAAAACCGTCTGGTGGTAAAAGAAGGCGATGAACTTTCCTTAGGAAGCCATGTGTTACATTTTGTCCTGGCCCCCATGGTGCACTGGCCGGAGGTTATGATGGAGTATGAAAGTACCGAGAAGGTATTGTTCTCCGCGGATGCATTCGGTAAATTCGGAACCTGGGACGTACAGGAAAAATGGTCTATTGAAGCAAGAAGATACTACTATAATATTGTGGGTAAATATGGCGTTCAGGTGGCAGGTCTGTTGAAAAAGGCAGAAGGACTGGATATACAGACAATCTGCCCGTTGCATGGTCCGGTGTTAAAGGATAACATTGACTATTATATCCGGAAATACAAGATCTGGTGTAGTTACGATGCGGATAAAGAGGGTGTACTTATTGCGTATGCTTCTGTATACGGACATACCAAAGAAGCAGCGGAGAAAATGGCAGAATATGTGAGAGCCTGCGGAGAAAAGCGTGTGGTGGTCATGGATCTTACCAGAACCGATGTGTCCGTGGCACTTTCGGATGCCTTCCGCTACGATCACATGATCTTAGCAGGTGTAACCTATGACGGCGGCCTGTTCCCCTGTATGGAGGAATTCTTAAATCATCTGAAAGCGAAGAACTACCAGAGAAGAACCGTCGGATTTATTGAAAATGGAAGCTGGGGTCCCATGGCAGCAAAATGTATGAGAGAAAAGCTGGCAGAAATGAAAGAGATCACCTTCGTAGAACCGGTGGTAACCATCAAATCCAGTGCTACGCCGGAAAATTATGAAGCGATGAAGGAATTGGCGAAAGTCATTACCACAAGATAGCCGGAAAGTTTTTCAAACCATGAAACTTTCTTTTGGGGAGTATCATCCAATTATCATAAAACGATAAAACGAATCTTAGGAGGATGAGTAATGGAAAGTAAAAGGAATACGGGATTGTATGTCCTGTTATCGGTTATCCTGGTGGTAGCCATTGCAAGTTCCGCAGTCAGTGGAGTAGCAGTTGCCCAGGTGATGCAGGCGAACAAGACCCTGAAAAAGATGAACGAGGAAAAAGTGGAAAAGACGCAGGAAGACAACGTCACCATCGCAGGTCAGTATGAGATCAAATCCACAGTGGCAATTTCCGATGCGTATAAGAATCAGGACGACAGTGAGCTTAGCGACGCTGACAAGGAAACTCTGAAAATGGCCAGTGATGTCCTTGATGAGATCATTACCGACGAGATGAAAACCGATTATGATAAAGAATTGGCGGTATATGAGTGGATGGTGAAGAATATCTCTTCCGGATCCAATTCTCTGTTGGTAACCTCCAACAGTCCTGAGGCTGTCAGTACACCACACGGTGTATTGAAAGGACACAGTGCGGTTTGTGTGGGTTACGCCACAACCTTCCGTCTGTTCATGCAGATGCTGGATATTGAATGTAAGGTGGTACATAATAACGAGAAGTATCATTCCTGGGATGAAGTAAAACTGGATGATGACTGGTATTATGTAGATGTGTACTCCGATGCGGGAGGAACCACCTATAACAATTTCAATATGACGGATACCATGTGCGAGAGAGGACATGACTGGGATCACAGTTTCTGGCCTTCCGCAGTGGGAACCAAGTACAATTACGCAATCCTGAATGCAGAGAAATGCGATGATCTGTACACGATTCCGGAGAAGATCAGAAAATCCATGGAAGAAGGCGGCAAGACCTTGTTCTTCAACGTCGGAACAGATGAGGACGGAAGCAAGCAGAGCATTTTAACGGCAATGTATCAGAGTGCAATGAGTTATGTGGGTCAGTGGAACGCTGATGTAACCTTCAGTATGATGGAAGGAAACGATGATGAGTACATTTTGAGTATCTACTTCTATAATTACAATCAGTCCGGCGGCGAAAACCAGATCAGTGACGATCAGCAGCAGAAGTTGGATGAAGCTATGCAGAAAGCTTTTGAGGGATATGCAGGTGAAGGTATGTCAGCAGGTGATGGCAGTACCGGAATGATGGATGGCGCAGGCGATGTTACGGATTCAGCGATTTCTCCTGATATGGGAGAAGGCATGTCCGAGGAGAGTACAGAGTATGAAGAAGGTAAGTAAGATCCTGACAGGATTGTTATGTGTTACTTTGCTTATGACCGGTCTTTGCGGTTGTGGGAAAAAGGAAGCACCGGAAGCCAAAGTGGATATGAGTAAGCTGAAAGAGGCCATGATGGCAGCAGATGACAGTCTTCCGGAAATGAAGAGCATTGATAGTTCACAGGAGGATGCAAAAGAACTTTTTTCCTCATTGAGTGATGCGGATTATGATAAAGTACAGGATTATTTTTTCTGCTATGCAGCGGAGGGAACTGCCAGCGAATTCGCAGTGATCTTTGTAAAAGATGCTGAGGATGTGCCGGAAATGGAAAAGAGTCTTCGTGACCATATCGAAAGCAGGATCCTGACCTATCAGAATTATTCGCCGGAACAGGTAGAAACCGCCGAGAAGGCGCTGGTGTTTTCTAATGGTAATTATGTGGCTTATGTGATGCATGAAAGCCCGTCTTATATCAAAGCGTCTTTTGAGAAAATGATGGACGCGGACTAATAACATAGAATCTTGGCGATTGCCTCCCCTTGTGGTATACTGAATAAGTATGTAACCACAGGAGGAGGCATTTTTTATGGGTCAGCAGGAGCCAAACAAAGAAAATAACCATATCTGCATTGCACTTCTGGCTCATGTATGAGCCAAAAGACGGTTACTACGGCCTTTTGGAACCAGAATTCATTGAT
>JBJEKY010000029.1:0-24003 GCA_051878875.1 Lachnospiraceae bacterium | reverse complement strand
GGGTGGAGATCGAAGATGCCCGCATGGCTTCGGATGTAACGGAAATGCTCATGGGAAATGATGTGGGACCAAGAAAAGAGTTCATCTATGAAAATGCCAGGGACGCACAGCTTG
Source organism: Lachnospiraceae bacterium (assembly GCA_051878875.1). Classification (GTDB taxonomy): domain Bacteria; phylum Bacillota; class Clostridia; order Lachnospirales; family Lachnospiraceae; genus XBB1006. The sequence goes on along the minus strand of JBJEKY010000029.1, from coordinate 23,889 downwards.
ATATATAGGAGAGAGAAGTAAAATATGAAAAAACAAGTGGAAGAACAGATCATTCGCACAGAATATTCAGAGCTTATGCAGAAATCCTATATTGATTATGCCATGAGCGTCATTGTAGACCGTGCCCTTCCGGATGTAAGAGACGGTTTGAAACCGGTACAGCGAAGGGTGCTATATGATATGCATGAACTGGGTATCCGGTATGATAAGCCTTATAGAAAAAGCGCCCGTATCGTCGGTGATACCATGGGTAAATACCATCCCCACGGAGATTCTTCAATCTATGATTCTTTAGTGGTGATGAGTCAGGATTTTAAAAAGGGACTGCCCCTGGTGGACGGCCACGGTAACTTTGGATCCATTGAGGGAGACGGACAGGCAGCCATGCGTTATACGGAGGCCCGACTGCAGAAAGTGACCCAGATGGCCTTTTTGAAGGATCTGGACAAAGACGTGGTGGATTTTCGCCCTAACTTTGATGAAACAGAAAAAGAGCCGGTGGTTCTTCCGGTGCGTATCCCCAACCTTCTGGTGAATGGAGCGGAAGGAATCGCAGTCGGTATGGCGACCAGCATTCCGCCTCATAATTTAGGAGAAGTTGTGGATGCGGTGAAGGCCTACATCAAGAACCCGGATATTAGTGTGGAAGAACTGATGGAATACGTCAAAGGACCGGATTTTCCCACCGGAGGCATCGTAGTCAACCAGGATGAACTTTTGGACATCTATATGACCGGTATGGGTAAGATCAAAGTCCGGGGCCGGGTAAAAGTGGAGCAGGCAAAAGGCGGCAAACAGCAGATCGTCATTACCGAGATCCCCTATACCATGATCGGCGCCAACATCGGAAAATTCTTAAATGAAGTATATTCCTTGGTAGAAACCAAGAAAACCACGGATATCGTGGATATTTCCAACCAGTCCTCCAAGGAGGGTATCCGTATCGTTATTGAACTGCGTAAGGGTGCGGATGCGGAGTATGTTACCAACCTTTTATATAAAAAGACCAGATTGGAAGACACTTTCGGTGTCAACATGCTGGCGGTTTGCGACGGAAGGCCGGAAACCTTAGGATTAGACGGTATCATCCGCCACCATGTGAATTTCCAGTATGAAGTGAATACCAGAAAATATAAGACCATGTTGCAGAAGGAACTGGAGAAAAAGGAAATCCAGGAAGGACTCATTAAGGCCTGCGATGTGATCGACCTTATTATTGAAATCCTGCGGGGCAGTAAAAATATTGCAGATGCAAAATTATGTCTGACCCAGGGTGTTACCGAGAATATTAAGTTTAAGAGCCGGATCTCACAAAAGTCCGCTTCGCTGCTGCGTTTTACCGAGCGTCAGGCTACGGCGATCCTGGAGATGCGGTTATATAAACTGATCGGTCTGGAAATTGAAGCATTACAGAAAGAACATGACGAGACCCTGAAGAATATTGAGGAGTACGAGACCATTCTTGGAAGTCGTCTGGCTATGGCTAAGGTGATCATGAAAGAATTGGACGAGATCAAGAAGGAATATGCAAGGGAGCGTAGAACTTCTTTGGAGAATGCCCAGGAGATCGTCATTGAAGAAAAGAAGATCGAGGAACAGGAAGTGGTATTCCTGATGGATCGCTTCGGTTATGCCAAAACCGTGGATCTTCCTACCTATGAGCGGAATATGGAAGCGGCCCACGCGGAAAATACCTATGTGATCCATTGTATGAACACCGGAAAACTGTGCATTTTTACCGACAAGGGACAACTGCATACGGTGAAGGTAATGGATGTACCCTTCGGAAAATTCCGGGATAAGGGTAAGCCTATCGATAATATCAGCAATTATACCAGTGCCGAGGAGCGGATCGTACTGGTAGAATCCATGATGAATCTGCGTAACAGTATGGTATTTATGGGTTCTTCCGATGGTATGTTAAAACAGGTTCAGGGTTCAGAATTCGATGTGGCCAAGAGGACCACGGCGGCAACCAAGCTAAACGACGGCGCATCGTTAAAGATCGTGAAGATCGTCACCGGTATGGAAAGCGTGATCATGGAAAGTGAAAAAGGCTATTGCTTAAGGTTCCAGATCACGGAGGTTCCGGAAAAGAAGAAATCTGCCATCGGTGTACGAGGCATGAAGTTTGGTAAAGACGACTGCCTTGCAGAGATCCACATCCTCAGCGAAGGGGATGAACTGGTCGTTGAGCGTCGCGGAACAAAGATCGCACTACACAGACTGCACATGGCGAAACGGGACGGCAAAGGAACAAAGAAATGATGACAGTACAGCAAATGAATCAGTTCCTTGAAGAAACGGGAAAAAGCGGCCTGATCTTAGGTATGGAGTCTATGGAGCGACTGTGTGAGAAACTGGGAAATCCGCAAAACAGCGGCAGGATCATTCATATAGCAGGAACCAATGGCAAGGGCTCCACCGGTGCTTTTTTGGAGCAGGCTTTGCTGGCTCTGGGTTATAAAGTGGGGCGTTATACTTCTCCGGCAGTATTTTGTTATGAGGAGATCTATAAGATCAACGATGTTCCCATTACCCCAAAGCGGCTTGCCCGGATCATGGAACAGGTAAAAAACGCCTGCGACAGGATTGTGGAGGAAGGGTTTCCGCATCCTACACGGTTTGAAGCAGAAACTGCGGCGGCGTTTTTATATTTTGAGCAGGAGCAGTGTGCGTTTACTCTTATAGAAGTAGGTATGGGAGGCAAAACCGATGCCACCAATGTGATCGAAAGACCGGTGGTTAGTGTCATCACGTCCATCAGCATGGATCACATGAAGTTTCTGGGAGAAACGCTTCCCGAAATTGCAGAAATGAAGGCCGGTATCATCAAACCCGGTTGCCCGGTGGTAGCACTGCAACAGAAGGAAGAAGTGAACCGGGTACTGAGCCGGAAGATTGAAGAGGAAAACCGGGTGACTGCAGCGGGGCTGCCCGGCAGAGACGTCATAGAGGTAGTGGGTCCGGATAACTTGTTTTTCTGGGCGGATCCTGAGAATTTCCCGATAAAAACCATGGATCTTGATTCTATGGTAGTGGAACTTCCGGGATATGGACCGATAAAGATTTCTGTCAGCGGAGCCTGCCAGCAGGAGAATCTGGCCTGCGCTTTTACCACCTTGCAGGCGTTGTCAGACAAGGGGTATATAGATTTAAAAAGCGGGTTTGATTCCGTTCGCAGATCCTGGGAGAAGATGGTCTGGCCGGGACGGTTTGAGACCATCTGCAAACAACCGCTTTGTATCATTGACGGCTGTCATAACCCGGATGCGGCGGACAAGCTAGCCCGCACCATGGAAGAACTGTTGGGAGAGTATCATATCCGGTTTGTGATCGGAGTGTTGGGAGATAAAGATTATGAGGGCATTTTCTCCAGGGTATTGCCAAAAGGAGAACAGGCTTACTGTATTACGCCCCGTAATACCCGGGGACTGGATAAAGCGGTGTTGGGAAAGGTGGCAGCCAATTACCTTCCTAAGGTGACCTGTTGCGAGACCGTGGAAGAAGCCATGAAGAAAGCGATGGAAAGCTGTACAGAGGAAAAAGACATGGTATTGGTTTTTGGCTCATTATCATATTTAGGAGAAGTAAAAGAATATGTCAATGGAATATGTGGATCGTCTGATCCAAAATGAAACGTACCTTGAAACCATGGGAAGAATTCATGATATGGAAAAACAGCGTATCTACTGCCATCATGGCTTTAACCATCTATTGGATGTAGCCAGGATCGCTTATATCATCAATCTGGAGCAGGGCTTTGGATATGAGAAAGAGTTTCTGTACTTATGTGCACTGTTGCATGATCTTGGCCGGGCACAGGAGTACTTAACCGGAGTATCCCACGAAGAGGCAGGAGTAAGACTGGCAAGGCAGCTACTGAATGAAATAGGCTATCCGATGCAGAAGCAGGAAGCTATATTGGAAAAAGTGGCAGATCACCGCCATGCACCGTTGCCCAAAGAGGGCATCACCAAAGAAAACTTTTTCTGGTTTGCAGATAAGAAAGCACGCAACTGCTTTGCCTGCAAAGCGCAGGATACCTGTAACTGGGAAATGGAAAAACGTACCATGAAGATTGAATGGTAAAATATAAAATAAAAGGAGATAGGGAAAATGAAGATTGGAAAGCAGGAATTTAAACCGGAAAGAATGGAGGTCATGGGAATCTTAAATGTGACCCCGGATTCTTTTTCTGATGGAGGAAAGTTCAACACACTGGAGGCGGCAGTTGCCCAGGCTGACCGCATGATCGAAGAAGGAGCAGCTATCATTGATGTGGGTGGAGAGTCCACCAGACCTGGGTTTGCTTATGTGACAGCAGAGGAGGAAATGAAGCGTGTATTGCCTGTGATCGAGGCAATTCGTGCAAAGTATCCGGAGATACTGATCTCCATTGATACTTATAAAGCGGTGACAGCAGAGGCAGCGATCAAGGCCGGAGCTGACATCATCAATGATGTCTGGGGATTTAAGAAAGACCCTGAGATCGCAAAAGTGGCAGCAAAATATGATGTAGCCTGTGTTCTGATGCATAACAGGGAAGTAGCTGAGTACAATGATTTCATGGAAGATGTGTTAAAGGATCTTCAGGAATCCATTGATATTGCGCTGGCTGCCGGAGTGAAGAAGGAGCGTATTATCGTAGATCCCGGTGTGGGATTTGCAAAGACCTATGAACAGAACCTGGAAGTTACCCGTGAAGTAGGAAGGTTAAAAGAACTGGGCTATCCGGTGCTTTTGGCAACCTCCAGAAAATCTATGATAGGACTTACTTTAGACGAGGACAAGGATCATCGTCTGGAAGGAACGATTGCTACCACCTGTGTAGGTGTTATGGCAGGCTGTGAATTTGTCCGCGTTCATGATGTAAAAGAAAATCTGCGTGCCATCCGTATGATGGAAGCCATTCGGGACGGAAAGAAAGGGGATCGTTAGCTTGAAGCACTGTAACGATTGTATTAACATAGAAAATCTTCTGGTATATGGGAATCATGGAGTGTATAAGGAAGAAACCGTATTAGGGCAGCGTTTTGTGATTTCGGCGAAACTTTATGTGGATACCAGAAATGCCGGTATGGATGATGAACTGGAGTTAAGTGTAAATTACGGAACGGTGTGCCAGGAGATTGACCGGTTCCTGAAAGAACATACTTATAAACTCATTGAGGCAGTGGCGGAGCATCTGGCAGCTCATCTGCTTATGATGGATGAGAAGATCCGGGGGGTGGAACTTACCATAGGAAAACCCTGGGCACCCATCGGACTGCCGCTTGATACAGTGAGTGTCACTATTACCCGTCAGTGGCATACCGCTTACATTGCGCTGGGTTCCAACATGGGAAATAAAGCAGCCTATTTGAAAGAAGCCATCCGCCAGCTGGAACAGATCAAGGGATGCCGGGTGGACAAGGTTTCGGATTTCATTGTGACCAAGCCTTATGGAGGAGTGGAACAGGAAGATTTCTTAAATGCCTGTTTGAAAATGGAAACCCTGTTGGAGCCGGAGGAGCTTCTCATCGTACTGCATTCCATAGAAGCGAATGCCAACCGGGTTCGGGAGGTGCACTGGGGACCAAGAACGCTGGATCTGGATATTTTATTCTACGATGAAGAAATCTATCAGTCCAAGGATCTTTTGATCCCACATGTAGATCTGCACAACCGGGATTTTGTGCTTCGTCCCATGAGCCAGATCGCACCATATTATATGCATCCGGTTTTTCATAAATCTATTTTGCAGATGTATGATGAATTAAAGGAGCGGGAGTAGTAGAAAGCAACTCCTTGACAAAGAAAGAAAAGAAGTTTATCATGATATCGTTGATCAGGGGTGCCAAATGGCTGAGAAAACCAAAAGTTTGACCCTTATAACCTGATTCGGTTAGTACCGACGTAGGGAGATTGTGCGATTGGTAAGAACAATAGAAAGCCTGCGTATTGTACATACGCAGGCTTTTTTGCAATCTCTGAAATTCAAAGAGAGGAGAAGAAAACATGAATGCAAGTGTAGCAATTCAGGTGTTGCCGGAAGCAACCAATGAAGAGGAATTGATCCGCATCGTGGATGAGGTCATTGCCTACATCAAGAGCACCGGTTTAAACTGCTCGGTAGGTCCTTTTGAAACCACCATTGAAGGGGATTACGATGAGCTGATGGATATCGTAAAAGAATGTCAGCATATTGCTGTGAAGGCAGGAGCGCCTTATGTGGCAGCGTACGTAAAAGTAGTTTACAGACCTGAAGGAGACGTGTTGACCATTGAGAAGAAGATTACAAAACATCACCAATAGGGCGTTGCCCGTTCTGGTGATCGCGGTTCTGATCATTATCTGGCAGATGGTATGCAATGCGGGGATCATACCGGGATATATGCTTCCTTCCCCTGTTCAGGTGGGAAAAGCATTTGTTTCGGACTTACCATTATTAATGGAGCATACCAGAGTGACCCTTATCGAAGCATTTCTGGGAATGGGCGTTGGTGTCCTCCTGGGCTTTGTGGTGGCTGTGCTGATGGATGCTTTTCCGCTGATCTATAAGGGATTTTATCCCATTGTGATCATTACCCAGACCATACCAACCATTGCCATTGCACCTCTTTTAGTGCTGTGGATGGGATATGATATGGCGCCTAAGGTGACATTGGTGGTAATCACCTCCTTTTTCCCTATTACCGTAGGATTACTGGAGGGATTAAAATCGGCGGATACGGATACCATGAATTTACTTAAGTGCATGGGAGCAAACCGGGCGCAGATTTTTCTGCATGTGAAACTGTTCGGAGCCTTGCCTTCTTTTTTCTCAGGCTTAAGGATTTCTGCAGCCTATGCCGTAGTAGGCGCTGTGATCTCAGAATGGCTGGGGGGATTTTTGGGACTGGGAGTATATATGGTCCGGGTTAAGAAATCCTATTCTTTTGATAAAATGTTTGCCGTGATCTTTTTGATCTGTTTTATCAGCCTGTTACTGATGAAAGCGGTGGATGCACTCCAGGTGGCCTGTACGCCCTGGGAGAGAACGAAAAACAAGAGAATAGTAGAGAATGATAATAAAAGTAAAGAATAAGGAGTTTACAACGATGAAAAAGAAATTAGCAGCACTTTTGCTTGCCACCTGTATGGTATTTGGACTTGTGGGCTGTGGTAATAGCCAGGAGTCCGGGGATGCACAGGATTCCGCCGGAAACGGTGCAGAATCTGAAAACGGAGAAACAAAGGATATCACTTTTGTTTTGGACTGGACACCAAACACCAACCATACCGGTTTATATGTGGCACTGGAAAAAGGATATTATGAAGAAGCCGGTCTTAATGTGACCATCGTGCAGCCACCGGAAGACGGAGCAGCCGTACTGGTGGCATCCGGGGATGCGCAGTTTGGTATTGATTTCCAGGACTATCTGGTTCCTGCTTTTTCCGGAGAAAACCAGTTGCCGATCACGGCAGTAGCAGGTATCATCCAGCACAATACTTCAGGAATCGTATCCTTAAAGGGCAACGGAATCACCAGCCCTAAGGGAATGTGCGGCAAAACCTATGCGACCTGGGATCTGGATATTGAGAAAGCCATCATCAAGTACGTTGTGGAAAAAGACGGCGGAAACTATGATGAGGTGAACATGATCCCAAGTACCGTAACCGACATTTCCAGTGCACTTAAGACGGATGTGGATGCAGTCTGGATTTACTACGCTTGGGACGGGATTGCACTTGAAACCCAGGGACTGGAAAGCGATTTCTTCTACTTCAAGGACTGTGATCCGGGACTTGATTATTACAGCCCTGTGATCATTGCGAACAATGAATTTTTGGAGAGTGATCCGGAAACTGCAAAAGCATTTATGCAGGCAACAAAGAAGGGATACGAGTATGCTATGGAAAACCACGATGAAGCAGCGGATATCTTACTTGAGGCTGCACCGGAGTTAGATGAAACTATTGTGCACGAAAGTCAAAAATGGCTGGCAGACCAGTATCAGGCAGAGGAGCCATACTGGGGATACATTAATCCGGAACGTTGGGACGCATTCTATGACTGGTTATATGAAAACGGCGTGATCGGAGAAGAAATCCCTCATGGAACCGGATATACCAACGATTTCATTGAAGAGTAAGAAGTGGGTAAAAGGAGCAGTACATGGCAGTATTGGAGGCAAAACAGATTTCCCAGTCTTTTGAAGGGGAAAAGATCATTGAAAATGTAAATCTTACCCTGAATGCAGGGGAGATCGTATGCCTGGTAGGAAGCAGCGGAGTGGGAAAAACCACGTTGTTTCACATTCTGTCCGGTTTGGATAAGCCGGATGAAGGACAGGTGCTTTTAAACGGGGAAGACATTACGGGAATCCCGGGACGTATCAGTTACATGCTGCAAAAGGATCTGCTCCTGCCCCATAAAACGGTGCTGGATAATGTCTGCCTTCCTTTGACCATCCGTGGAATGAAGAAAAAGGAGGCCAGGGAGAAAGCATCCGGGTACTTTGAACAGTTTGGACTAAAAGGAACGGAGAAAAAATATCCGGCACAGCTATCCGGCGGTATGCGTCAGCGGGCAGCCTTGATGAGAACTTATCTTTTCTCGGATGAGGTGGCATTACTGGATGAACCGTTTTCCGCTCTGGATGCGATTACCAAGTCCCAGATCCATAGCTGGTATATCGGAATGATGGAACAGTTAAAGCTTTCCACTATTTTCGTATCTCATGATATTGATGAGGCCATTAAACTTTCGGACCGAATTTATATTATGACCGGAAAGCCGGGCAGCATTACTCATGAGGTGGTGGTGGACCGAAAAGGAATGGATCGGGAAACCTATTTCCTAAATTCTGAATTTTTGTTGAAAAAAAAGGAGATTATGAGAATTTTAGGATAATATGTGCTATAATCTAGAAGTATCTGGTTGATAATTTGGGGTTTACTATTCAATTTCCAAAAAACGGAAGCCTGAATTTTATAAATTAAGGGGAACAATCGATGTATTCTAGAAAAAAGACGGAACAGATTTGGCTGATAGAATATGGAATAGGCTTGTTGCTGCATTTATGTTATTGCTTGTGGCAGTACAGAGGGGCGTATATCGTTCCGCTGATACTTTTGTCTATCCTGTTTTATCTGCCGTCTGTTCTTTGTTATTTTATACAGGATAAGATCTCAAGACAGACAGAGCAGCTTATCTATCTGATCTCACTGTGCGGACTTATTCTGACGTTTGTAATGGAAGTGCATTCTTATGCCGTTCTTCCGCAGGCGCTGGTGATCTATGGGGTGTTTATGACACCGATCTTTGAAAAGAAGAATGTTGGCATTTACTGGTGTCTGAGTGTGGTGATCATGCTGATCACGCTTGTTTATGGAGCATTTCATCCGGAAATGCTAAAGAATATCAGTCTTCCGGTCTATGCCATCAGTATTGTGATCGCGGCTTTTTTGCTGGCTATCATGTATTTTCTGGTATCCGAGGCGGAGCGTTCCAGACGGGAGTTGAAGAAAAAGACAGAGGATGCCATTGAGGCAAATCGTAGTAAAAGTACGTTTCTTGCCAATATGAGCCATGAGATCCGTACTCCTATGAATGCGATTCTGGGTATGAGTGAACTGCTTTTGCTAAGTGATATTTCCAGCAGTGATAAAGAATATGTGAATACCATCCATCATTCTTCCCAGTCCCTGCTGAACATCATTAATGATATTCTGGATTTCAGCAAGATCGATGCAGGAAAAATGGAGCTTGTGGAAGAGACATACGATCTGGAGTCAATGGTGCAGGATGTAGAGAACATTATAGAAACCAGATTGAAGGATAAATCGGTATCTTTTCTGGTGGAACTTCAGCCGGATCTGCCAAGCAGTCTTCTGGGCGATGAGGGCAGGATCAAGCAGATCCTTCTCAATATTCTGGGTAATTCCGTAAAATTTACCAAAAAAGGTAAGATCGTACTTACCATTTCTCATTCCATGATGGAAAATGGCAACACAGAATTGCTTATGACCATTGAAGATTCCGGTGCGGGTATTCCTGAAAAAGATATGCCCAAACTCTTTGAGGCCTTTAGCCAGGCCGATACAAGACGGAATAAAAACCTTCAGGGTACCGGACTGGGACTGGCTATTACCAAACGTCTGGTGGAAGCCATGGATGGTAGCATTCAGATAGAAAGTGAGTATGGAAAAGGAACCACGGTATTTATCCGTATCCGGCAAAAAGTAAAGGACCTGGCACCCTGGGTAACGTTGGAGCACCCGGAGCAGTATCAGGTATTTGTGTGTGAACCGAACCGATACTATCTGGAGAGCCTTACCAGGATCTGCAAGAATCTGCAGGTAGAGGTACGTCCTTTGCGGGATATGGGAAAATTGAAGTTCTACGTCAAGGATGTGGAACATGCCTTCGTGTTTTATAATTATGATCAATGTCATGAAGATATCATGCTTTATAAGGAACAGTTTGAAAAAGTTCATTTTGTGGCCATGATCAAAATGTTCGAGCAGGTAGAGATGGAAGACCGCTTTGTGGAGACTATGACCAGACCATTGGGAATCTCCAAGGTGGCGGCGGTGTTAGAGCAACGGGGAAAGGAAGCAGGAGGAGAGAAAAAGCCGGAATTGTTTGCGGCACCCCAGGCCAGTGTGCTGGTGGTAGATGACAACGCCGTGAATCTGAAAGTAGCTGCAAGTATGTTGTCGTTGTATGAAATACATACCTCTTTTGCATCCAGCGGAATGGAATGCTTAAGACTGTTAAGCGAGGGAAACCGGTACGATATTATTTTCATGGATCACATGATGCCGCAGATGGATGGCGTGGAAACCACGCAGCTTATCCGTGACGGAGAGCAGGAAGATGGTGAACATAACGTGGTGATCGCATTGACGGCTAATGCCATTAAAGGTGTGGAAAAGATGTTTTTCCAGAGCGGAATGGACGACTATATTTCGAAACCTATTGAATTAGCAAGGCTGGACCGGGTATTGCGCAAGTGGTTACCGCCCGAAAAGATCAGGATCATTACACCGGAAGAAATCGCAGCTAAGAAGCAGGCCGATAAAGAGGCTAAGACAGATAAGCAGGCGAAGCCTCAGAATCAGGAGATACAGGAGGAAAAGATCATGCATTATGACGTAGAATCGGGAATCCAGAAAGTCGGAGGAAGCCGGGATACCTTTTTCAAGATCCTGGAAGTAGTTCTGGACGAGGGAAAAGAGAAACTGGGATTGATCCGTAAACTTTATGATGAAAAGGATTATGTGAATTACGAAATCGAAGTTCACGGACTGAAAAGTGCCATGGCAGGAGTAGGGGTCATGGATCTGTCCGCATTAGCCAAGGAGCATGAGTTCGCGGTAAAAGAAGAACGCTATTCCTATATTGACGAACATATAGAGGAACTGTTAAAATTGTACGAGGAAGTACTGGCGGAAACAGAAAACCTCTTGAAAGAGCAGTAAAACATCTTGTTTTTGCCGGACCTTTAAGGAATATAAGGATGGGAAAAACAAATGACAAAAAGAGTTAGACTTACGTGGGAGGCAATCTATCCGCTGATCATATATTGGGTAGTGGTAAGCACCGTCAGTGTGTTTTTAAAGGACCATACGAGGATTGGAGCCTATTCCGAGATGCTTTGTGAAGGGGTCAGCAAACTGATCTGTATCCTTCCCATGTATTATTTTTACCAAAAGAATCCGTTTAGGAAGAACCGGATGCATCACAAGGGAAAGGACGCTGTTGTGATCATTTTCATCGGGATCACGCTTTCGTTGGGATTAAATAATCTGATTGAACTTTCCCCGTTAAAGGCAATGTCTCCGACTTTCCAAAGATTGGGAAATGCAGTATATTCCGACGCCCGGATCTGGCAGCTTTTATCTGTGGGACTTTGTGCACCGATCCTGGAGGAACTGACCTTTCGGGGAATCCTATTTGGAAACCTGCGTCAGGCTTACGGAAAATGGATAGGGATCATAGGGTCGGCCCTGATCTTTGGTGCATTCCATTTTAATCTGGTGCAATTTGTCTATGCAGCATTACTGGGTGTAGTGTTTGCCTATATCTATGATAAAACAGGTGCCTTGTGGAGCTGTATCCTGGCACATGCAGCGGCCAATGTGTTTTCCCTGGCAGCGACCTGGTACGGAATCAGCAGCTATTTAAGCAGTACGGCAACCATGTGTCTGGTATCGGGAATTGTGGCATTGGTAGCCAGTGTGGTTTTATTGGTTCAGTGGAAACATGTCTGAATTATAAAAAAAGTATTAAAAACAACAAAAGTAGTAAAAATGAGAAAACGAGAGAAAAAGTGAGCATTCAAGAGAAAATGCTCACTTTTTTTGCTCTTGGTATTTTTGAATGCGGTTGCATATAATAGGGTAACTTATTATGATAGAGAACAAAGGTTAGCACTCAACAAATAAGAGTGCTAATAATCTTAAACAAAGCAAGACAAGGAGGACATTAGTATGAAATTAGTACCATTAGGTGACAGAGTTGTATTAAAGCAACTGGTAGCAGAAGAAACAACAGCATCAGGGATCGTACTCCCGGGACAGAATAAAGAGAAGCCACAGCAGGCAGAGGTCATTGCAGTAGGACCCGGTGGTGTGGTAGATGGTAAAGAAGTGAAGATGGAAGTTAGTGTAGGAGATCAGGTAATCTACTCCAAATATGCAGGAACCGAAGTAGAGATCGAGAAAGAAACCTACATCATTGTAAAGCAGAGTGACATTCTTGCAGTCATGAAATAAATGAGAAAGAATAGATTTTTTTAGGAGGCTATGAATTATGGCAAAGGATATTAAATATGGATCAGAAGCCCGCAAGGCTTTAGAAACAGGAGTAGATAAATTAGCAAATACCGTCCGTGTGACCATCGGACCAAAAGGAAGAAATGTGGTTCTGGATAAATCCTTCGGAACTCCGCTTATCACCAATGATGGTGTGACCATTGCAAAAGATATCGAACTGGAAGATGCTTTTGAGAACATGGGTGCACAGCTTGTTCGTGAAGTTGCTACCAAGACCAACGATGTAGCAGGAGACGGAACTACCACTGCAACAGTACTGGCACAGGCCATGATCAAGGAAGGTATGAGAAACTTGGAGGCAGGAGCTAACCCAATCATCCTTCGCCGCGGTATGAAGAAGGCTACGGATGCAGCAGTAGAGAGCTTAAAGGCAATGAGCTCCAAAGTAAACAGCAAAGAGAATATCGCCCAGGTAGCTGCTATTTCTGCAGGAGATGACAGTGTTGGGGAGATGATCGCAGATGCCATGGAAAAAGTTTCCGGCGATGGTGTCATTACCATTGAAGAGAGTAAAACCATGAAGACCGAACTGGATCTGGTAGAAGGAATGCAGTTCGATCGTGGATATATCTCCGCATATATGGCAACCGATATGGATAAGATGGAAGCAAATCTGGATAACCCATACATTCTGATCACAGATAAGAAGATCAGCAACATCCAGGAGATCCTGCCGGTACTTGAACAGATCGTTCAGAGTGGCGCAAAACTCCTTATCATTGCAGAAGATGTGGAAGGTGAAGCACTGACCACCCTGATCTTAAACAAGCTTCGCGGAACCTTCAATGTGGTTGCCGTTAAAGCACCGGGCTATGGTGACAGAAGAAAAGAAATGCTGCAGGATATCGCTATTTTAACCGGTGGTACCGTGATTTCCGAAGAATTAGGATATGAATTAAAAGATACTACAATGGCTCAGCTGGGACGTGCAAAATCCGTTAAGGTTCAGAAAGAGAACACCGTTATCGTAGATGGTGAGGGAACCAAGGCAGATATCGATGCACGTATCAACCAGATCAAAGCACAGATCAAAGAGTGTACCTCAGATTTCGATAAAGAAAAACTGCAGGAAAGACTTGCAAAACTGGCAGGCGGTGTTGCAGTGATCCGTGTAGGAGCTGCAACCGAGACTGAAATGAAGGAAAGCAAGTTGCGTATGGAAGATGCATTAAACGCAACCAGAGCAGCAGTAGAAGAAGGAATCATTGCCGGAGGCGGATCCGCGTATATCCATGCTTCCAAAGAAGTTGCAAAATTAGTAGATACTCTGGAAGGTGACGAGAAGACCGGTGCCAAGGTTGTGTTAAAGGCTCTGGAAGCTCCATTATACTTCATTGCAGACAATGCAGGACTGGAAGGTGCTGTGATCATTAACAGAGTAAGAGAATCTGAACCGGGAATCGGTTTCGATGCCCTGCACGAGGAATATGTCGATATGCTCAAGGCAGGAATCCTGGATCCGGTGAAGGTTACCAGAACCGCCCTGCAGAACGCAACCAGCGTATCCTCAACGGTACTCACTACAGAATCCGTGGTGGCAGATATCAAAGAGGATGTTCCGGCAGCACCTGCAAATCCGGGAATGGGAATGATGTAAATAAGGCAGACTAAGGGACAGTCACAGCCGGAATGATCCGGAAGAAAAATTGCCGCATCTATGAAATTCATAGGTGCGGCGTTATTTTACTTTTAGAGGGATTTCTAGCAGTTGAAATCCTCGTAGGTAGCAAATCCATTGGATAAGGCTTTCTGTTTCAGGCAGTCATAGAGTCTTGCTTTGGAAGCCTCTACATAAGGGGCAACATAGAAGATACCCACAATGCCCAGAGTGATTCCTGACAGAAGGTACCAAAGGATAAAAGACAGGTCGAATATGAAAACATTCATTTTTTCATTGACCATGGTCTTTTTGCTGATCTCAAAGGCACGGGCCTGATCCAGGCCGGGGTTATCAGCAAGGATATAGTCTACCATGAAATAGGAATACATTTTAACGATTCCGGGAATGACCAGTAACAAGGACCACAGTGCTATAAAGAGGGATTTCAGAAAAGTGGTCAGTACCACGTTGCCATAGGAATGGTCAAAGGCATATAAAACCGTTCCCAGAGAGGTTTTTCCATCCTTATAAATATTGGATAAAAAGAAACGTTTGGTTCCGATATACAATGGATGCAGCAGGAAAACAGTAAGCAGGATGCCTACAATACCATTACCGTGGAAGGCATTGGAAAAATACTGAACCATATTGGAATAATCCATATCGGAAAAGTCAAAATGCCATTGGATCTTCAAAGGGAAGGTTCCGGTAGCAAGAAGAGCCAGAAAAGCAACCAGTACATAACACCAGTAATCCCGTTTAAAGTCCTGCTTGCCCTGTGCTTTTAATTCCGAACGTATCCACATAGTGATCGCCTCAACTTTCTTTATGTATTTACACACAGTATACCAAATAACGAAAAGTATCACAATCTCTACTTTTTTCTTTTTAAGGGATATGTTAAAATGAGCAAATAGAGTTTTGGATAATAAACAAATCGGGGAGCATAAAAAAACAAGATAGAGGAGGACAACATGGTTAAGAAGCTTATGGCTCATATCGGGGAGTATAAGAAAAATTCTATCCTGGCACCGTTGTTTATGATAGGCGAAGTGGCAATGGATGTCATGATTCCGTATCTGATGTCTTTTTTGATCAACAATGGATTGCAGAAAAATGATTTTGAATATGTGCTGCATGTAGGATTGGTGATGCTTGCTATGACAGCCATTGGACTATTGTGCGGTTCCATGTCGGGAACCCATGCGGCCATTGCATCCACAGGATTGGCTAAAAATCTAAGAAAAGCACTTTTTTCCAATGTGCAGAAGTTTTCTTTTGAAAATATCGACCGGTTTTCTGCATCCAGCCTGATTACCCGTTTGACCACAGATGTGACGAATATCCAGAATGCATTTCAGATGGTGATCCGTATGTGCGTCAGAGCACCATTGATGATGATCTTTGCATTGATCATGTCATTTGTGCTGGAACCGAGACTGGCGCTTATTTTTCTGGTAGCCATTCCGCTGTTAGGAATTGTGATGTATGTGCTGATCAAAAAAGCACACGGCTATTTTAAAAAGATGTTTGAACAGTATGATGAACTGAATAATGATGTGCAGGAGAATTTACTGAGTATTCGTACAGTAAAAGCATATGTAAGAGAATCATACGAGAATGAGAAGTTTGAAAAGATTTCTTCAAAGCTGGTTGATATTTCCAAAGCTGCGGAGAAGATCATGATCCTGCAATCACCCATAATGACGGTAGTGGTCTTTGGAATCATTATTTTAGACAGTGTGATCGGTGGTCATTTTATTGTAAGCGGCAGTATGCCTATTGGAAATCTGACCACCCTGTTTACCTATGCTATGCAGGTAATGATGAGTCTGATGATGATCTCTATGATCCTTGTTATGATCGTCATGTCGGTGGCTTCCGGCGAGCGTATTGTGGAAGTACTGGATGAAGAGACCACGATCAGTAACTGCGAAGAACCGGTGAAAGAAGTGAAGGACGGGTCCATCCGTTTTGAACATGTCAGCTTTGCTTATGCAGGCGGAAATGATAAGAATGTGTTGGAAGACATTAATCTTGAGATCAAATCAGGAGAAACCGTAGGTATCATCGGAGGAACCGGAAGTAGCAAGTCTACTCTGGTACAGCTCATTCCCAGGTTATATGACGTGACAGAGGGCAGTATCTATGTGGGAGGTACCGATGTAAGAAAACTGGATCTTCATGCGCTGCGTGACAGTGTTTCCATGGTATTGCAGAAAAACGAACTGTTTTCGGGAACCATAACCAGCAATATGAAATGGGGAGACAGCAATGCCACGGATGAGGAGATCATGCATGCCTGCAGGTTGGCTCAGGCAGATGAATTTATCCAGAAATTCGAGAAAAAGTATGATACCCGTATTGAGCAGGGCGGAAACAATGTGTCCGGCGGCCAGAAGCAGAGACTGTGTATTGCACGGGCATTGTTGAAAAAGCCAAAGATCCTGATCCTGGATGACTCCACCAGTGCGGTGGACATGCGTACGGATGCCCTGATCCGGGATGCGTTTGCCAATGAGATCCCGGATACCACCAAGATCATCATTGCCCAACGGATCGCTTCCGTACAGGAGGCAGATAAGATCATTGTGTTAGACCAGGGCAAGATCTCCGGTGTGGGTACTCATGAAGAATTATTTGAAACCAATGAGATCTATCGTGAAGTATATGAATCACAGGTGAAAGGAGGGGATGACCATGCCGCCTAAACCAATGGGACCTCGTCCAAAAATGGAAAAAGGACGGATGAAGGAAGTATTCGGCCGTCTGATGGGTTATATCTTAAAGGTATATAAGTTTCAGTTTTTTGTAGTAATGGTATGTGTGGTGGTATCCGCCATAGGAACTGCTGCAGGAACCGGTATGCTTCAGACCCTGATCGACGATGGTATTACCCCGCAGATCGGGGCTGCCAATCCTGATTTCACCAGGTTGTATCATATTTGTATAACGATGGCTGTGGTTTATGGAGTAGTGGCATTTACAGAGTGGCTCAGGGGTCGCCTGATGATCAACGTGACCCAGGGAACCCTGCGGACCATCCGTGATGAAATGATGCATAAGATGCAGACATTGCCATTGAAGTATTTTGATACCAATTCCAATGGTGATATCATGAGCCGCTATACCAATGATACGGATACCTTGCGGCAGATGATCTCCCAGGGGCTTCCCAATGTACTATCGTCCCTACTCAGTATCGTGGTGGTGTTTATCTCCATGCTTCGGTTAAGCTGGCAGCTTACTGTTGTGGTATTGGTATTTCTGGTGTTTATCATGTGGGCAGGAAAAGTTCTGGGATCTAAGAGCTCTAAGTACTATGTGGCACAGCAGAAGTCACTGGGAAAAGTGAATGGCTACGTGGAAGAGATGCTAAACGGTCAGAAAGTGGTGAAGGTATTCAACCACGAAGCGGCTAATGAAAAAGAATTCAATGAGTTAAATGAGATCTTGTTTGAAAATGCATCCCGGGCAGGGATTTTTTCCAATATCATGATGCCGGTAATGGCGCAGATGAGTAACTTTTTGTATTTCTTTATTGCTGTGGCAGGGGCAGCCCTGATCATCAAGGGGTACCTCCCGTTGACACTGGGTGTACTGATCGCATTTTTACAGTATACCAAGAACTTTACCAATCCCATTACCCAGGTCTCCCAGCAGATCAGCAGTGTGGTGATGGCATTAGCGGGAGCTGACCGGATCTTTACTCTTATCGATCAGGAACCTGAAGTAGACGAGGGATGTGTAACCTTAGTCAATGTGCAAAAAGGAGAAGATGGAACTCTTACGGAATGTGAGCAGCGTACCGAGCACTGGGCGTTTAAGAAACCACTTCCGGACGGTGGCTTTGAATTAGTGGAATTGTTAGGGCATGTGGAGTTTGAACATGTAACCTTTGGATATACGGATGACAAGACGGTACTGAAGGATCTGACCCTTTATGCAAAGCCGGGGCAGAAAATCGCCTTTGTGGGTCATACAGGAGCCGGTAAAACCACTATCACCAATTTGATCAACCGGTTCTATGATGTGAACGAAGGACGGATCACCTATGATGGAATTGATGTCAGAGATATCAAAAAAGATGATCTGCGCCGTTCTCTTGGTATTGTATTGCAGGATACGCATCTGTTTACGGGAACCATCCGGGATAACATCCGGTACGGAAGGCTTGATGCAACAGAGGAAGAAATTATAGAAGCAGCAAAGTTGGCCAATGCGGATTACTTTATCCGTCATCTGGAACATGGATATGACACGGTGATCACAGGAGACGGAGGAATGCTATCGCAGGGACAGAGACAGTTATTGGCCATTGCCAGGGCGGCGGTAGCAGACCCGCCGGTATTGATCTTAGACGAGGCTACGTCCAGCATTGATACCAGAACGGAAGCCATTGTTCAGGAGGGTATGGACCGCCTGATGGAAGGAAGAACGGTGTTTGTCATTGCTCACCGGTTATCCACGGTACGTAATTCAAAGGCCATATTGTATCTGGAAAACGGTGTGGTGACAGAGCGTGGCGATCACGAGGAACTGCTTTCCCGTCACGGAAAATATTATCAGTTATATACCGGTGCCTTTGAACTGGAATAGACCTCACTTGTAAATCTGTCCAAAATATGATAAAATGACTTTCATTAAGTGTGTAAGTGTGAGAGTGGGAGGGATTCCCTGTCTGCTCAAAAGAGTTGTTTGGAGGAAAACAAGTGGGAAAAATTGCCATTATGACGGACAGTAATAGTGGGATTACGCAGTCCGAAGCGAAAGAACTGGGTATTACAGTATTGCCCATGCCCTTTATGATCGAGGGTGAAACATATTTTGAAGAGATCAGCCTAAGCCAGACTGAGTTTTATAATATGCTGGGAGAGGGAGTAGATATTTCTACCTCCATGCCTGCAGTAGGGGATACGCTGGATACCTGGAATGAATTGTTGAAGGATCATGATGAAGTGGTTTATATCCCTATGTCCAGTGGCCTTAGCGGAAGCTGCCATGCAGCCATGATGCTGGCAGAGGAATTTGATGGAAAAGTCCAGGTGGTGGATAATCATCGGATTTCTGTGACTATGCGTCAGTCTGTACTGGATGCCATAACCTTAAGAGACCGGGGACTGTCTGCTTTAGAGATCCGGGAATACCTGGAAAATGTAAAAGGTGAAAGCAGCATCTACATCATGGTGGATACCATGCATTATTTGAAAAAGGGAGGCAGGGTGACACCGGCGGCTGCTGCGTTAGGTACCTTGCTCCGCATCAAACCGGTACTTTCCATTCAGGGAGAAAAACTGGATCTGTTTGCCAAAGCGCGTACTGTAAAAAATGCGAAGACCATCATGATCAATCAGATGAAGAAAGATTTTGAAGAGCGGTTTAACAGCCCGGACGGAGAAAAGATTCATCTTGAGCTGGCCTATACATATGATGAAGAGGCTGCACAGGGGTGGAAAAAAGAAGTAGAGGAAGCTTTTCCCGGATGTGAAATCCGCATGGATCCTCTTTCTTTAAGCGTATCCTGTCATATCGGACCGGGTGCGTTGGCAATTGCATGCTCAAAAAAAATTGAGGAAGAATAGAACATTGGAAACGCAGGAGGATAAAGGATCTTTTTGCGTTTCTTGTTGTATAGGAGACTCCTATACAGGAGGTAGCGATGGACATTAATATGGAGTATTTTAAAATATTCTATTACGTAGCAAAAAGCGGAAGCATCACTGCCGCAGCAAAGCAGCTGCATATTTCCCAACCGGCCGTAAGTCAGGCAATCCGTAATTTCGAAGAGAGCCTGGGCGGAGCTGTGTTTGTAAGAAATTCCAAAGGTGTGGTTCTGACTGAAGAAGGGAAAAGCCTTTACTATCATGTGGCGAATGGCTATGAGCAGATAGAAAATGGAGTAAGGCAATATCATGCACTGCAGAATTTAGCCGGTGGAATGATCCGTATCGGTGCCAGCGATATGACCCTGCGTTTTTTTATTTTACCTTATCTGGAGCGGTTTTGTGAAGAATATCCCCAGATCAAGGTGGCAGTCACCAATGCGCCTACACCCAGGACTTTGAAAAATCTGGAGCAGGGAACCATCGACTTTGGTGTGGTGAGTACTCCCATATCAGCCCCTGCACATATGGTAGTAAAACCGGTGAGAGAGGTACAGGACTGTTTTGTAGTGGGAGAAAAGTATCGGACGCTTGCAGAAACTGACCAGGATTACAGGATCTTAAAAAAATATCCTGTGATCTGTCTGGAAGGAGAAACCTCCAGTAAAGCTTATGTGGATAGCTTTTTGCAAAAACAGGGAATTGTTCTAAAACCGGAATTTGAACTGGCTACATCGGATATGCTGGTAACCTTTGCAAAACGTGGATTTGGAATTGCCAGTGTGGTAAGGGATTTTGCAAGAGAAGATATCGAGGCAGGGAAGCTTTACGAGCTGTCATTCCATGAGAAACTAAAGCCCCGACAGTTTGCAATCTGCTATGATGAACGGCTTGCTATGTCATTTGCGGCAAAGAAGCTGGTTTCTATGATGACAGAAACAGAATAGGACATAAATGTATCTTATGCTGAATATAAATAATATTAATTTTGCTTATGCAAATAGTAGTGGTATAATAAATGCATGAGTAAATGAGCGAACCGAAAAAGTGTTTGCACATAAAAAGGATAGTTTCCATAAGGAGGAGCAAAAATGGTTAAAGCAGTAGTTGGAGCGAATTGGGGCGATGAAGGTAAGGGTAAGATTACCGATATGATGGCTACCAATGCAGATATGGTGATCCGTTTTCAGGGTGGAGCAAATGCAGGTCACACCATTGTAAATGAATATGGTAAGTTTGCACTTCATACCCTGCCATCCGGAGTGTTCAACCAGAATGTAGTAAACATCATAGGAAACGGAGTAGCGTTAAACATTCCTATTTTCATTAAGGAATTGCAATCTATAACAGAAAAAGGAGTTCCGGCGCCCAAGATCTATGTTTCCGACAGAGCACAGATGGTAATGTCTTATCATATTGCTTTTGATACTTACGAGGAAGAGCGTCTGGCAGGAAAATCCTTTGGATCCACGAAATCCGGAATTGCACCGTTTTATTCTGATAAATATGCGAAGATCGGTATCCAGGTGGGTGAGCTTTTTGCAGATGAAAACAGACTGCGTGAACGTGTGGAAAATATCCTGGTACAGAAAAATGTGATCATTGAGCATCTGTATCATAAACCAACCATTTCCGTGGACAGTATTATGGAAGAACTTCACGGCTACAAGGAAATGATCGCACCTTATGTAAGAGATACCGCTGTAATGGTGCATGAGTTTATAAAAGATAATAAAACGATTTTGCTGGAAGGACAGTTAGGAACCTTAAAGGATCCGGATCATGGAATCTACCCTATGGTAACTTCTTCCTCAACCCTGGCTGCCTTTGGTGCCATTGGTGCAGGGCTTCCGCCATATGAGATCAAAGAGATCGTGACCGTATGTAAGGCATATTCTTCTGCAGTAGGAGCAGGTGCGTTTGTAAGTGAGATCTTTGGTGAGGAAGCAGATGAACTTCGCCGCCGCGGTGGAGATGGCGGCGAATATGGTGCTACCACAGGACGCCCCAGAAGAATGGGATGGTTTGACTGTGTGGCATCCAAGTACGGATGCAGAATGCAGGGGGCAACCGACGTAGCGTTTACGGTGTTGGATGTATTAGGATATCTGGATGAAATCCCGGTTTGTGTAGGGTATGACATCAATGGAGAGATCACCACTGATTTTCCGACCACCAGCAAACTGGAAGTAGCCAAACCGGTATTAAAGACTCTGCCGGGATGGAAGTGCGATATTCGTGGAATCCGCAAATATGAGGAACTTCCGGAGAATTGCAGACATTACATTGAATTTATTGAGGAGCAGATTGGCTACCCCATCACAATGGTAAGTAATGGACCAAGTCGTGAAGATATTATTTATCGTAACAGTCCATTGAAAAAATAAAGTACAAGGAGAAGAAAAAATGGCTAGACAGACAGATTTACTTATTGTTGGCGGCGGTCCAGGGGGATATGTGGCTGCCATCTATGGCGCACGTTGCGGTAAAAAGGTTACACTGGTGGAGAAAAACCGCCTGGGTGGAACCTGTTTAAACATCGGATGCATCCCGACCAAGACTCTGATCAAATCATCCGAAGTATTTGAAACTGTGGCAAAGGCAAAAGAATTCGGAATCCTGGTGGATGCAGAACCCAAGGCTGATATCAATGCTATCATGGATCGCAAAGAGCAGGTGGTAGACCGTTTGGTAGGCGGTATTGAGCATCTGATGAAGAAAAACGAGATCGAAGTGATCAAGGGATGCGCATCCTTTATTGATGAGAAAACAATTAAAGTCGAGGGCGAGGAACCTTGTGAACTGACCTATAATCAGCTGATCTTAGCTACCGGATCCGACGTTGCGAAAGTATCCATTCCGGGTGTAGATCTGCCCTTTGTATTAAACAGCACTTCCGCGTTATCTTTGCGTGAACTGCCAAAGAGTATCGTGATCATTGGCGGAGGCGTGATCGGTCTGGAGTTTGCATTCCTGTATCGTAACTTAGGCTGCGAGGTAACTGTTGTAGAGTTTCTTGACCGCCTTCTGGCAGTTCTTGATTCCGACGCATCTGCAGAGATCCTTCGTCAGGCTAAGAAGGCCGGCATTAAAGTCAGCACTTCCGCCAGAGTAACGGAGATTGCGCAGGGAGAAGACGGACAGGCAGTAGTTCGTTATGAAAGAAAAGAAAAGATCCAGGAGGTTTCCTGTGAGAAGGTATTGGTTGCTATCGGACGTAGCCCGAAACTGGATGGTCTGGGGTTAGAGAATACCGGTATTGAAGTAAGAGAGCGCGGTAGAGGTATCGTAGTAAATGAATATATGCAGACCAATGTGGAAAATATCTATGCAATTGGAGATGCCAACAATCTGATCCAGTTAGCACATGCAGCCAGCCATCAGGGAATCGTTGCCGTAAATCATATCCTTGGTAAGGCAGAACCTTTTGAAAGAGAGAATGTGCCCAGCGTGGTATTTACCTCTCCGGAAGTTGCCAGTGTTGGTGTTACCGAGGATGCATTAAAAGAGCAGGGAGTATCTTACAAAGTAGGAAAATTCATGTTCAACGGAAACGGTAAGGCGGTAACCATGGGACAGGCTAACGGCTTCTGTAAGCTTTTGAAGAACGATAAAGACGAGATCATCGGCGGAACTATTGTAGGACCGGATGCGTCTACATTGATTTCTGCAGTTACCCTTGCAGTAAGAAATAAAATGCATGATGTGGATATTACAAGCACCATTTTCCCACATCCAACCACCGGTGAAGTGATCCATGAGGCTGCTTTGGATTTGAGTATCGGAGCATTACATCAGTAAGGGATTTGTGGTGATTCCGGAGAGAGACCGGAGGAAAGACAAACAAATACATATAATATTACATTGAACTGTCGCTTT
>JBJEKY010000028.1:1320-24152 GCA_051878875.1 Lachnospiraceae bacterium | reverse complement strand
AAAGCCGGATGACCCTGTCAAATTTTGAATACTCTGTTTTTCTCTGCTCCGGCAGTTCATGCTCTGCAAAGATTAAGGAGTCGGTCATAAACAGGATCATCACGGGACCCGGATAATAACGTTTTTTCTTTAAATTCAGGATCTCCTTGAAAAAGTCGGGATCCTTCTTCATGATATGCTCCACATGATCCACCACCAGTACCAATTTGGACGCATCTCCGCTTCGGATCCGGTTAAATAATGTGGCATAATCATTCTGGGCAACCTCTACATGGCATTGATGGGAAATACAATTTGCAAAAAATTCCCGCTGCATTTCGTTGGAACATTCGGCGGCAGGGTAATATACAGACTTCTTGCCCTCAAGAAATTGATGCAGCAACTCATACTGTTCCATCCCGCTCCTTGCATATAGCAAAACAAGGTCATTCTCCCGTTGTTCATATAATTCTTGCAACTGTTCCATCTCTGCAGTTCTGACTGCCATACCTTATCCCCTCTCGTACTTAGTTAAAATAACCCATTTTGTATAAAAGTTCTGCGGTCAGCAGTCCTCCTCCGGCTGCTCCCCTTAACGTATTATGGGATAATCCCACAAATTTATAATCAAACATGGTATCTTCACGAAGTCTTCCGATACTAACTGCCATTCCGCCTTCCAGATCCACGTCCAATGCCACCTGAGGTCTGTCATCCTCTTCAAAATAATGGATAAATTGCTTTGGAGCGTGAGGAAGATCATACTCCTGAGGCAGTCCGCGATATTCCTTCCAAGCCTTTAAAATCTGCTCTTTCGTAGGCTTTTCTTCAAAATCTACAAAAACGGCTGCTGTATGTCCGTTAAGAACCGGGATCCGTACACACTGACAGGTGATCAACGGCTCTTTTGCTGCTACAATCTCTCCGTTTTCAACAGTACCGAGGATCTTTAACGGCTCGTCTTCACTCTTTTTCTCCTCTCCACCTATGTAAGGAATTACATTTCCCACCATCTCCGGCCAGGTTTCAAAATTCTTTCCTGCTCCCGAGATAGCCTGATAGGTTGTGGCAACCACTCTTTTCGGTTTAAATTGGCGTAACGCGTACAACGCCGGTGCATAACTCTGAATGGAACAGTTGGGTTTTACAATGATAAAACCTTTCTTTGTACCCAGACGTTCTTTCTGGGCCTTGATCACTTCCAAATGATCCGTATTACATTCCGGTATCAGCATCGGCACATCTTTTGTCCAACGGTTAGCACTATTGTTGGAAACCACGATCACCTCATGCTTTGCGTATTCTTCTTCAAACGCAATGATCTCCTGCTTATCCATATTTACGGCAGAAAATACGAAATCCACATCCGGGACAATGCTTTCTACCTCTTTTACCACACGTAATTTCATTTTTTTAGCATATTCCGGAATGGGCTCCTCCATTTTCCATCGTCCCGAAACTGCTTCCTCATATGTTTTTCCCTTGTTTGATTCGCTGGCTGCAAGAACTGTCACCTCAAAAAACGGGTGATTGTTAAGAAGCGTTACAAAACGCTGTCCAACCATTCCGGTTGCTCCCAGAATTCCTACTCTGACTTTACTCATGTTTTTCTCCTTTCGAAAAAACGCATCCACAAAAATCCTGTCTGTATAAATCATATTCCTTCGATAATTCAATAGAACGTTTGTAGCCGTTTTTCTTTTTGAAATCGGAGGGAAGATACTCCACTCCGTACGTTTTTCCCACTTCAGCGCCAATCCGGTTAATCGTCTGTGCTTCTTTCAACGGGCTGATCGTCAGCGTTGTGGTAAAATACCTGCATCCCAGCTCACGACACTTTATCGCACTTTCCGTTAATCTTAAGCGAAAACAGATCTCACAGCGTTCTCCACGTTCCGGACATTGCTCGTACCCCTTTACCGCCTGATAAAATCGCTCCGGCTCATAGGTGCCTTCCACTAAATGAACCGAATCCTCTAAGGACATAGCCCCGATCAGTCGTTTTAATTCCTGAACCCTCATATGGTATTCAGAATCCGGACTGATATTGGGATTATAAAAATAATCATAAATCTCAAAATAGGGGCTTAAATACTCCAGAACGTAGCTGCTACAAGGTGCACAGCAACTATGCAACAACAGTTTGGGCTTTTGCTGTTCTTCTTTTACAATACCTTCAAGAAGTCTGTCCATCGCCTTTTGTACCGGAATATTTTGCTGATTTTTCATTTCTCTCATCACAATCCATATAATAATAGCCTTGTGTCATCCCAAAAAGATCACCCCAAGGCCCAAAAGCTTCGAATCGGACTCGAACCGACGACCTACTGATTACGAATCAGTTGCGCTACCAACTGCGCTATCGAAGCATATTAACATCTACGTTATTATATCAGATTCTACAGAATTAGCAAACGATTTTTTTAAAAAATATTGTTCTTTTTTTGATAGCTTGCTATAATGGGGTAGATTAATGGAGGAGGCTACACTTATGGCAGAGATTAAGGAATTCAAAACAAACACACCCAAACAGCCACAAACAGATCACTCCGGCGACGCCGTTTCCAATGTTTCCGGAATGCAGGTTTTAACCAATCTGCTCCATCATCCGAAAGCACCGCTGGTAAGTATGGTTGTTTTTGCGGCTGCATTTTTACTGGATCTGTATCTCATGGTTCATTTTACTTTCACAAGTATTACAGCTTGTTGTATTCTGCTGGTGATACAGACACTGCTGGCTGTTTGTCTGGACAGACTGAATTACGCAGGTCTACTGGGTATAGCGTTAGCTGAGGTGATCATTGGTGCGCTTTCCCATAATTTCCTGTTATCTATATTATGTCTGATCCCTTATTTCATGGCTCTGCTTGTCATCCACATCCAAAGACTTCATGGAGGATTTAAAACAGCATAATGATCTGTTATATCATACAACAAACATGGACAAGCGCAGTTCCTACTAAGGGCTGTGCTTTTTCTAATCGCCAGACCCTTTTGGAACGGGGTTTTGAAGAAGCCTTTCGACTCTCTTTCCATGACCTGGATATTTGCTACGGTCCTCATGGGAAACCTCAGGTAGCAGACCGGAAGGATGTTTTTTTTAATATCACACATACCTATAACCGTTATCCCAATATAAGTGGAGCTCCCGGTGAAATATCTGACAGTCATGCTTTGCAATCCAGGGATTATTATATGGCAGGTGCTTTTTCCCATTGCGAAGTTGGCATTGACTGCGAATATCCACGGCCCGTTACCAAACAACTTTGCCGGCGTGTTCTTTCTTCCGAAGAAAAAGCTCTGCTTCAGGCTTCAAAAGATCCGGAAATGCTTTTCATCCGTTTATGGACTCTAAAGGAAAGCTATCTGAAATTTACCGGTGAAGGTCTAAGCCATGATCCTGCCTCCCTTAGTTTTTCCCGTGATTCTAACAACCGGTTCATTCTAACCCATCATCCGGAAGTGCATTTTTTGCAATTCGATCTGAATGATGGTCTTATTCTAAGCCTGTGCACAACGAATGAAGTTGACGTACGTTTTATTACATTGTAGTATAGAAAAACTTGTGAAGAACAAAGAGTCGTTTGCGACTCTTTCGCGCCCGAGCGGTATGCGAAGCATAAGTTTCCTTTCCGCGAGGTGCGCATTCTCGCGAAGCGTTTTTGCTTTATAGAAATTCCGGAGGAATTTCCTATAAAGCAAAAAAACATCCTCTCTTTCTCCCCTATATTGCAGGGTAAAAAGGAGGATGTTTCTATTTTAATTCCTACTACTTATTCTTCACTGCCTTCTTCGGAAGACTCTTCTGCAGAATCACTTTCTTCTTGTTCAGCAGCCTTAATTTCATCATATTCTTCCTGGGAAACTTCTTTTACATTTGCCCGGTTCACCAGTTCATCATATAACTTCTGGCTTGTATAATGCTCTACCAATGCATCCTTACCATAGTTTTCCTCTAATTCTTCAACAGAAGAAACACCATAGTTTTCAAGATCCGCAGTTGCAAGCTGTTCATACTCTTCATCAGAAAGTTCGATTCCCATCTCTTTGATCAGTGCTTCCGTGATCAACTGGGAATTCACATACTGTAGAACATACTCATCCATGGTGACTCCGCCTGCAAAATAGTTCAGATAATCGTCTTCTGAGATTCCATACATGCTGCATACACTCTGGATATTGGAAGAAACCTGATTCTTCACGGTGTTATATACATACTCCGGATATCCGTCTACTTTGGCATTATCCACTACTGCAGTCCAAACTTCACTCTTCGTCGTTTCTTTCGCCTGCTCGGTTGCTTCTGTAAGCAGATCTTCGCGGATCTTTTCTTCGTAATCCTTTGTGGTAGTGTATTCGCCGTCTGTATATTTTGCAATGAATTCATCATCCCACTCCGGCTGATAGCTGATTTCCTGTGCTTTGGTCACAGTAACTTCAAATACGACATCTTTTCCTGCAACCTCTTCATTATCATAATCACTTGGGAAAGTAAGGTTTAAGGTTGTGCTCTCACCAACTTTGGTTCCGTACAGACCTTCATCAAATCCGTCGATCATGCTTCCCTCGCCTAAGGTATACTCATAATCCGTGCTACTTCCGCCTTCAAAGGATTCTCCATCAATGGTTCCGTCAAAATCGATGGTAACCTTGTCCCCTTTTTCTACACCACGATCATCGATATCAGCATATTCTACACCGTCTTCCAGACAGCTGTCGATTTCACTCTGTACCTCATCATCCGATACTTCAGGAGTCACATAGTATGCATCAACTCCCTCATACTCACCTAATGTAACATAGTCAAATACATCATAGTTCGGGTCTCCGCTTGCCGTCGCCGAACTTGAATTAGGACGATTCTTTAAGTAAACAGCTCCTCCTATGATCAACGCAGCTACAGCAACCACTGCAACTACAATTCCAGCGGTTTTCTGAGTACTCTTTTTCTTTGCCTCATACTCCGCCTGCTTTCTTTTTGCATAATTAGACATCTTCTTCTCTCCAATCCTTTTTACTTTCTGACGCACCTACGCGTCAGCAGTCTACCTATATTTTTATCATATTTGGTTAGAAAAAGAAAGTACCTTCACCTAATTTTTAGATAAAATTCTCTTGCTTTTAAGTTTACCCCATGCTATTATCTATTTACCACGTTCGTGGTTTCAAATTATCAACTGCACGGTTCGTGCAATTTTTCGTTTTTCAAAATCTGTTTTTTGCGAGGTGATGCCTTTGATTGTCCGTTCTTCCATGCGATCATACTATTATTTTTAATGGAGGAGAAATGAATTATCAGGAATTCTTATTTCAAGTCAAGCTACAACTAATGAAAAAGCTTGGCAGTGATCATCAGGTTACCATACGATCCGTAACCAAAAACAACAATCTAAAACTGGATGCCCTCACCATTTTAGAACCGGGACGTCACATTGCCCCCACGATCTATCTAAATCCGTACTATAAGGAATTAGAACAGGGAACCCTTTCTTTCGAACAGATCCTGTCACAAATACTTTCTTTTCACCGTGAGTATATGCCCTCTGTTCCCATTAATCCGGATTTTTTCTCTGATTTTGACAGTGTAAAAGGTCACGTCGCTTACAAGCTGATCCACTATCGCCGTAATCAGGAAGTTCTAAAGACGATCCCTCATATTCCCTATCTGGATCTTGCCATCTGTTTTTACTGTGCCGTCCAAACCGGTCCCAAAAGCCAGGCAACGGTGCTGATCCACAACGAACATTTGAAAATGTGGAATATTGACGAAGCCACACTTTACGAAACAGCCCGTGCTAATACCCCCAAACTGTTTCCCCATACTCTGACCGGTATGAATACCTTTATGGAACAGTTTGATGATCCTTCACTTCGTGATCTGGCCACGGATCCCTCTTTTTATGTTCCTATGTATGTATTGTCCAATAAATACAATCTGTTTGGCGCTTCCTGCATACTGTATGAAAATCTTTTATCCCAACTGGCTGTTCAGTTTAACTGTTCTTATTATCTGCTTCCCAGTAGTCTGCATGAACTGATCCTGGTTCCGTCTGAAAACAAGAATGATCTTGCTTTTTTCTCTGCCATGGTTCAGGATGTGAACAAGAGTCATGTGGCTCCCATCGACATACTTTCTGATCATGCCTATTTCTATGATCGTTCCCAGCAGGAACTCTTTGTAAAATAAAATCACCACATTCTTATTCTTTATCATGTTTTGTTAATATGCCCTAACGAAAAAGACAAAAAGACCGCCTGAATGTTTCATGGACGATCCTCCATGAGAAACTCAGGCGGTTTGGTTTTTCAGCTATATTAGGTGTTCTTATAATCCAGACGGATCTTATCCGCGATCAGGGCAATAAACTCAGAGTTGGTCGGTTTTCCTTTTCCATTACTAACAGTATAACCAAACAATTCGTCAATGGTATCCATTTTCCCCCTGCTCCAGGCCACTTCAATAGCATGGCGTATAGCCCGTTCTACGCGGCTGGGTGTAGTTTGAAATTTTTTGGCAATGGATGGATACAGGATCTTTGTGATGGATCCTAACATCTCTGTATCTTCCACAGAACGGATGATGGCTTCCCTTAAGTACTGATATCCTTTAATATGTGCCGGTATCCCGATCTCATGGATAATGTTGGTAACATCATTTTCTAGATTCCGTACTTTTACCGGCTCTTCCTTTTCGTAGGCCGATAGCTTTTTCACTATGTTTTTTTGTGTATTATTCTCGTAGAGGTTTTTGATCCGCGCAATCACCATATTGTTGTCAAATGGTTTCATAATATAGTAATCTGCACCTTTTTTAAAAGCATCTTCTGTGATTTTCTCCTGTCCGATGGCACTGATCATTATAAATTTAGGGTGCTTCTTTAACGTCTGATCCTGGTTGACTTTATCAAGCACTCCCAAGCCGTCCAATTTAGGCATGACAATGTCCAATAAAACTACATCCGGACTTTTATCTTTGATCATCCGATAAGCCTCTTCCCCATCTTTTGCTGTGCCTACTACATGAAGTTCTTCATCGCTCTTCACGATATTACTTAACAGGTTTAGCATTCTCTCGTTGTCGTCAGCAATCGCCACATTCAGCTTTTCCATTCCTAATCCCCCAACTTTTGACTTTCTCATTTTTCTGACCAATTAGTATTATATACACTACTGTCAGCATTCGCAATGAATTTTCGTCGCATTTTTCGACCTTTCTTGTCGAATCCTGTCGAATTTCTTTACTGTTTCAACATCACTTCTAATAGAATCCCATATCCTTTCTTAGGATCCCTGGTCAAAACGTGGGTCAGGGCGCCCACCAGCCTTCCATCCTGGATAATCGGTGAACCACTCATTCCCTGAACAATTCCCCCTGTAAGTTTTATTAGATCCGGATCTGTAACTTCCACTGAAAAATTCTTCGTTCCTGTGTGAAACAATGAATTCGTATGAGAAATCCTAATCGTATAGGAAGTACGTTTTCCTGAAACATCACTGATCAGATAAGCTTCTCCATCATGAACCTGATTCCTTGTGGCGATCGGCAGATATTCTTCCCCCTCAAGTTCTTCCGGGATCTGATACAGATATCCGAAAATACCTTTCCGGGTATTCCTTTCCACACTGCCCATCGGCTTGTCCGCATCATAATTGATATATCCGATCAACGCTCCCGGTTGGTTCTCTTTTCCTTTTCGAATATCTGTCAGTTTGCAGGAATGAATACTTCCATACTTCACCTCAAATTCCAATCCAAGATCTATATCACTGATGCAATGTCCTAATGCACCATACAGGCCATCCTCCGTATAAAATGTAAGAGTACCCAATCCTGCCATATCATCCCTTACCCAGGCTCCGATCTTATAACTGCCATCTTGTAATACAGGCTGAACATTCACTGTATGCGTTTTTTCATTTCTTAGAACCTTAAGAGTCAATTCCTTTCCCATGCAACTTTCCACCTGTCCAATGAGATCCTCTTTGGATTCCAGTTGTTTACCATTACAGCATATAATATAGTCGCCCTTTTCCAGCTTTCCGTCAGAGGGACTGATATAGGTTCCGTCTTCACCCAACAATTTCGCAGTATCTAACACCAGAACCCCCCTGGTTTTCGCATAGACACCACACACACATCCTCCGGGTACCGCCCGGGTAACATGTTTCAAAGAAGAAACGGTTCCGGATGCCGGCTGGTTTGAACCACTGCCTTCCTCCATATTATTTACACGCTGCACTTCCCAGAAAATCCCATACAGCACAGCGCACACCAAAAGCATACTTAACAGAAATCTACCCTTTTGACCTTTCATACCTTCCTCCCTCGATCTTACTACTTGTCATAAAAAAAGAGAAAGCAATCTGCTTCCTCTTTATTTTATGTACAAGCTTGGTATTCTATGTATGAAGGACCAGGAAATCTGTTAGCAACAGGTTCTATTTTTGCTTTGCCTCTTTTGCTAATTTGCGCATTTCTCTGGCATTATCCAACACCGCATCGGTTATTGTCACACCGCCAAGCATTCTGGCCAATTCTTCGCAACTTTCTGTCTCCGAAAGTTTACGGACTTTAGAGACCGTAGACTGACCTACAACCTGTTTTTCCACCACAAAATGCGTATCTGCCATTGCTGCGATCTGTGGCAGGTGAGTAATACTGATCACCTGTGTAAATCCACCGATACGATTCATCTTCTCTGCAACCATCTGGGCGGTTCTGCCACTGATTCCGGTATCGATTTCATCAAAAATAAGTGTCCCCACCCGATCATTCTCTGCCAATACGGACTTCATTGCCAGCATGATACGGGACAACTCTCCTCCGGAGGCCACACTTTCTAATGGTTTTTCCGGCTCACCGGGATTCACCGAGATCATAAACTGCGGATCATCCCATCCATTTGCAGTGGGCTCCTTGGTTTTTTCAAACTTCATGGAAAAAGATACATCCAGGAAATTTAAATCTACCAGTGCCTTGGTTACCTTTTCGGTAAGTTTTGCAGCAAAACGTTCTCGAAGTTCTGTCAAAACCTGACATTGTTGCTGCACTTTTTTGCAGGAACTCTCCCATTTTTCATCTAAATCTGCAAGAAATCGGTCATAATCTTCCAATTGTTGCTTCCGTTCCAGTTTCTGCTGCAACGCATCCTCAATGGCCTCAATGGTTTGACCATATTTATCCTTAAGGTGATTGATCACGTCCAGTCTCTGCTGTACTTCAAAGAACTCTTCTTCGGAAAAATTAAGGTTATCAAGATATCTGGAAAGTTCCCTTCCTACCTGGCCTAACAGGTCTTCCAGTTCATTGATCTGCCCAAACAATCCGCCTGCTTCTTCATTTAGATCACTGACCGGAGTAAACTCCCTGGCAGCCCTGCTAACCAGAAATGATGCACTTTCACCATCTCCGGAAAGAAGTTCAAGACACGCGGCCGTTGCCTGAGCCGCTTTTTTGGCACCATTCATAAACCGGAACCGCTCTTCCAGTTTCTCATCTTCTCCGGGTTTCAAATAGGCAGACTGGATCTCCGAAATCTCGTAGTTTAAAAGATCCAATTCTTTGTCCTTCTGTTCCTGATCAAGTCCGGAATTTTCCCGTAGTTTTTTCAGTTCCTGGTATTCCCGGAACAGCTCTTTCATCTTGTCTTTGGCTTCTTTCAAAGATGCCTTTGCATATTCGTCCAAAAGAACCAGATGTTTTTTTCTGTTCAACAATGTCTGATGTTCATGCTGTCCATAGATGTCTATAAAAATGGAAGCAACCGCCTTTAACGTACTTACGGTAACCGTTTCTGAGTTGATCCTTGCTACACTTCGCCCTCCGGTGATCTTCCTGCTTAAAATGATCTGTCCGTCCTCCGGCACAATGTCCATCTGTGCAAGCTGTATTTCCTGTTCCGGCGTATCCACGCCAAAAACCAGTTCTACCAAAGCCGGAATGCTTTCATCCCGCACCATATCTTTCGTTATTTTTTCTCCCAATGCCAGATTCATAGAACCTACCACAATGGATTTGCCTGCCCCGGTCTCGCCGGTTAGTATATTCAGTCCTTTCTCAAACTCTACCTCTGCCTCATCGATCAGGGCCAGATTCTTTACATGCAGACTTTGTAACATTCTTCCTCCTGTTCTACAACCTTCTCTTATAATTTTGTCTTCAGCACTTCCAAAAATCCTGTTTTTTTCAAGCGCATCATGGTGATGCACTCATCTGATCGCCGAATCTTCACCGATCCCTTTAGTGGATACGTGTTTGCTCCATCAAAACTGATGAGCACTTCTTCATCCTCTTCCCTGAATAGTGGCCGGATCTCCACCTCGGCACCTTCCTCCAGTACAATACTTCGTGCAAGTGAAATTGAGTGCGGTGCGATTGGTGTCACAACGATCATATGCGATGCAGGATCCATAATAGGCCCTCCGCAGGACATGCTATATCCGGTAGATCCGGTGGGTGTAGCTACCACGATACCATCTCCCCGGTATGTGGTAAGAAACTGACCATCCACATACAACTGTACGGATGTGGTAGTCAGCTGTGTTCCCCGATAAATGGCAACTTCATTTAAAGCATAATCAATCCCATCCGTATCGGTTTGTCCGCTTAACTGCATCCTTTTTTCCAGTCGGAAACGATCCTGTAAAATACAGTCTACAGATTCCTGTATATGTTCTTCATCAATTTCACAAAGGAATCCTACCGTTCCAAGATTCACCCCGATCAAAGGAAGATGATAGTCTCTCAATGCTCTGGCTGCCCTAAGCAGGGTACCATCGCCACCGATCACTACAACGCCCTCTTTATCTTTCACCTGTTTAAAAGATATCTCACTGGAAAGTTCCGTTCCCTTTCGCATTAAGACCACATCACTGGTACCTCCAAAGGATTGGATCTGCTTACAGATTTGCTCCACACATCCCTGGTAATTTGGTTTTTCACTATTTGCAACGATCAAAATATGTTTCATGCTTCATCTAACACTCCGTGAGAACGTTTCACCACATCCTCCGGATTTACCTCTCCTAATATGTTTCCCTGTCCGTCTTTTTTTATATAAAGCAGATATTCAATATTTCCTTCCGGTCCTTTAATAGGGGAAAAAGAAAGTCCAAGCACAGAAAAGCCTATACTTAAGCAATACTCCATCACATGACGGATTACTTCAAGATGAGTTTCCGGATCCCGGACTACTCCCTTTTTTCCAACCTTTTCTTTTCCCGCTTCAAACTGAGGCTTGATCAGACATACCATCTGTGCCCCATCTTTCAATAGTTCAAATGCAGGTTGTAACACCTTGGTCAGGGAAATAAAGGAAACATCCACCGACGCAAAATCCAGCAGTTCTCCGATATCATCCGGTGTAACGTAACGGATATTGGTCTTTTCCATGCATACGACCCGTTCATCCTGACGCAGTTTCCAGGCAAACTGCCCATATCCCACGTCTACGGAAAACACCTTTGCTGCGCCGTTTTGCAGCATACAATCCGTAAATCCCCCGGTAGAGGCCCCAATATCCATACACACTGCACCGGTAAGATCAATCGGGAATTTCTGCATCGCTTTTTCCAGTTTCAGCCCTCCGCGGCTGACATAACGCAGGGCATTTCCCCTTACCTCTATCGCTACGTTCTCTGAAAACATGGAGCCGGCTTTATCTTCTCGCTGTCCATCTACAAAAACATCACCTGACATGATCAGGGCTTTTGCCTTTTCTCTGGATGGTGCCAGATTCTTTTTCACCAATAACACATCCAAACGTTCTTTCATCTTGTCTTTCCGTCTTCCTTCATTTGTTCTTCTTCAAAAATATAAGATAACACACGTTCTGCTATGCTTTCCGCATCCAGCCCGCACTCCCTGTACAGCTGTGGAATACTACCTTGTCCCACATAGTGATCTCCGATTGCTATGTGACAAAGCGTCTTTGGAGAAGCTCCGCTTGTTTTATAATAATCCGCAATCTGTTGTCCCATTCCGCCTTTCAATACATGGTCTTCCAGAGTAAACACAATCTCATGTCGATCAGCTATATCATCCAGCATACTTGTATCCAGTGGATTGACAAACCTCATATTCACTATGGTCACGTTGACCCCACGCATTTTAAGAAGCTTTGCTGCTTCATTGGCAACCTTCACCATAGCGCCCAGTGCCAACAGTGCCACCTGTTCACCTTCCAGGATAACTTCCGCTTTTCCGAGAACGATCCTCTCCCGTTTTTCTTTCAGGTCACGATACGCCTCCCCCCGGGGATAACGGATCGCAATGGGGCCATGATAAGATACTGCAAATTTCATCATATCGGAAAGCTCCCAAAGATTTTTGGGTGCCATGATCGTCATATTAGGTAACATGGAAAGATAGGAAAGATCAAATACTCCATGATGGGTTGGACCATCATTTCCCACCAAACCGGCACGATCTATAGCAAAGATCACATGCAGATCCTGTAGACACACATCCTGGGCAATCTCATCAAATCCTCTCTGTAGAAAGGAAGAGTACACTGCAAAGACCGGAATGTAACCGGATACTGCAAGTCCTGCTGCAAAAGAAACCGCATGCTGTTCTGCAATTCCGACATCGAAAAACCGATCCGGATAAAGATTATGAAATCTCTTAAGTCCGGTTCCATCCTCCATAGCCGCGGTAATCGCAACAACTTTATCGTTACGCTCCCCAAGTTTTTTCATGATGGTAGCAAACACATCCGTATAACTTGGTTTTCCTTTTTTTGCCAATCCGGTTTCAATATCAAATGCACCGGTACCATGAAATCTGGACGGATGTCGCTGTGCAAATTCGTATCCTTTTCCCTTTGTGGTTACAACGTGAACCAATACCGGTCCGTCCACCTTCCTGGCATTGGTAAAGGCATCACACATCTGTTTGATGTTGTGCCCATCCACCGGACCGAAGTATGTCAATCCCAGCTCTTCAAAAAACATTCCCGGGATCAATAGCTGTTTCAAACCATTCTTCGTTTTTCGAATGGTTTTAATCATGGGTTCCCCTACTCCCGGGATTTTTTCCAGTGAATCCGTTACAGCACGTTTTAATCCCTGATAAAAATTTCCGGTACGAAGTTTGGACAACTGTGCGGACATTCCTCCCACGTTCTCCGAGATGGACATTTTATTGTCATTGAGCACGATAATAAAATTGCCATCCAGCATAGATACATTATTTAATGCTTCATAAGCAATGCCTCCCGTCATGGCTCCGTCTCCAATGACCACCACGATCTTTTCATCGCTTCCCCTTAGATTTCGTGCTGCTGCAAACCCCATTCCTACAGATATAGAATTAGAACTGTGTCCGGTATCAAAGCTATCCGACTTATCCTCTGATCTTTTGGGAAATCCGCTTAACCCTTTATATTGTCTTAGGGTATCAAACTGATCTTTTCTACCCGTCAAAATCTTATGGGTATAACATTGGTGTCCCACATCCCAGATAAGATGGTCTATTCCCGGATCAAAGCACAGATGAAGTGCCATCGTTAATTCTACCACTCCAAGGTTTGATGCCAGATGTCCTCCGGTTTTAGAAATATGTTCCACGAGAAAATCCCGGATCTCATTCGCCAGTTCCGGCAGATCTTCCTCCGGTATTTTTTTGATGTCTCCCAGTTTCTGAATTTCGTCAAGTACCATACGATACTCCTTCTATTTCTTTCGATGTATAAGGGACAACAGCAACTCTTTTACAAAAGAGTCCTTAAGCCCCAGTTGCTCCAGTTGCTCCACTGCCTCGCAGCTTAACGTTTCTACTTTCTTCTCAGATTCTTCAATGCCATGTAGCACCGCATAAGTCATCTTATGATTCTTCGCATCACTTCCGGTAGGTTTACCCAACTTCTCTGTAGTGCTGGTAATATCCAAAATGTCGTCCTGGATCTGGAATGCAATTCCCACTTTTCGTGCAACGGACTCTACTACCTGCAACTGCTCGCTGTCCGCTCCCGCCAGAACAGCACCGATCATCATAGAGCTTTCTAATAATGCCGCCGTTTTCAGACGATAAATAAAATCCAGATAGGAATCATCCAGTTCTTTTCCTTCCATCTCCACATCTACTACCTGACCGCCCAACATACCGTTCACTCCGGATTTGCTGCCAAGGATCTGCAATGCTTTTCCAATGCACTCCGCATCTGCTCCCGGAATGGAAAAACTATTTGCTGCAGTTTCAAATGCGTAATGCAGCAATCCATCTCCGGCCAAAATCGCCATAGCCTCTCCATAGACTACATGAGTGGTTTTTCTTCCTCGCCGATATTCGTCATTGTCCATAGCCGGCAGATCATCATGCACCAGAGAATACGTATGAATATATTCCTGCGCCGCCATAAAGTGTCCCAACACGGGATTTGGAAATTTTCCTCCGAACATCCGGTAGGTTTCCATCATTAAAACCGGTCGCAACCGCTTACCCGGAGCATCTACACTGTAATTCATTGCAGAAAATACGGTTTTCTGCATGCCCTCTTCTTTCGGCAGATAATGCAACACGATCTGCGTTGCCGTCTGCTGTTTTTTGATTAGTTCTTCCTGAAAATTCATCTTCATTCCCTATTCTTCCGACAGGATCCTGATCTTCTTCTCAATCCCGTCAATCTCTTTATTACAAAAGGCAATCTGTTTCATTCCCTGCTCGTACAATGCAAACGACTGTTCCAGCGAGGTATCCGGACTTTGCAGCTTCTCAATGGTCTGCTCAATCTCTTCAAATGCCTGTTCAATGGTCTGTTTTTCTTCCATCCGTATTCCTTTCTGTCTTTTCCAAAACCTCTGTTATCAGATCTCCGTCTACCACATGGACCACCAGTTTCTGACCAACCGTTACCTGTTTCAAACTGTTCACGGCTCTTCCATTAACATCCTCTACATAGCTTAACCCTTCTCCCAGTTTCCTTAGCGGAGACAATCCTTCCAGGCTTGCCGCAAGCAAGGATAAACGATGCTGGTAATCCGTGATTTTTTTCTTCATACTGTTCAAAAGTTCTTCTTCCAGATCAATAGCCGTCTGGCGTTTCTGGTTCAATTGATTTTCCGGACTTAATTTTTCCAATAATAGCCGCTTATTCAGGACCTGATTTCGCACCATACTTAATTTCTGATGCAGCAGCACTGTCATGGTATCCTGAAGATGCTGAACCTGCTCCAGATAATCACTCACGTCAAAAACTGCAAGTTCCGCAGCGGCAGAAGGGGTCGGTGCCCGAAGATCCGCCACATAATCCGCAATGGTGGTATCGGTTTCGTGTCCCACCGCCGATATAATGGGGATACTACACTCAAAAATGGCACGGGCCACTTCTTCTTCATTAAATGCCCAAAGATCCTCCATGGATCCTCCACCCCGGCCTACGATGATCACGTCCGGTCGCACCTTTTCCATCGCCCGGATTCCTTCCGCAATACTCTGTGCCGCACCTTCTCCCTGTACCTGGGCAGGATACAGGATCAGCTGGACAAACGGGTTTCTCCTGTGGCTGATGTTAATGATGTCCTGGATCGCTGCTCCGGTACTGGCTGTAACCACTCCCAGCGTATGGATATATTGGGGAATAGGCTTCTTATATTCTTCGGCAAACATGCCCATCTCTTCCAGTTCTTTTTTTAACTGGGAAAACCGTTGATACAACACCCCTTCTCCATCCAGCAGGATCTGTCTGGCATACATCTGGTATACACCGGTTTTCTCATATACCTCCACGGATCCGAGAACAACCACATTCTGCCCTTCCTTAAGTTTAAACTGTAAAGTTCTG
Organism: Lachnospiraceae bacterium; assembly: GCA_051878875.1. GTDB lineage: Bacteria > Bacillota > Clostridia > Lachnospirales > Lachnospiraceae > XBB1006. Next base: position 8,391 of record JBJEKY010000028.1, on the reverse strand, counting down.
GCACTGGAAGCAAACATCACTGCATTGATACATCCGCCCTCATCTTTCAGGGTAAAATAAATGTGCCCCGAAGAATGATACTTACAGTTGGAGATCTCTCCTTTTACATACAACTTCTGGAGGAGAAAATCCTGGCCGAACATATTATGGATATAACGATTTACCTGGGAAACACTATACACATTTGTCATCATACAAGCTTCGCCAATACTCCGTTTACAAAGGCCGGAGACTCATCCGAACCGTATTTTTTTGCAAGTTCCACTGCTTCGTTAATAGCTACGGATGTTGGAACGTCTTCATCAAATAAGATCTCATAAGCGCCCAGACGAATCACTGCCAGGTCCACTTTTCCCATACGATGGGTTTTCCACCCCTTGGAATTCTCATTTACCTTAGCATCAATTTCAAAGATCTTGTCCTTGATCGCAAGATACTTATCTCTGATATAAGTTTCGTCTGACTCCTTCATGGGTTCCTGTTCTTCAAAAAAAGTACCTAACTGCTCTTTTAAACCCTCTTCTTCATAAAACTCCACACGAAACAGCATTTTAAAAATATGCTCTCTTAATTCTCTTCTGCTCATCACTAATCCTCTTCTTTTCCTTTACGGATCATGAATAAAAAAGGGTGTCTGACAGACACCCTTCTCACGTTCCTAGTTGTCTTTACTTACATCAATACCTGCAATCTTTACATTTACCTCTGCTACGTTAAGACCTGTCATGTTTTCAATGGACGTCTTGATCCTTTCCTGTACCTTACGGGATACTTCAGGAACATTTGCTGCGAAATCAACAATGATGGAAACCTGTACAGACACATTGTTCTCATTCATTTCCACCCGGACTCCCTTGGAAAGATTCTTCATTCCAAGCTTTGCTACCAGTTCGTTGGTAATATTGCCGGACATGGCACTGACTCCCTCCACTTCTGTGGATGCAATACCAGCTATAATGGCAACCACCTCTTCTGCCACAGTGATCTCTCCCATGGCATCTTCTTTTATTACGAATGCTTTTCTGTCTTCAGCCATACTACGCCTCCTATACCAATTGGATATAGTTCATTATACCAAACCTCTCTTCATTTGGAAATAGCCTTTTTCACTGTTTGATATTTCTTTTTTATTTACCAACAAGTTCCAGTAATTCTGTTTCGGAAATGATCTTAATTCCCAGTTCCTGTGCCTTGGCAAGTTTCGATCCGGCTGCTGTTCCCGCAACCAAAAGGTCTGTTTTCTTACTCACACTGGAGGTACATTTTCCTCCATTTTCTTCAATCAGTTGTGTAACCTCTTTGCGGCCTAAGGTTTCCAGGGTTCCGGTAACTACTACTGTCAGTCCGCTCAATTTGTCCGATGTAGCTTCTTTTACATATTTCTTCATATTAACTCCGGACTCTTCCAGAGAGTTAAGAACCCTTTGATTCTCCGGATGATCGAAGAATTCCCTGATACACATTGCCGTAACCTGTCCGATATCTTCAATCTGTTCCAACTGTTCTATAGGAGCCACTGCAAGTTCTTTCATAGAATGATAGTGTTTTAAGATCTGTTTAGCAGTAGTCTTCCCCACATTACGGATACCCAGTCCGGTCAACAGACGTTCCGGTTCATTACCTTTGGATTTCTCGATTGCTGCAAGGATCTTATCCGTATTCTTCTCTTTTCCAAGGATTCCCCTGTCAATCAGTTCCTGACGATGATCCTTCAATTTATAAAGATCGGAACAATCATGAATATATCCTTCCTTAACAAGTTCTTCCACCAGTGTGTCACCAAGCCCTACTATGTTCATAGCATTTAAAGAGGCAAAATAGGCAACTGTACGTACCAGTTGAGCAGGACAGGATCCGTTTACGCAGCGGATGTCCGCCGTATCTTCTTCTCTGACAAGTGACGCACCGCACACCGGACAGTTCTTTGGTGCCTGAAAAATAGCAGGTGGTTTTGTCACACATCCATTGAGTTTCGGGATGATCTCACCACTTTTAAACAAACGGTAAGTCCCCCCAATCCCTATCTTCATATCGTTGATATAGTCCTGATTATGCAAGGTTGCCCGACTGACACTGGTGCCGCAGAGTCTCGCTGCCTTTCCGGTCTCAGGATCATGAAAAACTCCTGTAAAGGTCAGTTTTCCCGTTCTTCCTACATCCACCAGGATCTCGTCTATCATAACAACCCGTTCCTCCGGCGGATATTTATATGCAATGTGACCACTGGAATATTTGCTTCCTGCAGGAAACTGTTCTCTTAAGCGAATATCATCCAGTTTCACCACTGCTCCATCAATATCATAGTCCAGATCCTGCCTCATATCGGCAATTTCATCAATGGCTTCGATCACCTCATCGGCCGTTTGACATAGTTTGTGATAAACAACAGGAACCTGTTTTTCTTTCAGCAGATCCAATCCTGTCACATGACTTTGTCTCATCTCTTCCGGGCCTTTTTGTACATTAAACACAAACATCCTCAGTCCGCGTTTTGCCGTAACAGTAGGATCAAGCTGTCTAAGGGTACCTGCTGCAAGATTTCTTGGATTGGCTGCCGGCTTCTTACCGTCCTGCTCCTGCCGTTGATTATAGCGTTCAAATTCATCATGGCTCATATACACTTCTCCGCGAAGCTGGAGACTGTCATACGGCAGATCAATGGTTTTTCTCACATCTGAAATAACCAGTGCATTTGCTGTAACATCCTCACCGATCAAGCCGTCCCCACGGGTCTCCGCCGTCGTCAGATGAAGCTTTCCGTCCTCCCCGGCTTCATAACGCAGGGTAATGCTTAACCCGTCAATTTTCGTTTCCACGGAAAATCTGCACTCCGGGTACCTGGTTTGTATCTTCTGCACCCACTGGATTACCTCTTCTTTGGAAAAAACATCTTCTATGGACAGCATTGGCACATCATGAGTGATCTTTACCCCGGCCTCTCTTTTTGCCACTCCGCCAATCTTCTGGGTTGGTGAATCCGGTGTAACCCAATCCGGATGCTCTTTTTCTGCATCCTTTAACCGGATCATCATCTGATCATACTCATAATCACTGATTTCAGGATCATCCTGATTGTAATAACGATCCATGTGATAGTCTACTTTTTTCTGCAATTCTTTGTACTGTTCAAAGGTCATGCTCATTTCATATCTCCTTCATACCTTACCGGCTCATTGGATGAATGTTCGATCAGTTTCATCAGAACCTCCAATTCCTGTTTCGTTACATCCCGATACGTACCTTCTTTCAGATCACCCAGTCTGATATTCATGATCCGTACCCGTTTCAGTGCTACTACTCTGTATCCGAAATATTCACACATACGGCGGATCTGCCGATTTAAGCCCTGGGTCAATACCATACGGAATTTTCGTTTTCCGATTTTTTCCACCTTACATTTTCTTGTCACCACATCCAGAATCGGAACACCATTTGCCAAGCCCTCCAGAAACTCTTGTGTAACATCTTTGTTTACGGTGACCAAATACTCTTTTTCATGTGCATTTCCGGATCGCATCATTTTATTTACCAGATCCCCCTGATTCGTCAAAAGGATCAGTCCGGTTGACTCTTTATCCAACCTTCCCACTGGATAGATCCTGACCGGGTACTTTATGTAATCCACAATATTATCCGGATCCTTTTTCTGGGTGGTACAAACTACTCCGCGAGGTTTATGAAAAGCAATCAGTACAAACGCATCTTGTACTCCACAGACCACTTTTCCATTTACTGTTACGGTCTGCCCTTCCGATACCTTACTTCCATTTTCTGCGATCACTCCGTCAATACAAACCTCTCCGGCCGCGACCTTTCGGTCAGCCTCCCTTCGACTGCATATTCCTGCTTCACTCAAGTACTTGTTGATTCGAATTCCTTCCACATTTGCCTCCATAGCGCAAGCACCTCAGTTTTCACTGAGGTGCCATTTATCTAATATTCCAGATTTTCTGTTAATACATATCCCGTTCTTCCGTTACAGGTAACCTTTGAAAAACCATTCACGTAGCAAGTGATCACTTTTACCTTGGTTCCTTTTGACAAGGAAGAGATTACTTTTCCGGTATCTGTCATTTTGGACATCAGATTCGTAGCCTTTAACAATTCGCATTTCTGCTTCTTCTCCGGATACCCCTCCTGGCCCGCTACTGTATAGTCGTTATCGCAGGTCTTTAAGAAGTCATTTCTTACATAACCCTTCTTTCCGGATTTCGTCTTTACATAGGTCCAATCACCCCAGACGCTCATGGAAATCACCTTTAATTTCACGCCACCTTCCAGCATACAAACGCTGTCTTTCTTGGTGCTGGCTCCTTCACGAAGATTGACTTCTTCTTTTGTCTCTACATACTCGACAACCTTAACATCCTGAACTTCCGGTTCCACAGTTTCCTCTGCTTCACTTTCATCCTGCTCTTCTTCTGCCTTTCCATCCTCGGAAGGATTCTTCTGATCGTCGTTTTCCGCATCATTTGAATCCTTGCCCAGCGCAAACTGCGGTGGCGTTTGTCCCTGTTCCAGGGAAATGGAACTCATCCACTGCTCCACGGCATCCTGGATGGTTACATTTACCATGGCATCCAATGCCTCATCCGATGCCACTGCATCCTCATATTCAGCCTGGACTTTTGCCTGAAGTTCTTTTACTTCCTCTCTGGCCTCATACTGCTTAATACACTTTTCAATCTGTTCTTCCGTTACATACTCTTTGGTTCTTTCGTTGAACTGGCTATATAAATTTACAATATAAAGTTCTCCGCTCTCAACACCGGTAACATAAAAGAAATCTAATCCCGGTGCCTCGGTTTGTACATCCTTAAACTTAATGACCATTTCCACGGATACCAGATAAGAATTACTGTCAACACCCTGCTGGGTATAGACATTCTTCACATCATATCCTTCAACATACTCTGAAAACAGCTTCATATAAGAAGCCTCATTTTCTGAAATCGGAGCCGCATACGCGCAAACTTTTTCCTCCGAACCTGTAGCATAAGCTTTATAATAATTCTCGATCAATGAATTGATCTGTTTGTTCGCATTTTTCTCAAATCCACCGGCATTACCACTGGCAGAGTTTTTTCCTCCCGAAAGTTTCTTACCACCTGCAACGATCAGCACTACGCAAAACACTACCAACAGCACCGCTGCACATGCGTATCGTTTATTTTCTTTTACCTTTGTAATACATTTATTCCATACGTCTTTCACCGTGTTCATGTCAAAATCCTTCTTCGTATCCTGTTGCTTCATAGTTATTCCCTCTTTTTTCCCAATCTATACTTTCTCAAACGCTTCTTTCGTATTATTCTTAAAAAAAGAGCGCACCTGGAGGGATTCGAACCCCCGCTCATGGAACCGGAATCCATTGCTCTCTCCCCTGAGCTACAGGTGCACAACTGTTATTTTACACTAATTGTCTCAGAAGTTCAACATTTATTCCAAAAAAATCATTTTCAAAATATTACAAAAATTTCACTAAAATAATCCCAGCAAAAAACGCAGCCAGCGTGGGTTCACATAAACCTCTGCCAGCAATCCCAATATAAAGAAAATTCCTCCCCAACCATAGCTTTTCCATGGCACCGGAGATTTCTTTCTTAATAGAAGATGTACGGATTGCATGTAGAATATGATCTGAGGCGTCATCAATCCTATCACCAGCGCCAGTGCCCTGAGTCCATAGCGAAGCATCGTTACTCCTATTAAATACGTCATTCCAAAGGAACAGACGTACAAAACACCTTCCGTTATTCTTTTTTGGTACTTACTGAGCGAGCCTACCAAAATAACCAAAAACAAAGGAACCCTGTTTATGAGAACATAAAATAACAGTTCCCTGTACTCCACTGTTTCATAAGCATATTGATAAAGAAAGTATTCCGAGCAAAGGATCAAGTGGCTTTTGGCCCCATGTCCGGATAACCTGATAAACAAAACCCCGCTTAAGATTCCCAGGCAAAAAAGACCAATGTAGATGACCATAGGATGTTCCCGATAACGAATCAATGCTGTGGTCCTTTCCATTCTTCTTTTCAAACTATGACGTAAAAGTACAGATTATGTTATAGAACCCGGCGATTCATGTTTATCAAAAAAATCCCGGAAGCTAACACAGCCTCCGGGATATGGTTGTCTGGTTATTCTATCTACCAGGTTCTGGAATTTAACTGTTTAAACTGTGCCACAGTCGGAACATGAGAGTTCATTCCGCCATCCACATTGATGATCTGACCGGTAACATAGTTTGCTTCATCAGATGCAAAATATACACAGGCAGAACCAATATCTTCCGGACATCCGTAACGATTTACCATAATATTGCTTAAGAAGATGTCTTTTAATGCCTGTGGTACATTTGCTTCGTTCTGCGGAGTAACGATAAGACCCGGACGAACGCAGTTGCAACGGATATTATCTTTACCATACTGCAATGCAGTAGACTTGGTCAGCATATCTACTCCTGCTTTTGCACAAGCATAAGCGGTAGAACCAAGGTCTCCTCCGCAGGATGCCATAGAACCGATATTTACAATAGAACCCGCACCGTTTTTCTGCATATAGGGAAGAACACATTTTGTTGTATAGAAGGTTCCACGCATATCACTCTGGAAGATTCCATCCCACATTTCAATCGTAAGCTCATCAACACGTCCATCTTTCAATGCAACATTTGCTGCATTATTTACAAGAATATCGATCTTTCCGTACTTTTCTGCCGTATCAGCCATCAGTTTCTCAATACTTTCCGGTGCAGTGATATCCATAAAATGATAGGATGCCTCGCCACCCTCCTGTTTAATGGTGTCTACTACGGCCTGACCTTTCTCTTCTCTACGTCCACAGATCACAACCTTAGCGCCCTCTGCCGCAAACAATCTTGCGATTCCAATTCCGATTCCACTGGTAGATCCGGTCACAATAGCAACTTTTCCTTCTAGTCTGTTCATTATTTTTACCTCCATACTCATTCATTGCTTTAAACCAGTAAACTTTCCTACATATTATTTATTTTACGCTTTTTGTTTGAAAAAATCAACCATAGATAGCTTTATAACAATCATTTTC
>JBJEKY010000028.1:0-1220 GCA_051878875.1 Lachnospiraceae bacterium | reverse complement strand
TAGCTTTATAACAATCATTTTCCGCGTATGATAAAAAGCCCCTGCGGAAAACTCCGCAAGGGCTTCATTATTCATGTAAATTACTTTGCGTAATCGGTTACTCTAGATTCACGTATTACACTGATCTTGATCTGTCCCGGATATGCCAATTCGCTTTCAACACGTTTGGCAATATCTCTTCCTAACAGCACCATATCAGCATCTGAAATCTGTTCAGGAACAACCATAATACGAACTTCTCTTCCTGCCTGAATAGCATAAGATTTGTCAACACCTTTAAAACTGTCTGCAATTTCTTCTAACTGTTTCAATCTGTTAGCATAGGTTTCCAGAGTTTCCCTGCGGGCACCCGGGCGTGCTGCGGAAATAGCATCCGCTGCCTGCACGATACACGCAATCAGGGTCTCCGGCTCTACATCGCCATGGTGGGATTCCACTGCATTAACCACGATTGGTCCTTCCTTGTATTTTCTACAAAGATCCACACCCAGTTGAATGTGGGAACCTTCCATATCGTGATCTACAGCTTTTCCAATATCATGCAACAAACCGGCACGTTTTGCCAGTTTGATGTCTACTCCTACCTCGGCTGCCAGTAAACCGGATAACTGAGCTACTTCAATAGAATGCTTTAACGCATTCTGACCATAGCTGGTTCTAAACTTCATTCTTCCTAACAGTCTTACCAGTTCCGGATGAATACCGTGAACACCAACTTCCAGTGTTGCGGCCTCTCCTTCTTCGCGCATCATTGTTTCTACTTCACGCTGCGCCTTTTCAACCATTTCTTCGATTCTTGCGGGATGGATACGACCATCCACAATTAATTTTTCCAAAGCAATTCTTGCAACTTCTCTCCTAACCGGATCAAAACTGCTCAGCACCACTGCATCCGGGGTATCATCAATGATCAGATCCACACCTGTCATGGTTTCAAGAGTACGGATATTTCTTCCCTCTCTTCCGATGATACGTCCCTTCATTTCATCGCTGGGCAACTGTACAACCGAAATGGTTGCTTCAGAAACATGATCTGCTGCACATTTCTGGATGGCAGTTACCACATAATCCTTTGCTTTCTTGGATGCTTCTTCTTTTGCTTTGTTCTCGAGTTCTTTGATTAATTTTGCAGTATCAAGTTTTACATCTTCTTCAACAGTTTTTAAAAGATAATCTTTTGCTTGTTCGGAGGTTAATCCAGAGATTCGTTCGAGTTCCTG
>JBJEKY010000027.1:0-24218 GCA_051878875.1 Lachnospiraceae bacterium | reverse complement strand
TTTTGATGAAGTTTCCAAATTTTGAATATGGAACCCAACTTACCATCGGCATAGACCTATGAATTCAGCAGGTCTTGCGTCTACCACCGATGATACAGTACTACCGTGCTATGAGCAGGCAGAGAGATATCCAGCAAACCCTGCTTAATCTCATAAGTAATTGGCACAGTAGACACTTCGCATCCATGAGTATAAAATACCTGCTCCACGGATACATCCTCGCAGATTCCCGCCTCTTTTAGAGAAATCAGGCTGCGCAAATGTTTCTGCTGGCTATTGATCAGTACCACCGCCTGCTGTGTGCGGTCAAATCGGGCAAATCCCAGAATCCCATAGCGCTCTCCACAGTTCAAAAAACAGAAGGATCCGGTGCGAAGTACATCGCACTCCTTGTGGAGATGAATCGCTTTCCGGTATAGGCTCAATAATTCCTTGTCTTCATTCCCCCATGGATAGGTACGTCTGCTGTCAGGATCGGTAAAACCGCATACCCCTGCTTCATCCCCGTAATAAAGGGACGGAGCCCCCGGCCAAGTCATCTGCAGCACAATCGCCATAGCCATTACTGACTTGTCTATGTTTTCCGAAGCCGCTTTATGTCCCAGGTTGGCTACCCGTCCTACCTTATGATTGGTCCTGGTAAGGAAACGGGAATGATCATGATTGGATAACTGGTTCATGGCACTAAGCAAGGAAGCTTCCATGAAGTTACTCATGTTTTCCGCCATTGTCTGTTGGAAGTACTCCACATTTCCGCAAAGTTCCGGCCGATAATCATCGGAATGTTTCTCCATGCCGGTGAAAAAATAGCTCACAGGCTCCATGAAAGCATCGTAATTCATTACCGTATCCCACTGGTCTCCGGCAAGCCAGGACTTGGGCGAACCATAATGCTCTGCCAGGATCAACGCATCAGGATTCACTTTTTTGATCCTGCGACGAAACTCCCTCCAGAACTCATGATTAAAAGCTTCTCCGTGACCCAGATCCGCGGCCACATCCAGCCGCCAGCCATCTACATTGAACGGCGGAGAAATCCACTTCTCCCCGATCCGGAAAATCTCCTCCTGAAGTTTCCTGCTTCCCTCGTAATTCAACTTCGGCAAGGTGGCAAAATCCCACCAGCCCTCGTAATTTCCGTTATCCGGCCATCCGCTACCTTCCCGGAAGGAAAAATAATCATGGTAGGGGCTGTCCCAGGCCTCGTATGCTCCCGCCTCATAACCGGGCTGACCGCTGTACAGTTTCTCCCGGTCCAGCCATTTGTGGAAGGAGCCACAATGATTAAAAACACCGTCCAGGATCACGCGTATACCCCGCTTATGCGCCTCCTGAACCAACTTAATAAACAGTTCGTTGGTTGCCTCAAGATTCTCCCGGTCTGTCACCCTGGTTTTGTAACGGGTGGCATGACTGTTATCCCGATCTCCGGGGGTAAGTCTGTCTCCCTCATCTTTTACGATCACTCCAAAATGGGGATCGATGTAATCATAATCCTGAGTATCATATTTGTGGTATGAAGGAGACACAAACAGAGGATTAAAATATAAGACTTCCACGCCCAGCTCCTTCAGGTAATCCAGCTTATCCATCACGCCTTTCAGATCACCGCCATAAAACTCGCCCACCAGGTTGGTGGAAGGATTCCTGTTCCACAGCTGCACCCCGCTTACCTGCGTTCCATTGTAAAAATATTCACCATCCACCACATCATTGGCTGTATCTCCATTGCAGAACCGGTCTGTAAAGATCTGGTACATTACAGCACCCTTTGCCCACTGCGGCACATCGAATCCAGGCGCATAATAAAATGCATGATCCCAATCCGGCCCACAAGTAACCCCATTTCGCTGGAAAAAGCAAGTCTCTTCCTCTCCCTGAACTTCAAAAAGGTAGGAGCAAAAGTCGCCTTCCAAAGTATACTGAGTCACAAACCAGTCAAAACCATGTTCTGTCCGTTCCCATACAAGCTCCATGCATTGCTCGCTTAAACACACAGCGCCGCCTTCCGGCAATCCGTCAGTCTCGCCTCTATGCTCCTGATAACGTATATGCATAAAAATATGCCGGACATCCTGATGACCGGCGCGGAAACGAAAGGACACTTTTTCTCCCGCCCGGGGACTTTCCGGCATTCTGTAATCTATGGTTTCATCAGCATATAATGCTGCTTTATCAATCTGTTTCATCTGCTCATCCTTTGTTGTTTTTTATCATTATACATGATATGCACTAATTTGCGAAGTACTTTCTTACGTCCTGCACATTCCGGGGTAACGGTTTTCAGAACTTTTGGGACAAAGAAAAAAGACAACCTGTCGATCGGTTGTCTTTTAGGAGAAGGTATTTTTACTATGGGGTTTAGCAAAAATTATATAATGTATTGGGGGGTTTACGTCTATTATACTATCACAGCCCTGCGCTAAAGTGTGCACAAACATCACAAAACTTTATGTTGTTTTTTGTGCAACTTTTACACATTTTAGTCGAATAATGCTTCGAACTCTTCCTTGCCGATTTTTTCCTTTTCCAGAAGAAGTTCTGCACAGGCATGCAGGACGCTGATGTGCTCCTCAATGATCTGCTTTGCTTTTGCGTAACACTCATCTATGATGCGCTTTACTTCCGTATCAATGGTGGTTGCTACCTTTTCACCATATCCCCTGGTATGGGCAAGATCTCTTCCAATGAACACCTCGTCGTCGTCATCCCCGTAACAGATGAGTCCGATATCGTCAGACATACCGTACTTAGTCACCATGTCTTTGGCCATCTTGGTAGCCTGCTTGATATCCTGACTTGCTCCGGTGGTAATGTCATCAAAGATCAGCTCCTCCGCCACACGGCCTCCCAGATCTACTGTGATCTCCTGGAGCATTTTTCCCTTGGTATTGAACATTTCATCATTTTCATTCAATGGCATGGTATAACCTGCCGCACTGGCACCGGTCGGCACGATAGAAACGGAATACACCGGTCCCACATCCGGAAGAAGATGGAACAGCAGTGCGTGACCTGCTTCGTGATAAGCAGTAATACGTTTCTCTTTCTCTGTTACCACACGGCTCTTCTTCTCTGCACCGATTCCCACTTTTACGAAACATTTCTGGATATCTGCCATGGTGATAAAAGCTCTCTTTTCCTTGGCTGCAGCAATGGCTGCTTCATTCATGAGATTTTCCAGATCTGCTCCGGCAAAGCCAGCAGTGGTCTGTGCAATGCGGTCTAAGTCCACATCATCACTCAGCGGTTTATTCTTACAATGAACATCTAAGATTTCCCGTCTGGCTTTCACATCCGGCCTGCCTACATACACCTTGCGGTCAAAACGGCCCGGACGCATGATAGCCGGATCTAAGATATCCACACGGTTGGTTGCCGCCATCACGATGATACCTTCATTTAATCCGAATCCATCCATCTCTACCAACAGCTGGTTTAAGGTCTGTTCACGTTCGTCGTGGCCACCGCCCATACCGGTTCCTCTGCGTCTTGCTACCGCATCGATCTCGTCTATGAACACGATACAGGGTGCGTTCTTCTTTGCTTCTTCAAACAGATCCCGGACACGGGAAGCGCCCACACCTACGAACATTTCTACGAAGTCAGAACCGGAAATAGAGAAAAACGGAACTTTTGCTTCCCCTGCAATAGCTTTTGCCAGCAATGTTTTACCGGTTCCCGGAGGTCCCACCAGGATCACACCTTTGGGGATACGGGCACCTAAGTCCGTATACTTCTGGGGCTCCCGCAGGAAGTCCACGATCTCTTCCAGCTCTTCTTTTTCTTCTTTCAGTCCTGCCACACTTTCAAAATTGATCTTGGATACATCATCCTTGTGTACCTTCGCATGGCTCTTTCCGAAATCGGACATCCGTCCGCCACCGCCTGCTGCGGCATTTTGCCTGTTCATCATAATGACAAACAGGATAAACATGGTTCCGAATACCAGAAGCAATGGAAGCAGATCTTTCAAAAAGCTCTCTGCCGGAACGGCACTGACAGCATAGTTGGTAAAATCATATTTTTCCATCAGTTCTTCTGCATCATTTACATCGGATACCTCTAATAATCTGACCTCGGTCACTGCCTCTCCCGACTCATCCCGGGCAGCCAGGGCAACCCTCAGGGTTCCTGTGGGAACATCCCGGCTTTGTACAATGTCGACGCTGATCACGTTGCCGTTTTTCATGTCTTCCACGAACTGCTGCTTGGTATAAGTCACCTCTCTGGAAGCCTGGTTATCAAAGAAATACCAGATCATGATCACCGCAAGGACCAGCAGAATATAGACAGTGATTCCTCTTGCCTGTTTCTTCAAATCCTGTTCCTCCTACTCTAGTCGAGTTCTACCACTCCAATATATGGAAGATTTCTGTATCTTTGTGCATAATCCAATCCATATCCTACCACAAATTCATCCGGAATTTCAAATGCGGTATAATCCACATGAACCGGTTTTACTCTTCTCTCCGGCTTGTCTAACAGGGTGCACAGATGCAGACTGTTTGGGTTGCGGTTCTTAAGGTTTTCCAAAAGATAGCTTAAGGTTCTGCCGGAATCGATGATGTCTTCTACCACCAGAACATCCTTGCCCTCGATGGGCTCGTCCAGATCCTTTATGATCTTCACCACACCGCTGGATTTGGTATCATTTCCGTAACTGGATACGGACATAAAGTCCATGGATACCGGAACGCTGATCCTCTTTGCCAGCTCACACATAAAGAATACACCACCTTTTAAAACACAGATCAGGTGCACTTCTTTTCCTGCATAATCTTCACTGATCTTCTTTCCCAGTTCCGCGATCTTTGCCTCCACTGCTTCCTCATCGATCAGTACTCTTACTTTTTCACTCATGTGTTTCTTCTCCTTCTTGATAATAACTTATCTCTAAAACCTGTTTGGTAGCTGACGTAACTTTCACGTCCTCACCCATACGGACTCCAATGACCCAAAAAACATGATCTCCCCTGGCCAATACCAAAATCCGGTCTCTCTCCTGCCTGGGGATTTTTTCATCCGTAAACAGCTTTTTTATCTTTTTCCGTTTTCCCTGTGCATCGATCACAATGTAATCCTCCGGTTTTACCCTTCGCACAGAACAATCATCCTTGATTATATCATAATCCATCCATTTGGTATACTCTTTTGTGGGAATTTCCTGTGTCCTGCAGCTTTCCTCCAACAACCTGCTTTTTAAGCGGCTGCCGTCCCTAAGGAGAGTTATCCCCGGAACCTTTACCGGAACCGTCGCAGGCATAGGGGCTTTATCTTTCTCCTGTGCGCTTTCCTGCGAAAAATCCTCTTTTCTCAGCCACACACCATCATACGTCCGCTCAGCCGTTATTGCATATGGCAGGTGTTTTTTTCTCCCCACCTGCTGAAAAAACAATGCCCTGACTTCGTCGATGTGGATCCTGGAAATATCCTTGCGGCTTTCTGACAGGGTTTCTACGGCCTTCCTGATCACCTCGCTGATCAGATAGTCATGCTTTTCCCCTGTTAATTCCTGTTTTAACCAAAGCCCGTTATCCGCCTTCTCCACATTTCTTGAATACACCTGCTCTATTTGCTCTATAAGCACCTCGTCAGCCTGCTTAAGAATATCCGCTGTCTGCATAAAATGCTCCACCGCCTGGGGGTTGATCTGTTTTAATACCGGCATCACTTCATGCCTTATCTTATTACGGGTATACTCCGTATCCTGATTGGTCGCGTCCTTGCAATAGGCAAGTCCCTTTTTACCCAGATACCCTTCAATTTCTTCTCTGGTCACACATAGCAGCGGACGGATGAGGTTTCCTCTCACCGGCTGCATGGGATAAAGCCCTTTGAGTCCGGTTCCTCTGCACAGGAAAAAAAGCATGGTTTCCGCCAGATCATCGGCATGATGCGCTACTGCGATCTTATTGGCACCCACACGATCCGCTTCCTCTCTTAGCGCCTGATAGCGGATCTGCCGCCCTGCTTCTTCCTCCGATAATCCCTTCTTTCTCGCGATCGCGGGCACATCAAAGCGGCGGGTTAAGCATGGGATCTTCTGTTCCCTGCAGATCTGCTGCACGAACTCCATGTCTCTTACGGAATCTTCACCCCTGATGCCGTGCTCCACATGCAGCACGGTGATCTTATAGTTCCATATACGGGTCAGTTCCTGTAAAAGACACAGTAAGCACAGCGAATCCGCGCCACCGGATACTCCCACCAGCACATGGTCGCCATCCTGTATCATTTCATATTGTTCCATATATTTCAGGATTTTATCAATCATTGTATTCTTATCGTTTCCAGACTCCTGCCACCAATACCATACAGTCGTCTTTCCACTGACCTCCTGCCTCTTTTGCGATCTTTATGATCTTTTCTGCCATGGCCGCAGGATTCCCTCTGGGCAATACTTTTAATACTTGCCGCAGGGTTTCCTCCGGATCTTCCCTTCCAAGGCTGTCCAGTACTCCGTCCGAGAGCATGATCACATAATCTCCGTCGTAGAGTTTTTTCTCCACCGGAACCGCCTCTGCTCCCCAGAAGGCTCCGGCCGGCAGCGATGGGCTTTCCACCTTCTCCACCTGATTCTTGCGGATAATGAAGCTCACCGGTGCTCCCATTTTGTAAAACGTCGCCATTCCGGTAAATTCATCAATATCGCACAGATCCAGTGTAGCCAGAAATCCATCGGAGCAGGTGCTGGAAAGGCATCCGTTCATCATGGGCAGGGCATCTTTAGGATGAAATCCCGCCCCGATCAGCTCTTCTATTAACTCTAACACGGTTTTACTCTGACTACAAGCGCTTTGTCCACATCCCATCCCATCGGACAGGGCCAGAATGGTCCTGCCCTCGCTGACACGCATCGCAGAAAAATTATCTCCACACACCTTTCCCTCTTCCTTGCTTTCCCTGGCCACCTGAAACCGGATCTGAAATTGTCCCGATTCCTTCAACTGGATGGACTGCTTTGTACTGCCGATCAAAACTCCGTTTTCCTGTTCCGGTACAAAGGTCACTCCAAAGATCTCCGAAGCGGTCTTTGCCACGGTTTTTATGGTAATGGCCGGCTGCTTTACGCTTTTTGCCAGAAATTTCAAGCTGTGGTGTCCAAAAGCATCTTCATATAGCGCATACTGCCAGCTATGTACTCCTTTTTCCGATAATCGGTATTCCAGCTGCCGGATGTCTTCTTCCCTGTCCAGACACTGATAAACAGGCTGGGTATTGCATTCCTCAATGGTCTGTGCAATAGCATACAGCCCCTTAGCCAAAGCGTGGTTTTCTTCCTGCTGCCCATATTCTTTGGGGCTGGCATAAGCTACCTGCCGGGTTCCAAAAGAATCTGCCAGCTTGGTCAACGCCTGGGCGTAGGAATGCAGGCGGAAGCTTTTCTCCTGCTCAGGCAGTTCCGAAGCTTTCAAAAGCTTTCGCTTTTCCAATAGCATACGATGGATCAGACGTTTAAAGGTCAGGACCATACCAAACGTAAAGGCCGCCTCCAGGCCGATCACCAATATACCGTAAGCACTTAGGGTAAATGCTTCTCCTGCCAGTCCTACCAGAAACGTGCAGACTGCTGCCAGAACCGCCGTCTTCACAATACTCATGCGTCCATAGGAACGCTTAACCAGCGCTTCTCCTATAAGGATCAGACAGCAGATCATCAGGTATTTTATGGCTGTAAGATATGGCATAAAGCAAGCGCAGCCCACAAAAACGGCTGCGGCCAGCAGGGGTTTGGAAAGATTCTCGCTTCCAAACATGGCCACCACTCCCGGAAGAAAGGGATTACATCCCATTACGTTGGCCGCTGTCAATGCCAGGGATGTTCCGTAACAGAGTATCTGTCTTTTTTTCATAATTGTTGTGTCTCCTTTTCCTGATCTAATTTGCCGGCTTCGATCATGGTAGGAGACATTATAATTAGCCGGTGGGAAAAGCTTTGTCAAAATGGCAGTGGCTGTCCAAAAACTTTTTGACAGCATTTCCCTTCAACTGAAGGTTGGAAACTTTTAAGAAGTTAAACAAGATGAGTCTGCAAACAGCCTCACTTGTCACCAAAAAAGCTGTCACACTCTCGATAAAAGTGTGACAGCCCGCTAAGATCTAATTATCATCGGATTTAAAAACGATTTCATTATCGAAGACCATTCCGAGCTTCTCTCTGGCAACCTGCTCCACATACTCTACGGTCTTGGTAAACTCCTCGAACGCACTTAAGTCTTCCTTACGCTGTTCCTGCTCTTCATACTGCTGCTCCAAAGCCTGTTGTCTTGCAGCATATACCTGGTTCTTCTGATATAACTTGATAACGTTAAAGCCTAATACAACCAATAAAAGTAGCAGTACTGCCGTAACCACGCGCGTCGTTTGCTTTTTCTTTCTACGTCTTTTTCGACTCATGGAAACCTCCTTCTCTTGCTACCTTATAAACATTTTAACGTTAATCCTTCTTTTTAGCAACCTCTTTTCTTGAATTATGTGTGTACTTTCCGGGTTTTTGGTGCTTTTTCAGCTTCCGGCGGACAAAAGGCGGCCATCGTTTCCCAACAAGCACATAATATAATAACATACCAAGTCCCACAGCCAGAAGTGCATAAAAACGGATCCGTCCCTCATTAAACACAAACAACAGGATAAAGATCGCAACAGAACTTACCGTCCAAAACAGGATGTCCTCTACCGCAACCGCCCAGAATCCCTGTGGGATCAAGGCCCGGAACAGTCGGATCACATCGTAAAAGACCATCAGTGCAATGCCCAGAAGAAAAGAGGCTCCTAATAACCACAGTTCGTCCGAAATAGACGGAGCAACTAACGTATGCATTATCCAAACAGCCTTCCGAACATACTCTGTCCTCTGGTTTCATACACGCTGGTATCCGTATAAGTGAGGCTGTCCAATGTACCCTCTACATCCACCTCTCCTTTTTCCACATTTAGGCGGTTCACGTGAAGGTCTTTACCTTTGATATGAAGCATACCCAGCTCCGTTTCCAGCAACACTTCATTCAGGTCAAAGCTGATCACATCCACCACGCCTGTCAGAGAGATACTGCGCCGGTTGCTTAAAACAGCCCTATGATTCTTTACCATTCCCCTGCTTTCTTCCATCTGATTCCTCCTGCCTTTGTTGTCCTATCCATAACTATGACAACTTCGGGAGAAATAGAACTGTTTTGTCCCTACAGATAGCGGAATAATTCTTTCGCTTCCTCTTTGCGGGAAGTGTCCGCCACTTCCAGTACCTCCACCTTTACGGTTTTGTTACCGAACTGTATTTCGATAATATCTCCCGCCTTCACATTCACAGATGCTTTGGCAACTTTACCGTTGACCAGTACGCGTCCTGCGTCACACGCCTCGTTTGCCACGGTCCTGCGTTTTATCAGTCGCGATACTTTTAGAAATTTATCCAGTCTCATTTCATCGTCTCCTTATTGTAAATTTCCCTCTTAAACAAAAACAGGGCGGAAATCCACCCTGTTTTCTAATCATTATTTGTAAACTAGTCCGAACCTTAAATTAAGCATTCACCATATCTTTTAAAGCTTTTCCTGCTTTAAATTTAGGAGCTTTAGAAGCTGGGATAGTCATCTCTGCACCGGTCTGTGGGTTTCTTCCGGTTCTAGCTGCTCTTTCAGATGTTTCGAAGGTTCCGAATCCTACTAACTGTACTTTCTCACCTTTCTTCATTTCTTCAGCAACTACCTCTGTAAATGCCTTTAATGCTTTCTCAGCATCTTTCTTTGAGATTTCAGCTTTCTCAGCCATAACAGCTACTAATTCTGCTTTGTTCATGTTTTAGTTCCTCCTCATTGTTTTCATAATACTGTATCTAAATTCAATATTACTCATAAATCTATTTATATATGGTTTCTCGCTATTTGTCAAGAAAAAATGCTCATTTTGGCACTCAGAATCGCCATTTTTTGGTTATTTTTCTGTTTTCCCCAACAGTACCTGTGCATCCTGCTTCAATTGCGCCGCCAGTTCCTTTGCCTTATCCATTTTCTGATCCCATACTCCGAAGTATAATTTGATCTTAGGCTCCGTTCCGGAAGGTCTTACACAGACCCACGCATTGTTTTCCAGTTCGTAATACATCACGTTGGAAGCAGGAAGGCTGATGGGTTCACTCTTTCCTGTCAACAGGTCTTTACGGCTTCCGGTAAGGTAGTCTCTTATTCCCAGAACCTTAAAGGCACCAATGCTTTCCACATCTTCCTTATGCAGCCTGTCCATGATGGACGCGATCTTTTCCAGTCCTTCTTTTCCTTCCAATGTGACGCTTGCCACATCGTCCAGGAAGCAGCCATAGGTTTCATACATGGACATCATAGCATCCCAAAGGGTCTTACCCTGTTTCTTGTAAAAAGCGGCTGCTTCGCAAAGCAGCATGGTCGCAGCCACCGCATCTTTGTCTCTGGCATAGGTTCCCGGCAGACATCCGTAACTTTCCTCCAGACCAAACAGATAGGTTCCTTTTCCTGTGGTTTCAAATTCCAGCATCTTCTGTCCGATGTATTTAAATCCGGTGAGAACCTCTACCAATTCTATCCCATAGGCTTTGGCAATGGCATCCGCCATATGGGTGGTAACAATAGATCGGATCAGGGCACCATCTTTTGGCAAGCCCTGTAATTCCTTCTTCTGGCTGATGACATATTCCGCCAAAAGACAGCCTGACATATTTCCGGTAAGCGGAATGTACTCTCCGCTGCTTCGATCCAGAACATAAACTCCCAGACGGTCTGCATCCGGATCTGTGGCCAGCACAAGATCAGCGTGCTTTTCTTTTGCCAGTTTTAATCCCAGTTCAAAGGCTTCCCGTGATTCCGGGTTCGGGTAACTTACCGTAGGGAAATCTCCATCCGGCTTTTCCTGCTCTTTCACCACAAATACATTGGAAAAACCAAGCTCTTCCAGCAAACGCCTTACCGGAATATTTCCGGTCCCGTGTAACGGAGTATAAACTATGCTCACCTGATCTGCCATTTCTTTGATCACTTCCGGGTGAAGCACCTGTTTTTTCAATTCATCAAGGTAGGCGTCGTCCAATTCTTTTCCGATCGTCACTAGCAGTCCCTGATCTCTGGCTTCCTGTTCGCCCATGGTCTTCACATTGGAATAGTCTGTAATGGCTTTCACCTCATCCATGATGCCTGCATCATGGGGCGGTGTGATCTGGGCACCATCTGCCCAGTATACTTTGTAGCCGTTATAGTTGCTGGGATTATGGCTGGCAGTTATGTTAATACCTGCCGTACAATGAAGGCTTCTCACGGCATAGGATAATTCCGGCGTAGGGCGGAGCGAATCAAACACATAAGCTTTGATCCCATTTGCGGTAAGGCACAGCGCCGCTTCCAGAGCAAATTCATCTGATCTGTGACGGGAGTCATAGGCAATCGCCACTCCCTGCGCTCCGGTTCCAACCCGGTTAATGTAATTTGCCAGTCCCTGTGTCGCCTTCCGGACGGTATAGGCGTTCATACGGTTGGTTCCTGCACCCAGGATCCCCCTGAGTCCCGCTGTTCCAAATTCCAGCTCTTTATAAAAGCGTTCCGTAATCTCTGTTTCATCCTTTTCAATCCCCTGAAGCTCCCGTTTGGTCTCCTCATCGAAATAGGGATCCTGCATCCACTGCTGGTATACTTCTCTTGCCTGCATGCTGTGTACCTCCTGAATTTATCAATCATTACCCGTCAGGATATCCATCACCTCATTCACCAGGGAATTGTCATTGCTTGTGCTATCCGTGGTGGACTGGGCGCTATCCTGTCCGTCGTTTTCGGTGGTTGTTGTACTCTCGCCCGTAGTTGTCGAGTTGGTATTTCCGGTGGTTGACGAATCGCTGCCGGACGTAGTATCCGTTCCGTTCTTACTTCCTGTTTTGGAACCTGCCAAAGAGCCGGCCGAACCGTTTGTGCCTGTGGTGGAGCTTTGGTTTGAACTACCGGATGAATTCTGGGACTCCTCCGAAAGGTCAATGGAAATAACGGCCTCCTTTGAATTTACGAACAGCAATCTGGACCAGGTTTCATATCCGTCCAGAGTTGCCACGATCCGATAGGCACCATACGCAAGGCTGGTACCCTCTTGTGTATCCACTTTTTGTCCATTTATGGTTATCTGCGTGCCTTCCTGCATCAGCTCAAAGGTTAGCTTACACATCTTGGTTGCTGACCCCTCAAACTCTTTTAAGTCCACCGTTGTGGTTTTTCCCGGTTTGATGGTGATCTTCTTGCTTCCGCCCTGGCCTTTGGCTGCCACTTTCAACAGAAATTCTCCTGCGCGGACTTTCATTTTCACACCTTCCGCGATCCTGGCTGCCGCCACATTGCCCAGCACAAAATAGCCTCCCTCGAACTTCTCCGCGTTCTTAAAAGCCAGCTTTCCATGTGCGGTTGTGATCTGCACACTCAACAGGGTTTTCTTATATCCGATCAGGGTCAGTACATCTGCCGTACCGATCTGATTCCGGGTAAACTGCTCTTCCCCGTCAAAAACCGGCACATTTTCCGTAAGCCGGTAATCCTCCTGCCCTACACTTAACATATCGGCATCCGTATTTACTGCATAATTCTCCACATCTTCAAACACCCACACATCCGTAGATTCTTCCATTTTTTTGATCTTCTGGGTGTTTTCATCCACGGTCAGTGCAAAGACATCTCCGGGCCTTAATTCTTCCACCGTTTCGGCTGCTCCGTAACGGTCATAGATCAGGGTAGCGCCGCTAAAGGAAAACGTAAACTCCCGATAGCCTCCCCCCACCTTAATGAATGTCATAAGGCCAAGAGACTGGTCTGTTGCTTTATAAATAAATACTTCCGGACTTTCCTCTTCCTGCTGTTCTTCCTGTGTTGCCGCAGGCAGTCCTGTTCCGTTGCCTCCAATGACTACTTTCTCTTCCTTTTTCCCGCAGCCG
Source organism: Lachnospiraceae bacterium (assembly GCA_051878875.1). GTDB lineage: Bacteria > Bacillota > Clostridia > Lachnospirales > Lachnospiraceae > XBB1006. Next base: position 11,287 of record JBJEKY010000027.1, on the reverse strand, counting down.
CCAAACAGTCCTGCGATCAGGCAAAAGACCAGCCAGCAAGCCATTCGTCTTTGGTATCGCTTCATGGCACTTCACCTCTTTACGCTAGTATACCACGTAACTGCGCAAAAAGACAAGAAACTGTTGCCTGTCCTCTTCCTGCTGTTTTAAGCTGCTTAATTTCTCCAGGTCACGCACGCTGACCCAGCTCTTTTTCCGGTTGGCATAATGATTGGCGATCTTTAAAAAACGCACCGGATAAAGCATTCGAAGATATAATTGCTGATATTCCTGTTTTGTCAGGTGAACCTCTTCATCAAAGCAATGGATCATTTCTTCTGCCAGCACCCTGCTCCAGTTATTTTTCTCCATGACTTTACGCAGAAACAGGGAAAAATCGCAGACGATACTGTCCCATCCCAAATTGTCAAAATGCACCAGAATAGTATCTTCTTCCCGGAAAAACACATTATGATGCGTATAATCCCTGTGGCATACTCCTTCTCTAACCTGTCCGGTGGTCCGAAATTCCTGCTCTAACAATGCCGCCTGCAAACCTTGCTGGTAATACAGGTCGAATTGTTTACGAAACATCTCTTCAAACTCATTCTTCTGTCGTTTTCCCCGGATATAATTACTGATATTCTTTAACTCCCGGTTATGTCGGGCCACTTCTTTGTCAAATTCATGTCCGGGGACGAATACCTCACCACGATAAACGCAAGACACCGATTGCAAAAAGGCAGTCAGTTTTCCAAGGCAGATTGTCCCACGCATGACATCTGCCGCGTTTTTCGGATCACATTCCCTTGCAGCATACCATTTTCTGAGGGAAAAGCACTCACCATAGACATCCGTAAAGCTTAACTCCCCATTTTCATCCGGTACCGGAGCATCAACCAGGAATCCCTCCTTCTGGGCATCATTCAGGATCCGATACAGCATTCCTAATCGTCGCGGACTTCCTCCATACGCTTTTAGCAGATAATCTCCTTCTTCGCAGTTTAGCACGGTCCCTCCTCTGGCCTTACTCACTTTGGTAATATGTAGATTATACTGTCCTAAATTTTCCGTTTCCCTATTATACAAAATGACCCTCCAAACAAAAGATTAACGAGGCATTCTCGTTTTTCTATTGTATGAAGAGTCACATTCTTTTATTCTATCCACGCCAAAACGTGTCCTATGAGCCTTTCTCTCTCGTTCTCTTCCGGATTAATTAAGCACAAATTTAATAATCTGCCCAAGATCTGTCCTACGTCTTTGCCCTGCTTTACTCCCAAAGCTATAAGATCCGCGCCGTTCACAGCCAGCTGCCGGATACTCAGGCAATCCCCTCTGGAAAGGATCATTTCTTTTCTCTGTCGGATCTGGCTGACATCCACTTCTTCCCGGATTTCCTTTATCGTAAGCCACTTGTCAAACCGCTCTTCTCCCCACGCTGAGAGAAGTATCCTGGTCTGTACTTCATCCTTTGGAAGCGGCTCTTTTGCTGTTGCCACCAGATGGCCGGTAAGCTTGATGGTATAAAGATCTGTCTTTAAACGCCGCAGGATCTTCACCACGCGAGCTTCTTCCGGCTCATCCAGCAGATCCTCAAACAGGATCGCAAGACGGATCCAAAGATCTGCCGGACTTATTTTTAACCGCTCCATGGTCTGCCCCCGCAGTCCTTCTTTGGCAAAATTACCGCACACCTCCGGCAAACACTGCTCCAGTAGCCCGGTTTCATAAGCAAACCTGATATTCTCCGGATGAGGGGAGCACAGAAGCTTCGATAATTCGGCATAGATCCGTTCCACACTCACCTTTTTAAGATTTGCAGCCAATAGTTTCATGGCTTTTTGTGTATCTTCCTCTATTGCAAATCCCAACTGGGCGGAAAACCGCACAGCTCTCAACATACGAAGCGCATCCTCGGAAAACCGCTCTGTGGCAATTCCCACACAACGGATCCTTCCTGCCGTAAGATCCTGCTGCCCTTCGAAAATATCCACCAGCCCTTCTTCCGGATGGTAGGCCATGGCATTGATGGTAAAATCGCGACGCTTAAGGTCTTCCGTCAGACTGGCAGTAAACTGCACCTGCTTGGGATGTCTGCCATCTTCATATTCGCCGTCTACACGGTAGGTGGTGACTTCAAACCCTTCTTTTCCTATTAGCACCGTCACGGTTCCATGCTGGATCCCGGTATCCACGGTCCTTGGAAAAAGCTCCTTCACCTGTCCGGGTGTGGCAGAGGTGGTCACATCCCAATCCTTGGGCGTAACCTTAAGCAGGCTATCACGAACACAGCCGCCTACAGCATATGCTTCGTAGCCGGCTTCGTTCAGTGTTCTTATGATAGAATTTACTTCATTTGGTAAAACAATCTTCATTAATATGCTTTTCCCCAATAAACAAGCGCTTTTGCTTTCTTACCGCAGCAAACGCAGGTATCGGACAGATGAATCTGTTCAAATGGCATACAACGGCTGGTGGCTGTGGTATCCTCTTTGATCTTGTTTTCGCAGGCTTCATCTCCGCACCACATGGCACGGACAAATCCCGGTTTTTCTTCTACGGTCTTTTTGAATGTTTCGTAATCCAGGGCATCGTAAACATGTTCATCGCGGAATTTCTTTGCTTTTTCAAACATATCCTGCTGCATGGTTTCAAGGATCTCGCCTACTCTGGTCTCTACTTCATCCAGAGAAACCACGGTCTTCTCTCCGTTATCCCTTCTTACGATCACGCACTGGTTTGCTTCCACGTCCTTTGGTCCGATCTCAATACGCACAGGGATTCCGCGCATCTCCTGCTCTGCAAATTTCCATCCCGGGCTCTTTTCACTACGGTCAACTTTTACGGAAAAGTCCTTTTTCAGGCGATCATAAATCTCTTCTACCTTATTCTGTACCGCTTCCTCCTGCTGACGGATAGGAATGATCATTACCTGAACCGGTGCGATCCTTGGCGGAAGGACCAATCCGTTGTTGTCACCGTGAACCATGATAATGGCTCCGATCATTCTGGTGGACATACCCCAGGATGTCTGGTGCACATACTGCAGGGTATTATCTTTATCGGTATACTGGATGCCAAATGCTCTTGCAAATCCGTCTCCGAAGTTATGACTGGTTCCGGACTGCAGCGCTTTTCCGTCATGCATTAACGCCTCAATGGTGTACGTAGCTTTTGCTCCCGCAAATTTCTCCTTATCGGTCTTCTTACCTCTTACCACAGGGATGGCCAGCACTTCTTCGCAGAAATCACCGTATACTTTTAACATCAGCTCGGTACGTTCTTCTGCCTCCTGCGCTGTGGCATGTGCAGTATGTCCTTCCTGCCACAGGAACTCCCTGCTTCTTAAAAAAGGTCTGGTGGTCTTTTCCCAACGTACCACGGAGCACCACTGATTATATACTTTTGGCAGATCTCTGTGAGACTGGATCTCATCTTTGTAAAAATCGCAGAACAGAGTCTCTGAAGTAGGGCGCACACACATGCGCTCCTGCAACGGTTCCATTCCGCCATGGGTCACCCAGGCAACCTCCGGTGCAAATCCTTCTACATGGTCTTTCTCTTTCTGCAACAGACTTTCCGGAATGAACATAGGCATATATACATTCTCTACCCCTGTTTCCTTAAATCTGCGGTCTAACTCTTTCTGGATATTTTCCCAAATGGCGTAGCCGGCCGGTTTGATGGCCAAGCATCCCTTTACACTGGTATAGTCTGTCAATCCCGCTTTCAGTACCACATCGGTATACCATTGTGCGAAATCTTCTTCCATGGATGTGATGGCTTCCACCATCTTCTTTTCTTTTGCCATAATTTACCTCTTTCTATTTTTGAAATCTTCTTATATTTGGTTCCGGGTAGGTCTTGGCATACATTTTGTTGTCCATGAAAATACATGCCCTTCCTGCCTCTTTTGCCTGATACAGGCTTCTGTCTGCTTCGTTTCTGGCTTCCCAGAATTCTTTCCCTCCGTCAGCTGGCTCTACATGGCAGACACCCACGCTCACGGAGATATACGGTAACGGGTTATCCTTGGCGTGACAGATCCGGAGCCGTTCAACGTCCCCTTTACACTTTTCTGCCCACCGAATGGTTTCCGCAACGCTCATTCCGGTTAAGAATACCAGGAACTCCTCGCCGCCTACTCTGGCTGCATAATCAGTCTTTCTACGGGTGTTATCCCGGATAACTTTTGCCACTGCCTTGATACATTCATCTCCGGCAGCGTGACCGTAGGCATCGTTATATTTCTTAAAATTATCAATATCCATCATGATCACGGAAGCCTCCAGCTTCTGCCGTTTACACAAAGGCCAGACATATCCGATGCGCCGCTCCAATCCACGACGGTTATATAACTTCGTCATGGGATCTGTTTCCGCCTGGTTCTTGGCAGAATGGATAATGGAAGCATCCGACACCCTTCTGTAAAATGCAGAAAATGACTGGGCCGCTATCATATTGCAGAGTGCAACGATCACCAGACAATAAAACAGTTTCTCCGGCTCCAGATTTCCCAGAAGCATATGGATAAGAATAAGCAAAAGTTCGTACACCAATACCGCGATCTGGCTACGAGGCATCAGGATCGGGGTGATTGATATAATGATCAGGGATAAAACCAGATACACCATGAACCCGGTTTCTCCTGTATTGAAAAATTCGGGAATATTTAAAAGGATTCCCTCTACCACCCAGTAGCTGCACACACAGGCAAATGCATATTCAACCCTGCGGTTTGAAAGGATCCAAAATGCCAGCACCATAAACAGGATCTCAATCAGCAAAAAGCCCGCAAATATCAACCAGTTTTGCAACGATGCACCGACCTCTGACCCCACAATAAGAGTGCTGATCCAGGCAACACAAAAAAGAACAATAGAAACCAGGGCTGCCAGCAGCACCCTTCTAATGTTCTCCAGAAGCAACCGTTCTCTTACGTTCTCTCTGCACTTTATCCGCCCTTTTTGCTCTCTCTTCATCTTACATAGTCCCTTTTCATACAGGTTGTAAGCAAGCTACAAGTATACGTTATTTTAACACCTTGTTATAAATATGGCAAGTTTCTTTTCCCGACGCATCATCTTTTCTTTCCGATGAAACTGTCTAGGTAAGTATTTTTTGACAGTACCACTCCGCATCTGTCTGGCGTATGGAATCATCTGCCAGACGGATCACGGGATGATTCATGTCATTGGGTGGAATAAAAAATACCCAGCCGGTACTTCCATCCGAAAGCAGTACTTCTTTTTCTTTAAAATGGTGGATCATTTCTTTTGCAAACACCGCCATGATCTGTTCATCCAGCCCTTCTCCCATAGGACCGCACAGATTGGCCAATACATCAAAGGGCACTCTGGCCTCTTTGTAACTTCTCTTTGCAACCAGGGCCTCATAAACATCGGAAATGGCCGTAATCCTGGCAAACAAAGGGATATTTACGGTTAAATTCCCGGGATATCCGCTTCCATCCGTCCGTTCGTGATGGTACAATACTCCTTCTTTTACTACTTCCTCTATCTTTGCTCCCAGCAATTGATAAGAATAAACCGGGTGCTTCTTAACAATGGCAAATTCCTCATCCGTTAATCTACGGGGGGCATTAAGGATCTCTGCCGGGATTTTTGTTTTTCCTATATCATGCAATGTTCCTGTCAGTATTAACTGCTGGGTTTCTTTCTGTGACAACCCCATACTTTTTGCGATCATGGCATTTAATAATGCTACATTCAGGCAATGACGCTCCAGTGCTTCATCTACCGGGCGGGGCGTATCAATACAATTGATAATGGCAGAAAGCCTTTGGTCTTCCATACGACGTAACGCATCTTCTACCACTGTTTCCGTCTGCTCGGGCTCAATGACACCCTGTTCTTTCGCATTTTTGATCAAATGGGTGACCTGATTTTTCAAGCCTGTATAACCGCATTGCTTCTCTAATTCCTGCTGGTCTTGTGGGAGTCTGCCCTTATGTTCTTTCATAATGGCCGCATATGCCCGCTCACCGGTCATGATAAAGCGTTTATCATCTGTAAATCCCATCAGACGGTCTAATATTTTCGCAGATATAGCCTGTCCTGCCGGAACAAGCAGAACAGAGCCATCCTGATTATATACATTTTCTTCTAACGTTAATCCTTCCCATAGATATTCCACGGGAACTTTTTTGATGGATTCTGTAGTATCCTGTTTTTTCACTACACTCTATGCGCTCCTATTTCTTATTCTGGTGCGTTTTACCGGAGACTATTTTGCATCCATACTCTTCTGACCAGGTACCACCGTTCTGTCTTCGAACCACTTCGTACACTGCCCGAAACTCGTTTCCCTGAATGTCTAATACCAGTTGAATCCGGTCTCCTATTTCGAAACAACCCGGATAACTGCAAAAAAGCAGTCCTTTCCTGCTGATGTTATTGGTTCTGATCCAAATAGGCCGGTTTAAGATCACGGTTTTACCCTTATAGCAGATTCCCTCCACCAGGCCTTCCGTATGAACGGGGAATCGTTTGCTCCCCCTGTTTTCTTTTTCTCTACCTCTGCTCAGTGCCACTTCCACAAAATCAGAAATGGAAGCACCGCGCATTACTCCGTTATACTCCTGTAACCCGGCTTGTGCAAAAACAAGTACGTCCACTCTGAGTTCCTTTTTTTCGGAAACACTAATGGCCGGCACACGAATCGTGTTCCGCTTTACGTCACACTCCACGATCTTCGTGTCCGCTACCAGTTCCCCGGTTTCCGCATTTCTCAATACAACACGCCGGTTTTCTACCCCTTTAATAAAAATCATTGGCTTTTGACCCCTTCATTTCGCTCTCTAAAGCAAAAAACTCTCTCTCGGTCAGTATACCATACCTATGGTTTTTCTGGCAAGCGCTTAAACCATGATGTAACCCCGGCAAAAGCCTGTCCCTCAGGGCAGATCGTAAATTCCATCTCTTTTCCGGTTGTGGGATGAACAAAGTTTAGCCTGCAGGAGCAAAGTCCCAATGGCATATAGGGCGAATCCGATGAACGTAAGCCATATTTCCGGTCTCCTACCACGGGAAAACCTGCATGGGCTAACTGCACACGGATCTGATGATGGCGACCGGTATGCAGGGTGATCAACAACAGACTTTTATTTTCCAATTCCTCCATGACCTGATAGGAAAGCACAGCTCTCTTCGCCCGGGGATCTTTTTCGGATGTCACACGGCTGGTATTGGTACGACCATCCCGCACCAGATAATCGGTCAGTTCCCCTTCCTCCTTACCGGGACAGCCTTCCACCATGGCGTAATACTGTTTTACGATCTGGCGGCTGCTCACCTGTCTGCTAAGCTCTGCTGCTGCTTTCTTTGTTTTGGCAAACACCATCACACCCTCTACCGGCTGGTCCAGCCGGTGAACCAGTCCCACGTATGGTTCCTGCCCTTTCGCACTTCTGTAGTTTGCCATCAGGCTCACCATATCCATTTCTCCGATACGGTTACTCTGGGTAGCTACCCCCGCCGGTTTGTGGCACACCAAAATGGCTGCATCTTCATACAGTATGTTTAATTCCACACGCTCTTCCTCTCTATACCTTGAACCGGTAACCTACTCCCCAGATGGTCTCAATATACTGGGGTTTTGCAGTATCCAGTTCGATCTTTTCACGGATTTTCTTAATATGAACCGTCACAGTTGCGATATCTCCCACAGACTCCATATCCCAGATCTCTTTGAACAGTTCCTCTTTCGTAAACACATGATTCGGGTTTTCTGCCAGAAATGTCAGCAGGTCAAATTCCTTGGTGGTAAACGCTTTTTCCTCCTCGTTGATCCATACCCGGCGCGCGGTTTTGTCAATACGAAGTCCGCGGATCTCTACGATCTCATTGGTCTGGGCAGAGCTTCCGATAAGGCGCTCGTATCTGGAAAGATGTGCTTTTACCCTGGCTACCAGTTCACTGGGGGAAAAAGGTTTGGTAACATAGTCATCCGCACCAAGACCCAGTCCGCGGATCTTATCAATGTCATCTTTTCTGGCCGATACCATCAGTACCGGTGTGTTCTTCTTATCACGGATCTGTTTGCAGATTTCGAAGCCGTCCTTGCCCGGCAGCATCAGATCCAGGATGAACAGATCAAATTCTTCATTCAACGCCCGCTCAAGTCCCACTTCTCCGTTAGTCTCTACTTCCACATCATAACCGCTGATAGAAAGATAATCTTTTTCCAATTCCGCGATGCTCTCTTCATCTTCAATGATCAAAATCCTACTCATTGTGTACCTCCTGATATTTTCTTAATACAAAATACATGGTCGTACCCACGTTTTCTTTGCTGGTAGCCCAGATCTTACCTCCGTGATCGTCTAAGATCTTCTGAACGATGGACAGCCCGATGCCGCTGCCTTTCGTTTCGTTTCTGGAAGAATCCGCCCGGAAAAACCGTTCAAAGATAAAGGGCAGATCCTTGGCTGCAATACCTTTTCCGTTATCCTCGATCTCTACCTGAATGAAATCTCCCACATCCTTGATACGGAAATTAATGTACCGGGTGGGTTTATTCATATACTTCACTGCATTAGATACGATATTGTGGATTACCCGGGATAGCTGCTCGGGATCTGCAATGATCAGCACATCATCACTGCAATAATTATAATAGCTTAGGCGCACATTCTCCGTTTCCAGTTCCAGCTTCAGTTCATCGATGCAATCTTCAAAATACTCCTCAACAGGAAGTTTCTGGAAATTATAGGGAACGCGGTTAGTATCCAACTTGGAATAGATGGTCAGTTCATTGATCAGGGTATTCATTTCGCTGGCTTTATTATAAATGGTTTTAATATATTTTTCCTGTTTTTCCGGGGTGTTGGCCACTCCGTCCATGATCCCTTCTACATATCCCTGGATGGACGTAATGGGCGTTTTCAAATCGTGGCAGATATTACTGATCAGGATCTTATTCTGTTTATCCTGATTGATCTTTTCCTCCGCAGATTCCTTAAGGCGCTTTCTCATCTGCTCAAAATCTTCGCAAAGCTGTCCGATCTCATCATTTCGCTCGCACTCTATGGTAAAGTCCAAATCCCCTTTGCTGATCCTCCTGGTGGCCACTTCCAGACGTTTAATGGGAGCCATGATCCCCTTGGAGGTCCAAATGGTAAGACCGATTCCCGTGATCAGCACCAGACCTACAAGTCCTACAACCACACCTACCAAAATGTTCTTGGCCTCCGGCAGCATCCCGGAAACCTGCGTCATGATAAAAAGACTGTAAACGCTTCCCGAAGAGTCCTTAAAGTCCAGCTGTTTCACCAGAAACTGGCTGTCTTCTCCCACCAGAAAGCCTTCTCTGGAGCGGTTAGAATAACTGGCAGAGTTGGGAAGTTGTGCCGACCAGCCATAAGCTGCTGCGCCATCGTAGATCACGCGATCACTTTTTTTCAATACCAGCGCCGCGTGTTTTTTTCCCAGTTTTTCATTCCATGCATCCAATTCTTCTTCTGTCAGCAGCTTATCCGGGTTTTCCCCGGCAATCTGTTCCATTTCCTTATAATAGCTATCCGTCATCCGGTTCCATGCCTGGTAGGGCTTGGTCAGAAGACTGTAGTCTCCTTCCTCCACGCCGTAAGTTTCCTGAAACCGGTGTAACTGCACAGCGGAAAAGACCCCCACAGAAATGATCGCCACCAAAAGCGGCATTACAATGGCAATGAAAAAGGATATCCATAACCGGTTCTTGATCTTCATTGGTTTTCACTCACTCTCTTTTATCCGTCTTCCCGATTCTATCTTGATTAGTTTACAAAAGTATACCATAGCTGCCAGGTTTTATCCCCACTTTTTTTATTAAATTACTATAAAGAAGAATCGCCGGTCTTCTCTTCCCATCATATCGCAACAGGGTCCCCGCACTCATGCAGGGACCCTGTCACATACTTTTTATCCCGGGAAATTATAGTTCCCGCTTTAATTCTTCTATCCGGTCTAAGCGCTCCCACGGCAGATCAAGATCGGTTCTTCCGAAGTGGCCGTAGCTTGCGGTCTGTTTGTAGATCGGACGGCGCAGATCCAGCATACGGATGATTCCGGCCGGTCTTAGATCAAAATGTTTCCGGATGATCTCTACGATCTTGTCGTCTTCCATCACTCCTGTTCCATAGGTATCCACGCGGATGGAAGTTGGCTGTGCCACTCCGATGGCATAAGAAAGCTGGATCTCCATCTGTTTTGCAAATCCTGCCGCCACCAGGTTTTTAGCTACATAACGGGCAGCATAAGCTGCGCTTCTGTCCACCTTGGTACAGTCTTTGCCGGAAAAAGCACCGCCACCATGTCTTGCATATCCGCCATAAGTATCTACAATGATCTTTCTTCCTGTAAGACCACTGTCGCCCTGTGGTCCTCCGATCACAAAACGGCCGGTCGGATTGATAAAGAACTTGGTATTCTCATCAATGAGTTCCTGTGGTAAGACTTCATCGAACACGTATTTTTTGATGTCCTTGTGGATCTGTTCCTGACTAACTTCCGGCGTATGCTGGGTAGACAATACCACTGCCTCCAAACGGAACGGTTTTCCTTCCTCATCATACTCAACACTGACCTGGGATTTACCATCCGGGCGCAGATACTTCAAGGTACCTTCTTTTCTTACTTTTGAAAGCTGTTTGGTCAATTTATGTGCCAAGGCAATGGAATACGGCATATATTCTTCCGTTTCATCGGTAGCATAACCGAACATCATACCCTGATCGCCCGCTCCGATGGCTTCGATCTCATCTTCAGACATGGTATGCTCTTTCGCTTCTAAGGCTTTGTTCACGCCCATGGCAATGTCTCCGGACTGCTCATCCAGAGATACGATCACGGCGCAGGTGTTTCCGTTAAATCCTGCATCTGCACTGTCATAGCCGATTTCTTTCACCGTATCACGCACAATCTTCTGAATATCCACATAAGCATTGGTGGTCACTTCTCCCATGACCATCACCAGACCCGTGGTACAGCAGGTTTCACAAGCCACGCGGCTGTTTGGATCTTTTTCCATTAATGCATCTAAGATCGCATCGGAAATCTGATCGCAGACTTTGTCCGGATGTCCTTCGGTAACGGACTCGGATGTAAATAATTTCTTTTCCATTTCAAATTTCTCCTTTCCCAATCTCCTATTCAATTCAAAAAAAAATCCGCTCTATAAGCGGATTTGATTCTAAAGTAACCTCATCCTCTTATTGTTCGATTACTCGCTCAGGGAGGCACCTTCCGTATCCGGGGTTGCCGTGACTTCACAGATCCTATGTATCTCCATCACTCTGAATAAGAGA
>JBJEKY010000026.1:0-25268 GCA_051878875.1 Lachnospiraceae bacterium | reverse complement strand
TTATGCCCATCCTGACCTTCGATCGCTTCGATCAGGTTATGGAGGATCTTAAGGAAAAAGACAAACCTCTGGCATTGTATCTTTTTTCAAGCGATCAGAACCACATCCACCGGGTTACCACAGAGCTTTCCTATGGAGGAGGCTGTATCAATGACGTGATCATTCATCTGGCCACCAGTGAAATGGGCTTTGGCGGAGTAGGTGAGAGCGGCATGGGAAGTTACCATGGAAGAGATGGTTTTGAGGCATTTTCCCATACCAAATCCATTGTAGACAAAAAGACCTGGATGGATCTGCCCATGAGGTATCAGCCTTACACAAGCAAATTATATGAAAAATTGTTGCATATGTTCTTAAAATAACCGGGAGGAATACCATGAAAGCAGTCATAGCCATTGATTCATTTAAAGGAAGCCTGACTTCTATAGAGGCCGGGAACGCGGTGAAACAGGCGTATCTGGATGTTCTGGGAGGAAAGGCCGTGGTGTATCCTGTTTCAGATGGAGGAGAAGGAACTACGGAAACCTTGCTTACGGCCTTTCATGGAAAAAGAGTGACCAGAACCGTTACCGGCCCCTTGGGAGAACCGGTGGAAGCTTTTTATGGCATTGTGAATGAGGGTAAAACCGCAGTGCTGGAAATGGCGGTAGCAGCCGGACTTCCGCTTGTTCCCCCAAACTTTCAAAATCCCATGAATACCACCACCTATGGAGTGGGAGAACTGATCCTGGATGCCATGGATCAGGGGGTCAGGGAGTTTGTTCTGGGTATTGGCGGCAGCGCCACCAATGACGGAGGTTTAGGAATGCTGTCTGCTTTAGGCATACAGTTTTTGGATAAAGAAGGAAAACGCTGTGGAATATACGGAAAGGATGTGGAGAATGTAGCAGGGATCTGTCAGGATGGAATGGATCCCCGGTTACAGGATTGTACATTCCGGGTAGCCTGTGATGTGACCAATCCCTTATGTGGGGAAAACGGAGCCTCCGCAGTGTTCGGTCCCCAGAAAGGGGCCGATGCGGCCATGATAAAAAGGTTGGACCGGGGATTGTCAAAATATGCAGATCTTACGGAACAACTTTTGAAGGGCAGTTTTCGTGATATGCCGGGAGCCGGAGCAGCCGGAGGCTTGGGATTTGCATTACTGGCCTTTTTGAAGGCAGAACTGGTCCCGGGGATTGAGCTGGTGTTAGATCTTCTCCGGGTGGAAAAAGAGATGAAAACGGCAGATCTTGTGATCACCGGAGAAGGAAGGATCGATGGACAGACAGCCATGGGAAAAACTCCGGTCGGGGTGGCGGCACTGGCAAAGCGCCATGCCAAACCGGTGATCGCTTTTGGGGGATGTATCGGAGAGGGAGCACAAGCATGTAATGAAAAAGGAATTGATGCATATTTCCCCATACTCCGCGATATGTTAAGCAAGGAGGAAGCAATGGATCCGGAGACAGCACGGGAGAATTTGTATCAGACCGCGGTTCAGATTTTCCGGTTTACAAAAGCGCTACTTTACCGAAATATACAGTAAAAATGTGCAGATTTTAATACAAGAAAAGCAGTGGAAAAAGGCTTGCATTTTAAAGGTGAAAGTGCTATCATACGAAAGGTTTGGAGAGAGAGTATTGTAGTTTTTCGAACTACAATAAAGCAAGAAAAGAGGAGAAAAAGGATGATAGCAAAAGTTTTAGCAGTGACGATCTTCTTGCTCATGTTTGTATTGATCATCATGGATAAGATTGAACGTCATATCGTAACACTTTGCTGCGGGCTGGCAACCATTGTGTTGGTATTTGGTCTTGCCATGCACGACGCAAATGCTATTTGGGAAACTCTGAATATCCGCCATATTTTTACGGTGGGATTCTGGTATGAAGCAGGTCAGGCAGCAGAAAGCACCAGTGGGATCAACTGGGCAACCATCATCTTCATTGCGGGAATGATGATCATGGTGGAGGGAATGGCAAAGGCCGGATTTTTCAGATGGTTGTGTATGACCATTGCGAAGGCAGTAAAGTATCAGGTAATTCCGTTATTTGTTACTTTTATGATCATGTCTTCGATTCTGGCTATGTTTATTGACAGTATCACGGTCATTCTGTTTTTGGCGGCCGTTACCATAGAGTTGGCACAGTTATTAAAATTTAATCCGCTTCCCATGATCTTGTCAGAGATTTTCTGTGCAAATCTGGGTGGATCTGCGACCATGTGCGGAGATCCGCCAAACATTATCGTAGGTACATCACTGGGCTATACGTTTGCCGATTTTATTACCAACACAGGTTTGATCGCGGGAATTTCCCTGGTGGCAGTTGTGATTTATTTCTATCTTGTATTCCATAAGGAATTAAGACAGTCCTGTGTCGGGAAAGTTGATATTGCAACTATGCCGGCCCCATCAGAGGCAATTACAAATAAGAAGGATTTCGTATTGAGGACTCTGATCTTTCTTTGTGCCGTAGTGTTATTAGTAACCCATGCACAGACGGGATTGACTGTGGCGCTTATCGGAACGGTTATTTCTGTTTTGACGCTTTTGGCAGCAGGTAAAGATATGATGAATGTTTTAAAGGGTGTGGATTATAAGACCCTGCTATTCTTTATCGGTCTGTTTGTGGTTGTCGGCGGTTTGGAACAGACGGGGATCCTGGTGCTGATCGCTGAGTTTATCGGAAAGATCAGCGGAGGAAATGCCATTGTTATGGTCTGCATCATTATCTGGGTTTCTGCGAGTGCCAGTGCGGTGGTGGATAACATTCCATTTGCGGCAACCATGATCCCGGTGATCCAGACATTGGCGGCAACTACAGGAGCAAATCTTCATGTGTTGGCATGGAGCCTTTCCATGGGAACCGATATCGGAGGAAGTGCAACACCTATCGGAGCTTCGGCTAACGTTGTAGGAACTTCTGTAGCAGCAAAGAACGGATATCCGGTCAGCTGGGGACATTACTGTAAGAGTGCTATCCCGGCAACGATCCTGGTTATTGCGATTTCCACGATCTGTATCATTGTAAGGTATTTTTAAAGCCTATCCCCTTGTCGGCAGTTGGCGACAGGGGGATTTTTTATGTCAGAGGATACCGGAAGATGAAACAGACCGGATAAAGATGTACCAGCATGGGAAAAAATGCCGAAAAGGCGCTTCTGTTGACAAAAAATAACCGTAGAACTATACTAAAAAGGATTCCTTTTTGTATTTTATTTTATAGAGAAAAACTGAAAAGAAACCTAAAAAGGAAACAAAAAAGTTAAAGAAAATTGAGGGAGGGAGATGCAAACATGTCATTTGGAAAGCTGAAAGGCGTGTTGGTTCCGCATTGGAAAAACACAGCTGAAATGACAGCAGTCAAAATGCCTGCACCACAGATGGTGACCATACCGATGGTTATGCACATCGGAGCACCGGCCAAACCGGTGGTAAAAGTGGGTGACCATGTGGATATCGGTGATCTGATCGGTGATAGCGAGGCATTTGTTAGCGCGCCGATTTATGCAAGTATTTCCGGAACGGTGAAAAAGATCGACCAGATCTTAGCAAGCAATGGCTCCATGATGGATGCGGTGGTCATTGAATCGGACGGAGAGATGCGCGTATCGGAAAACGTAAAACCGCCGGAGGTGAATTCTTTTGAAGAGTTTATCAAAGCGGTGAGAGCAAGCGGTCTGGTTGGACTGGGAGGAGCAGGATTCCCTACGTCCGTGAAACTGAACGTAAAGGATCTGTCAAGTATCAAGGCCGTGATCATCAATGGTGCAGAGTGTGAACCGTACATAACCAGTGATACGCGTACCATGTTAGATGAAGCAGAATGGATAGAAGAGGGAATCCATCTTCTTGAAAAGTATCTTCAGGTAAAGAAGATCGTAATCGGAATAGAGAAAAACAAACCACAATGTATTGCCAAAATGAACGAAATCGCTGCCAAAGATCAGGTAGTCAGCGTCGCAGAGCTTCCGTGTATGTATCCACAAGGCGGTGAGAAGGTATTGATCTATCATACCATCGGCGCTGTGGTTCCGGAAGGAAAGCTTCCTATCGATGCAGGTGCCATTGTGATCAACTGTACGACACTGGCAGCCTTGGCAAAATATATGAAGACCGGTATGCCTCTTGTGAACAAGTGTGTTACCGTGGATGGTTCCGCAGTAAAAGAGCCGAAAAACGTGATCGTTCCTATCGGAACCAGTCTGGAGGATTTATTTGAGTTTGCAGGCGGTTTTAAGGAGGAGCCGGGAAAGGTATTATATGGCGGTCCTATGATGGGTATTGCGGTACCGGATCTTCAGGTCCCTGTTTTAAAGAATACCAATGCGGTGATAGCCATGAACAAGCAGGATGCAAAACCGCGTAAGCAGACAGCCTGCATTAATTGCGGTGCCTGTGTGTCGCATTGTCCGTTAAAATTGAACCCGACAGCAATCTCCAAAGCATTTAAGAGAGAGGATCCGGAAACCTTACAGGAGCTAAAAGTGAACCTCTGCATGGAGTGCGGCTGCTGTAGTTTTACCTGTCCTACCGCACAGCCGTTAGTGCAGCGTAACAAACTGGCTAAGGCAATGCTTAAGGATTATATGCAAAAGGAGGGCAAATAACATGAGTCGTTTCACTGTATCTGCCTCACCGCATATCGGTACAAGCCGTACTACCCAGACCATTATGCGTGATGTGATCATTGCGCTGGTTCCGGCTATGGTGGCTTCTGTGGTACTGTTTGGTACCCGTTGCGTGGCGGTGCTTGCAGTCTGCGTGATCGCAGCAGTTTTATCAGAGTATATTTTTAATGTAATCATGAAGCAGGAACAGACCGTTAGCGATCTGTCAGCAGTGGTGACCGGAGTTTTACTGGCACTGAATCTTCCGGCCAGTGTACCACTGTGGATCGCAGCATTGGGATCTGTTTTTGCCATCATTGTTGTAAAATCATTTTTTGGCGGAATCGGACAGAACTTTGCCAATCCGGCTATTACCGCCAGGATCTTTCTGTTGATCTCCTTTAGCACAGCTATGACAGCCAATGTATTCCCGAAAATGGATACGGTTTCTTCAGCAACCCCATTGGCAATTTTAAGCGGTGCGGAAGGAACCCTGCCATCTAATATGGATCTGTTTTTGGGAAAATGCGGTGGAGCTATGGGAGAAACCTGTGCGCTGGCATTGATCATTGGAGGCATTTATCTGCTGGCACGAAAAGTGATCACCTGGCATACACCGGTGGCATTTATTGCGACCGTATTTCTTTTCTCAGCGATCCTGGGGCAGGATCCGGTGGCAGAGATCCTTTCCGGTGGTCTTATGATCGGAGCCATCTTCATGGCAACAGATTATGCTTCCACACCCAATACCGCAGCAGGAAAACTGGTATTTGGTTTAGGATGCGGACTGATCACTACCCTGATCCGTGTGTACGGAAGTTATCCGGAAGGAGTATCCTTCTCTATTCTGTTAATGAATATCCTGACACCGTACATTGAACGATGGACAGCAACAAAACCGTTTGGAGGTGTCAAGGCATGAAAAAATACATAAAATGTGCAGTGGTACCTTTTGCCATCTGTGTTGTGGTTGCTGCCATTATGGCAGGAGTAAATTATGTGACAGCTCCGGTGATCAAAGCGGCCAGTGAAGCGGCTGCTACCGAATCTTTAGGTGCCGTTCTCCCGGAAGCTACAGGATTTACTGAACTTAAGCTTCCTGCAGATGCACCGGAATCTATCCAGGCGGTTTATCAGGATGAAGGCGGAAGCGGCTATGCCGTACTGGTATCTATTTCTTCCCAGTACAGTCAGTCTCCCATGACCTTTACACTGGGAATCGGAACCGATGGACTGATCAAAGGTGTTGAACTTACAAATTACGCAGAAACCAAGGATTTTGGCGCAGATTATCCACAGAGCTACGTGGGACAGGATTCTGCGTTAGGCGGCGTGGATCTGGTAGGAGGAATCACCTATTCTTCCACAGCGTTCCGTGACGGTGTCAACGATGCCTTTACCGTTTTGTTCGCGGTTGGTGATGTGGCAGCCGGTGAAAAATCCGAAGATCAGATCGCAGCAGAAGCGGCAGTAGAGTTAATCCCTGCTTCTGTGAACAATGCAGGTTCGGTTACGGTTGTTCCCTGTGATCTTCCGGAAGGAACCGATGGATCTGTAAGCGCAGTATATGTAACCGAGAATCATACCGGTTATTTTGTAAATATGGATGGAACGTTCTATGTTATGAATGCATTCGGACAGCAGATCGGCTGTGTGACTGCAGAAGATGGATCGGAAGCAGCATCTGATGAGACAGCATCACAGATTGCATCAGAAACGGTGCTTGCTATCAGAGAGACATTGTCCGAGGCGGCTGTGACGAAGATCGGTAAGATCTATCCGGAATCCGAGATTGAGTCCCTGATCCTTACTGATTGCAATTCTACCGTGACCAGTGCATACCGTATCCATACTGCTGAGGGTGAAGAACTTTACGGATTTACAGCAGAAGCATACGGCTATGGCGGTGTTGTGAATTTGCTTTACATTGTAAAAGAAGACGGAACCATCTGCAAATTTAAGGTTCTTTCTCATAATGAAACAGAGTACTATGGCTCTGCGGTAGCAGAGGGCGGCTATACTGCCGGTTATGAGGGACAGTCTCTTGATACCATTGGAGATGATGTCGTGACCGTTGCAGGCTGTACCTTTACCACCAATGCAGTTAAAACTGCATTGACCGATGTTACGGCAGTGCTTGATGCAGCAAAGGAGGCACAGTAGAATGGGAAAGAAAGTTAGTAAATTATCCATCCTTGTAAAAGGATTTATAAAAGAAAACCCGGTATTTGTGCTGGTGCTGGGAACCTGTCCGACTTTGGCTACCACGGATTCCGTCAGCAGAGCCTTAAGTATGGGCATTGCTGCAGCCATCGTTTTGATCTGCTCCAATGCGGCAATTTCAGCGTTGCGTAACGTGATACCGGACGAAGTGCGTATCCCCTGCTATATCGTGGTGATCGCCAGCTTCGTAACTGTAGTCCAGATGCTGATGCAGGCCTATCTGCCATCTCTTTACGAGGCGTTGGGTACGTATCTGGCATTGATCGTTGTAAACTGTATTATTTTGGGACGTGCGGAAATGTTTGCAAGTAAAAACTCTGTACTGGACTCTGTTCTTGATGGAGCAGGTATGGGAATCGGCTTTACCTTTGCATTATTCTGCATGAGTACCATTCGTGAAGTATTTGGAAACGGATCCTTCCTGGGATTTGATATTCCGGTATTAAAAGATTTTGCGATTCCGTTTTTGACCCAGTCACCGGGCGGATTCTTCGTGTTCGGACTGCTGATCGCCATTGTGAATAAAGCGACCAAAGGCAAAGCAATCCAGAAAAAAGAATTCAGCTGTGAGGGCTGTCCGGCCAGTGGCACTTGCCATGGAGCCCAGTGTCAGGAAGGAGGTAAAAACGAATGAAATCATTATTGATCATTTTAATGTCCAGTGTACTGGTTAACAACTATGTACTGAATAAATTCCTTGGAATCTGTCCGTTCTTAGGCGTTTCCAAAAAACTGGACCAGGCTGCAGGCATGGGAACTGCCGTTACCTTCGTTATGTTAGTGGCGACTGCGGTGACCTGGCCGATCCAGACTTTTGTGTTAAACCGGTTCGATCTGGGGTATCTGCAGACCATCGTATTTATCCTGGTCATTGCAACCTTGGTACAGTTCGTGGAGATCATCCTGAAAAAGTATATTCCGGTTCTGTACAAATCATTGGGAGTGTATCTTCCACTGATCACTACCAACTGTGCAGTTCTTGGTGTTACCATCAACAACATTAAGGATGAATATAACTTTGTAGAATCTATGGTCAGCTCTCTTGGATGCGGACTTGGTTTCCTGTTAGCCATGGTTCTGTTCGCCGGCGTGCGTTCCAGACTGGACAGTGACAAGATCCCGGAAAGTTTCAAGGGTCTGCCTGTTACCCTGATGGCAGCTTCCATCGTATCCATGTCCTTTATCGGCTTCGGTGGAGTGATAGAGAAGCTGTTTGCATAAAGGAGGCCAAATATGAACGAGATCGTATCATCAATAGTAATCGCCATTGTGGTGGTGGGAATCATCAGTCTGGTCTGTGCTTTTATCCTTATTCTGGGTAATAAATTCTTCTCCGTGCCGGTGGATGAGAAGTTTACCAAATTAAGAGAATGTCTGCCCGGAGCAAACTGCGGAGCCTGCGGATTCAGCGGCTGTGATGGTTATGCGCAGGCATTGGCAGAGAATCCGGAAACCAAAACCAATCTTTGTGTTCCGGGAGGCGCAGATGCAGCAGAGGCGCTTTCTCAGATCATGGGTGTATCCTGTGAGAGCGTGGAAGCGAAAGTCGCATATAATCACTGCCAGGGCGGATGCGGAAATACGGAAAAGAAATATGAGTATGAAGGTATTGAAACCTGTAAAGCAGCCAAAATGCTGTATGGTGGCGACGGAAGCTGTACTTTCGGATGCCTGGGATATGGAGATTGTGCGGCAGCATGCCCCAGCAACGCCATTTGTATCGAACAGATTAATGACGCAGAAAACGGATACAAGATCGCACACGTGGATCCAAGGATCTGTACCGGATGCGGTGTGTGCGTGAAGACCTGCCCGAACCATGTACTGGGTCTTGTGCCCAAGGAGGCTAAAACGGCAGTAACCTGTAACAATAAGAATATGGGTGCTGTGGCAAGAAAAGCCTGCACCAATGCATGTATTGCCTGCCACAAGTGCGAGAAGAACTGCCCGCAGCAGGCTATTACGATTGTGGATAATCTGGCACAGATCGATTACAGCTTATGTAACGGCTGTGGAACCTGTGTACAGGAATGCCCGGTGCACGCTTTAAAAGAAGTACAGTTCCAGTAGAGCGGACTGTCTGGGAAAACTAAGTGAAACCGGCAAACAGTTGAACCTGAATAAAAGAAAGACAGTGGGAAAAGCATCTTCCTACTGTCTTTTTTCTCATATTGACTGTTTTTGCGGTATTCGCAGAAACTTTACTTTTTCAAAAGATAGGCTTCGAAACCATCGGTATATACCACACTTCCGTCATTGAGTGACCATAGGGCTTCTACATCGTCCAGGGAATCAATGAAGGCCATCCCGTCTTCCAGACTCATGTTAAACACAGCAGTGGACAGGCTGTCGCCGTAACCACTGTCGTGAGTGAGAATGGAAACGGAATTGAAATAATTCTCCGGCATCAGCGTGTTGGGGTCGATAATGTGATGATAACGGACATTGTCTACTTCGTAGTAGCGCTGGTAGTTGCCACTGGTCACCAGTGCCAGATCGTTGAGTTTAACGGTAGCAATGTAGCTGTCTTTTTTGTCCTGATCCGGATTTTCGATACCGGCGATCCAATCGGAACCGTCCGGTTTGGTACCCAGTGTCCGTACATTTCCGCCAATATTCAAAGAGTAACCGGTGATGCCCAGTGACTCCATGTATTCGGCAGCCCGCTCCACGGCATAGCCTTTAGCCAAAGCTCCGAGATCCAGGGACATATCCGGATCCTGTAAAAAAACGGTTCCGGCTTCCTCGTCAATGATCACATCCTCTATGCTTGTGTGCTCGGCCGCAGCTTGAAGCTTCTCCATCGGTGGAAGTTTGGCATCTTCCGGGTGGTTGATTCCGTCATCACGATAGCGGTGCCAGATGGAGAGTACACTTCCCATGGCAATGTTCATCAGTCCGTCTGTATTCTCATTCATCTCTTTGGCGTACAGCAACAAGTCGATAAGTTTGCGGTCAACTTTAACAGGAGACTCCCCTGCGGCATCGTTAATGCTTTTTACATTTTTTATCCCATCATAGGTATGATAAATATCCGATAACTGATGATATTCCTCCAAAACGGAACGTACGCCCTCACAGACTTTGCTAAACTGTTCCTCGTCGTCTTCATAGCCTACGATCAGGGACACTGTGTCAAAATATTCCAGATAAGTCATGGTACGCTTCTGGGGTAGTGCGGCTTTCTTGTTCTGGCAGCCGCAAAGTGACAGTAACAGTGTCATACACAACAAGAGGGCCAGCATTCGTTTAGGGATAGAAATAAAGTGATTGCGATACATAGGGAATCCTTTCTGTCAGTACAAAAAGCTGCCGCGTATTTGCGGCAGCTTTAGGATTATCTTGTTTTGATCGTAAGGATCTGCTTACTGAAGAGTAGCAGCTTTTGCGATGCAGACGATAATGTCACCGATACTGATGGTGCAGCTTGCGGCCAGTGTTTCATCAACAGCTACATTATGTCCCTCGTTTTCAACGGTTTCAATAGCAGTTACTTCATCAGCAGTCTTACCAATTACATATTCTTCCATGGCAGCGGCCTGATCATACCATTCTTTTCCGATGGAAGATGCACCGATCATGCCATAGTCATCATGTAACTCTCTCTTGGTAAGGATTGCTGCTTCCGGATCACTGGTGATCTCGCCAAGCTCATTAAAGGTAACCTTTGGCTGTGCTTCATCGTAAACGTCGCATAAGATCTTACCTTCGCTGTCTACAACAACTGCAGAGAAGCAGCTGTACATTGCAGCGATTCCGTCTTCACCGTCTGCAGCACTTACGGTTGCATAGTTAGTGGAAGAAGTAATAGCAAGGTTCAGGGTTCCTTCTCCTTCATAAGTACGGGCATAAGCATCGTTGCATGCTTTGGTGGTTGCTTCCATAAGAGCGGAAATGCTCATGGTGCATCCTGCTGCTAAGTCAGCGTCGGTAGTAACGGTATGTCCCTCTGCTTCTTCAACAGGGATAGCTGCAACTTCGTCAGCGGTTTTGCCGACAACGAACTGCTCAAAAGCTTCTGCCTGTTCATACCATTCTTTGCCGATTCCGGAAGCACCCTTCATACCATAGTCGTCTTTTAATTCTTTCTTGGTAAGGTAGGTTGCATCAGCGGCATCTTCCGGAACCTGTCCATCAGTCACATCCATTTTGTTCTGTGCGACATCGACTTTACAGGAAACGATTTTGCCGTCCTGATCCAGCACAACGGCAGCAACGGTAGCGTCAACCTGTGCATTTCCTTCCTGGGAAGAAGCGGTGGAAATGGATGTGCCCATTCCTAACTTATAAGAAGCAGCTTCTTCCTGTGTGTTAGTTTCTGTTTGTGTGTTGTTTTCTTCGGTATTCGAAGAATCACCGGAACTTCCGCATCCAACCATGGTTAATACCATTGTTGCAGCGAGAATTCCTGCAAGAGTTTTTCTCATAATACTTCCCTCCGTATTTTGATAAATTTTTACCTTGTATATGGTAATCCTTTTAGCAGGAAAAGTCAAGCAAACCGCATAGCTTCAACGAATTTGTTTGTGCGTTAGCGTGTGACTATAGTAGTGGAAGAAAGCAAATGAATACAGCAATAAAAACGAATTGCATTGTGTGTGAGAATCCGATACAATGAAAATCATAAAAACAGGGAAGGAGCAACGTCCGAATGAAAAAGAGCAGTGAGGAAAAAACCAATGTCATGCGGCTGTTGGAACAGAAAAAAATCCCCTATCAGGCTCATTGTTACGTAGAGACAGGGGCAGTAAACGGTATGGAGGTGGCATCCATCCTGGGACAGGATCCGGAGCAAGTGTTCAAAACACTGGTTACGGTAGGAAAAACAGGAAATCATTACGTGTTTGTGATTCCGGTGAAGGATGAGTTGGATCTTAAGAAGGCAGCTTCGGTGGCGGGAGAGAAAAATATCGAGATGCTGAAGGCAAAGGATCTTCTGGGGCTTACCGGTTATGTACATGGTGGTTGTTCGCCGATCGGAATGAAGAAGGTTTTCCCAACAGTGGTACATGAAACAGCAAAAAATTATGATACTATCATTTTCAGCGGTGGAAAGATCGGTTATCAGGTGCAGGTTTCCCTTGAGGATCTTGGTAAAATCATCCGTATAAACACAGCGGACATTGTTGTATAAGGATATAGAAGGAGATATTTCATGAAAAGGATTCAAAATATCGTATTTGATGTGGGAGATGTGTTGCTGGAGTATCGCTGGCGGGATATGCTTAAGGATTTTGGCTTGTCGTATCAGGATGCAGAGCGTGTAGGACACGCCATGTTTGACGATGAAGACGGACTTTGGCGGGAATTGGATCTGGGTGTAAAAACTCAGGAAGAGATCATTAAAGCCTATGAAAAGAAGTATCCGCAGGATGCGAAAGCAATCCGCTATTTTATTTCCCATGGAGAATATATGTCCGTGCCGCGGCCGGAGATCTGGGAAAAGATTCCCCGGTTAAAGGAAAAAGGATACAGGATCTATCTGTTGTCCAATTATTCTGAGGACTTGTTTGAAAAGCATACCCGGTATGCCGATTTTATGCAGCATCTGGATGGAAAAATGGTTTCATACATGATCCATAAGGTTAAACCGGATCCGGCTATTTATCAGGCTTTGCTTGATGCCTACGGACTAGATGCAAAAGAGTGTCTGTTCTTTGATGACAGAGCTGATAATGTGAAAGCAGCAAGAGAGTTAGGAATGGCGGCGAAGCAGGTTTTATCCAGACAGGGGCTTGAGAAAGATCTATGTGATCTGTTATCCGATCAATTTGACATGGCAGGATTAACCATTGAATAGACGTAAAAAATCCACTGCATTGAGTTCACAATACAGTGGATTTTTAGATTGAACAGATCCCCATTGGACTGTACCTCCTATATAGTATTGTTAAAAAAATTTTTTCTAAAGGTTAATCATCCCATTGGACCGTACCTCCCGGTTTTTTGTTCATTACTGTTATTTTCTATCCCATTGGACCATACCTCCTATATTTTTTTCATTTACCAATCATCCCATTGGACTGTACCTCCTGAATGAAATCTGTTTTCTTTTTGTTTATGAGTGAATATTACCACATAAAATAAAATGTGTCAATAGTATTTTGAAAAATATTTTTACAAAATACAAAATTACTGAAAACAATATGAAAAATAACTTAGAATATAGAAAAATAGAAGACAAATAAGAGTATTATTTTGTTGACAGGTCAACAAAATAGAGGTATAGTATCATGGATATGTGAAATCAGGAGGAACGTATGCAGCAAGACCGTTTTAACACATTTACCGTTTCGGTGGGAAAACTTTACAAGCAGATCCAGAGATTGAAAACAGCGGGAATGAAACAGTATGGATTGAAAGGAGCGCATGTGGCCATTTTACATCTTTTGGCAGGACGTAAAGAGGGGGTGCTTTTTCAGGAGATCTGTCAATCCTGTGATCTGGATCGTGCTCTGGTTTCCAGGGAGCTGGGTGAATTGGTGAAGCTGGGATATATAAGGAAAGATTCAAAAGGTGGTGCATATCATGCCAGATATTACGCTACCCCCAGGGCGGAGGCGATCTTACCTGAATTTTTAGGTATCATCAGTCGCGTGCAGCAAAAAGCCGATGAGAACATATCGGAGGAAGAACTGGCGGTATTTTACCGCGTATTAGAACAAATCAGAAAGAATTTAGAGGATATTGATATCAATGAATAAGATTAAATTTATTACGGACACTGCGTCGGATGCGCAGGAATTAAACCTGGAAGATGTGATCGTGCTTCCTATGACCATTCATTTCGGAGATCAGGAGTATGAGGACGGTGTTACAATCTCTCACAGAGAGTTCTATGAGAAACTGATTGAAAGCGACGAACTGCCTAAGACCAGCCAGATTGCTCCACTGGAATTTGAAAAGGCGATGGAGCAGGTAACTTCCCAGGGGGATACGGCGATCGTGATCACCCTTTCATCCAAGCTTTCCGGAACTTATCAGAGTGCCATGATCGCTGCAGCAGAATTTGAAAAAGACGTGTATGTCATTGACAGTGAGAATGTTGCAGTGGGAGAGTGTGTACTACTTAAGCATGGTCTGGAACTGGCGGCACAGGGCAGAACTGCACAGGAGATCGTTTCTATTCTGGAAGGAGAGCGAAAGGATATACATACCATTGCCCTGTTGGAAACACTGGAATACCTAAAGAAGGGAGGCCGTATCTCCAAAACTGCTGCATTTGCGGGAAATCTTCTGTCCATTAAGCCGGTTGTGGGCGTCGTGGACGGAGAAGTAGCAGTGCTGGGAAAAGCAAGAGGATCCAAACAGGGAAACAACCTTCTGATGCAGGAGATTGAAAAGGCAGGCGGTGTGGATTTTGCTCGCCCCATCTATTTAGGTTACACCGGACTTGATGACAGTGCAGTAAAGAAATATGCAAAAGACAGCGAAGCAGTCTGGAAAGAGAGCCGGGAAGAACTTACCATCATCAGCATCGGTTCCACCATCGGAACCCATGTAGGTCCGGGTGCCATTGCGGTATCCTTTTTTGCCAAAGGATAGACTGCTTCTTTTGTTCCCTTTACCTATATGACACAGGCTGTCTCTTGCGTTTCCTTCTATCAGATGGTATGATGCATAGAGAAAAATGCATGAATTAACTGATAGAAGAGAGGATGAACGCACAATGAAATGGATGGTTGCTTCGGATATTCACGGATCTGCCTTTTACTGCGAGAAACTTTTGAAGGCAATGGAAGAGGAAAAGGCAGAAAAATTGGTCCTGTTGGGAGATATTCTGTATCACGGACCCAGGAATGCCCTGCCTAAGGACTATGATCCGCCAAAGGTGGCAGAATTGCTTAACGCGGTGAAGGATAAGATCCTGGCGGTAAAAGGAAACTGTGATTCCGAAGTAGACCAGATGGTGCTCCAATTTCCGATCATGGCAGAATATGCCGTGTGCTGTGTGGGAGAAAAAAACATCTATTTTTGTCACGGACACAAGAACGATAATGAGCCGAAACTGCCGCTGATGAATGGAGACATTCTGATGTGCGGTCATACCCACGTGCCGGAGTGTACCGACAAAGGTGATTACACGTATATGAACCCGGGTTCAGTATCGATCCCGAAGCAGGATAGCTATCATGGATATATGATCCTGACGGAAGAAACTATATTATGGAAAGACCTTGACGGAAACGTACAGAGAGAGGTGAAATTATGCTGATCGCCATTGTGGAAGACGAAGCAGAATATGCCGAGACCCTGCAACGTTATATCCGCCGGTTTAATCAGGATTTTGGACAAAATCTCGATATGGTGCGTTATTGTGACGGAACCTCCTTTCTAAAAGATTTTAAAAGGCAATTTGCGCTCATCCTCATGGACATTTCCATGCCTGGAATCGACGGGATGGAGACAGCCAGAAGGATCCGGGAAACAGATTCTGAGGTGGTGATCTTATTTGTCACGAACCTGGCTCAGTATGCCATCCGTGGGTATGAGGTGGATGCCATGGACTATATTTTAAAACCCATCAGCTATTTTGCGTTTTCGCAACGGTTGAACCGGGCCATCAGCAGGGTTAAAAAACCTTCGAAAAATTATCTGGTGGCAGCGGCGAGAGAGGGAACCCAGAAACTGGATGTGGACAGTATTTATTATGTGGAAAGTCAGGGACATAACCTGATCTTACATACACAATCCGGTACCTATACCATGGGAGGACCATGAAAGAAATAGAAGAAAAACTGCAACCATTTCATTTTTTTCGGTGTAACAAAGGTTATCTTGTGGCGTTGAAACATGTGGACAGCGTTCAGGACGGATGTGCCATAGTTCATGGAGAGCCGCTTCTTATCAGCCGTGCCAGAAAAAATGAATTCATGGATGCACTGACGGATTATGTGGGGGGAGTGGTATTATGAGTGTTGCTATCCTGGATATTCCACGTTATTATACCGGCATTGCAGAGTGGATGAGCTGTATGATCTTTATCATCTATGCCAGGCCGCGTATTTCAAAAAAATGGTATGCAGTGGTAGCGGTTGCTTCCTTAGTTCTGCAGTGCGTGTTTCTGGAGTTGACAGGAGACTGTCCCATATATCTATGGATCATCTGTATGATGATAGCTGCCGGTATGATGTTGGGGCTCATTCTTCTTTTGTGTGATCTGGATATTGTTACGGCCGGATATACCTGTGTCAGGGCCTTTCTGCTGGCAGAATTCACGGCTTCTTTAGAATGGCAGATCCATTGCTATTTCTGGCCTGCGGATGAGGCAACATGGTGGCAGCGTTATGCTTTGCTATTCGTTGTTTACGGCGGAGTATTTCTGGTGAT
This sequence comes from Lachnospiraceae bacterium, assembly GCA_051878875.1. Classification (GTDB taxonomy): domain Bacteria; phylum Bacillota; class Clostridia; order Lachnospirales; family Lachnospiraceae; genus XBB1006. The sequence continues at coordinate 9,122 of JBJEKY010000026.1, read as the reverse complement.
GGCACTTTTGGAACGGCGGTGTAATCTTGCCCAGTCCAGACTGGTGATCACCTGGCATGAGCTTTTGACAACGGTTGTTATGGGAGTCTGTGTGTTTGCTATCAGCAACCTGAGCTTTTACTTCAAGCAGACGCCATTCAGTGGACAATATGCCAGTGAAATTCTGAATATCCGCACTTTCGTGGATCTTTGCGGCGTTATTTTGCTATATGCGTATCAGTTGCAGCGGGTGCAGAATCAGGCAAGCAGGGAGTTGGATGCCATGCAGTCCATTCTGGAAAACCAGTATGCCCAGTATCGGATGAGCCGTGATTCCATCGAAATGATCAATCAGAAGTATCATGACCTGAAACACCAGATCGCCGCACTCCGGGCAGAGACCGACGCGGATGTAAGAAAGCGTTGGCTGGATGAAATGGAAGAGGATATTAAGAATTACGAGGCACAGAACAAGACCGGAAATTCTATCCTTGATACCCTGATCACAGGAAAAAGTCTATACTGTCAGAAACATCGTATCGGGTTTACAGTGGTGGCGGACGGAAAGCTGCTGGAAATGATGGATCTGATGGATATCTGTACGATCTTTGGAAATGCCATGGATAATGCCATCGAGTGTGAGTTGAAAATAGAAGACAAAAGTAAACGAATGATCCACTTATCCCTGACAACCCAGAAACAGTTCCTGGTATTGCAGGTGGAAAATTATTGTCCGGAAGCACCTGCATTTCGCGGCGGCTTTCCGCTGACCACCAAGCAGGATCGGGATAATCATGGATACGGATTAAAAAGTATCCGGAAAACAGCGAAGAAATATGGTGGAAATGCTACCGTACAGATGAAAGATGACTGGTTTGTATTGAAAGTGTTGATCCCACTTCCGTAAGGGTGGATTTAAAAGCGGCGATAGCCGCTTTTTTTCGTTATATTGGCACTTTCAATAATTTCGATTTGGTAAAATTGTGCAGTTTATTCAAAGAAATAAAAGCAAAAAATGGTGCTTTTTACCGTTCGTGCAGAAAAAAGGCAGTTTGTGCAAACGCTCTTTTTTCAAAAAATGCATCATGTTATACTCAGCCTGTGAAGGGGAAGAAAACCCCTTAAACGATGTACGTAGAAACATATGAGGAGGAAACGAACATGTTACAGATCAACATTGAGGACGTCAAAACAGTCATCGGTCTGATGCAGGGACATCTGATCGCGCTGGCAGTTTTTCTTGTCCTGGCAGTGGTAGTAACCATCGCTGTGAAAAAGCTTCCAAAAGCAAAGAAGAAGCTGGTTCGCGGTAACACATGGCTGGTATTTGTTCTGGCTGTTGTGATCATCGTGAACATGATCCTCACCGGTCCGGTTTACTCGATTGTAAACCTTGCACTTGGTGATGGCGGAGATATCAGTGAAGAGAGTATTGAAGAAGCGACTGCTCTTTGTACTGAAATTGCAGAGGAAGGAATTGTTTTACTGAAAGATGAGGACAATGTTCTTCCGTTACAGAACACAAAGGTCAATGTATTTGGATGGTCTTGCATCAATCCGGTATACGGCGGAACAGGATCCGGATCTCTTTCCGGAACGTACCCAACCGTTTCTCTGTTAGAGGGACTGACCAATGCAGGAATTGAGTACAATACAGACATTACAGAGTTCTATACCAACTTCAGGGCAGAGCGTCCCATCGTTGGAATGTGGGGACAGGACTGGACCATTCCGGAGCCAACCCAGGATGAATATAACGAAGCAGGTATTTATGACAGTGCAGTAGCATATTCCGATACCGCACTGATCGTAATCTCCCGTTCCGGCGGAGAGGGTGCAGACCTTCCGACTTCTTATGATGGAGAAGATACCTTTAAGGAAGATGGTGCATGGGGATCTGAAGGAGTACGTTACAGCGAATATGCTGACGATCTGGATGCTTCCAAGCATTATCTGGAGTTGAGCAATCGTGAAATCGCTATGGTCGATGAAGTTACCAGCAGATTTGATAATGTCGTTGTGATCATTAACTCTGCAAACGCTATGGAATTAGGATGGGTGAATGAGTATGCGTCTATTAAAGGTGTTGTGTACTGCCCGGGTGCCGGACAGTCCGGATTCAACGCTTTAGGAGAGATCCTTGCAGGAAAAGTAAACCCGTCTGCAAAGACAGTGGATACCTTTGTCTATGATTTAACAGAGACTCCATCTTACAATAACTTTGGTGCAACTTATTATACCAACATGGATGATGTGGCTCCGGAATCCTACGGAATGCAGGTGATTCCAAGCTATGTTTCCTATGTGGAAGGAATCTATGTGGGTTATAAATTCTATGAAACTGCAGCAGCAGAAGGACTGATCGATTATGACAAGTCCGTATTATATCCATTTGGATATGGATTAAGTTATACCACCTTCACTCAGGAAATGGGTGAAATTACAGAAAATGACGGTGTTCTCTCTGTAGACGTAACCGTAACCAACACCGGAAGTGTTGCAGGTAAAGATGTGGTGGAAGTTTATTACAACCCGCCATACACCAATGGTGGAATCGAAAAAGCAACTGCTAACCTGGCAGCATTTGACAAGACAAGTGCGTTAGAGCCGGGCGACAGCGAAACCTTAACCTTAAGCTGGAAAACAGAAGATATGGCTTCTTATGACACCTATGGTCATGGATGCTATGTTCTGGAAAAAGGTGATTACATCATTTCCATCAATTCTGATGCACATACCGTAATCGATTCCAGAATTTATAGCCTTGCAGAGGACATTGTATATGATAACGGTCGTTCTACTGACCAGACTCCTGCAACCAATCAGTTTGGTTTTGCAGAGGATACCGAGCAGATCACTTATCTGTCCCGGGCAGACGGCTTTGCAAACTATGAAGAAGCAACCGCAGCCTGCACATTCACTGAGATGCCGGAAACTCTGAAAGAAGGCTTCTATAGCTGGGTAAATTATGATCCAACAGAGTTTAATGATGAAGCAGACGAAATGCCGACCACCGAAAAAGATGCCGGACTTCAGCTGGTAGATATGCGTGGTTTGGACTACGATGATCCACAGTGGGAGACCTTCCTGGATCAGTTGACCGTGGATGATATGGTTCAGCTTATTTCCGTAGGTGGATACCAGAGTGTGGCAATCAGCCATATTGGAAAGACCCAGCAGATTGACTGTGACGGTCCGGCTTCCATTAATAACAACTTTACCGGAAAAGGATCCATCGGATTCCCGGCAGGAGTGATCATTGCTGCAACATGGAATGAAGATCTTGCAAATGCGTTTGGTTCTGCGATTGGAAAAATGGCATCCGAAATGAACGTATCCGGATGGTATGCTCCGGCTATGAATACTCATCGTTCCGCTTTTGCAGGACGTAACTTCGAGTACTATTCCGAAGATGGTCTTCTGGCAGGAAAAATGGCAGCCAATGCTATTGCAGGAGCTAAGGAGCATGGAGTCTATTCCTTCATGAAGCATTTTGCCTTAAATGACCAGGAAACCAATCGTGACTGTCTGTTATGTACCTGGAGTACCGAGCAGGCAATCCGTGAGATTTACTTAAAACCGTTCGAGTTGTCTGTAAAAGAGGGCGGTGCCCAGGCTGTTATGTCTTCTTTCAACTATGTTGGAAACGAATATGCAGGAGCCTGCAATGAATTGCTGAACAATGTGTTACGTGATGAGTGGGGCTTCCGTGGAATGGTTCTTACCGACTACTTTGAAGGTGGCGGATACCAGGATGCAGACATCCAGATCCGTAACGGAGGAGATATGTGTTTGAATCCGATGGAAAGCGAAGCGTCTGTTCTGGATGATCAGACCAGTGCAACCTCCATTCTGGCAGCACGTACTGCGGCAAAGAACATTCTTTATACCACTGCAAACAGCCGGGCATATTCTGAAGATGTATTAAATCCGGGACTTCCGGGATGGCAGAAACTGATGTATGGCATCGATGTTGTGATCGTGATCCTGTTAGTGATCTGGGAAGTTGTCATGCTTCGTTCTTACAAGAGAAAAAATGCAGAAGAAGCTGTCATTGAAACAAAAGATAATACAGTAGAATAAAAGGTTTTTTTAGAAGCCTTTGCAGGACAGGTGGCCACCCTCCTTTGGGAGGGAGGCCCTGCCTGTTCATAACAAATGAGGTTGCCGACGGATTTATTTCGTATGAACTCTGCTTATGTGCGAGGATGAAAGAACTTTTTGTATTGGCACATGAACAGAAAGTCTGGAACGAAGGAGAGAGTAGAATGAATATCAAAACCTGTATGGAAAAGCTAACGCTGGAAGAAAAAGCAGCTCTTTTACAGGGCTGGACCACCTGGACCAGCAGAGAGGTAAAAAGACTGGATATTCCGGCCATTTTTTTATCTGATGGACCCCACGGCCTTCGAAAACAGGCTGGTGCAGCGGATCATCTGGGCTTAAATGCATCCATTCCGTCCACCTGTTTTCCCACAGCAGCTACTATGGCCAATTCCTGGGATGAAAAGCTGGGAGAAGAATTGGGAAAAGCATTGGGAGAAGAAGCAGCTGCCAATGATGTCAATATGATACTGGGACCGGCTTTGAACATGAAGCGAAGTCCTTTATGCGGACGAAACTTTGAATATTTTTCCGAAGACCCGTATCTTGCAGGAAAAATGTCTGCCGCATATATCCGGGGTATTCAGGATAACGGTGTTGCTGCCTGCCCGAAACATTTTGCGGTGAACTCCCAGGAGTTGCGCAGAATGAGTATGGATTCTGTACTGGATGAAAGAACTTTTAGGGAAATCTATCTCACTGCATTTGAAATCGCGGTAAAAGAAGGAAATGCCAAGTCTATCATGTCCAGTTACAACAAGATCAATGGTACCTATGCCAATGAACATTATCATCTTCTTACAGAAATTTTGCGGGATGAATGGGGATTTGACGGTGTGGTAGTAACTGACTGGGGTGCAGATAATGAGCATGCCCAAGGTGTAAAGGCCGGATGTAACCTTGTGATGCCGGCTCCCGGACCGGATTGTGCCATCGGCCTTCTGAACGCTGTGAAGGCTGGTGAAGTTTCGGAAGAAGAGATCGACAAGCGGGTAGAAGAGCTACTAAGAGTGGTAGCATCCACCAGCGAAGCAGTTTTAAAAGCGCCAAAGACGTTTGATGAAGCTGCCCATCATGAGTTAGCAGAAAGATGTGCCGCCGGATCCATCGTACTTCTTGATAACGACGGTATTTTACCATTAAAGAAAGAAACCAAAACAGCGGTAATCGGTGACTTTGCCGGAAAACCACGTTATCAGGGAGCAGGATCCTCTATGGTGAATCCTACCAGACTGGATTCGTTACTGGACGCTTTAAAAGAAAAGGGACTTTCCGTGTCCGGATATGCCAAGGGATTCTCCAGAGTAGAACCAACACCGGATCAGAAACTTATAGAAGAAGCTGTAGCCCTGGCAAAAACTTCAGAAACCGTGCTTTTATGTGTGGGACTGGATGAAATCTTAGAGTCCGAAGGTATGGACCGCCTTCACATGGAAGTAAGCAAGGCACAGCAGGCACTGATTGAGGCAGTCTGTGAAGCCAATCAAAATGTTGTACTGGTGCTTTCCGGCGGATCACCGTTTGAAATGCCGGATAGAAACAAGTATCGGGCAGCGATTCACGGTTATCTGGGAGGACAGGCAGGAGCAAATGCCATGGCAGATGCGATTCTGGGTCTTGTCAATCCCAGCGGAAAATTAAACGAGACCTGGCCTCTGAAGCTTTCCGATAATCCATCGTATCCGTACTATCCAAGCAAGGAGCGTACCGCAGAATACCGCGAAGGTTTATATATGGGATATCGTTATTATGATACGGCAAAGGTACCGGTGCGTTATCCATTTGGTTATGGATTAAGCTACACCACGTTTGCTTATTCGGATATAAAAGCAGATGAAAAACAGGTTATGTTTACCATTGCCAACACCGGTTCGATAAAAGGCGCGGAAGTGGCACAGGTTTATGTATCCTGCAAGAACGGTCGCCTGTTCCGTCCTGCAAAAGAATTAAAAGGATTTACCAAGGTATTCCTGGAGCCGGGAGAGAGCAAAGAAGTTACTGTTGCATTGGATGATAAGGCATTCCGTTATTTTAATGTGAAAACAAACCGTTGGGAGGTTGAAAGCGGCGAATACGAAATTATCGTTGCAGCCAGCGTATCTGACGTGAAATTAAGTGCGACTGTTTCGGTGGCCGGACAGGAAGCACCACTGCCTTATGGCAGTCTTCCAAGCTATGAAAGTGGCAAGATTGAAAACGTATCGGATGAAGAGTTTGAGGCATTGCTGGGTCATTCCATCCCGGATGGAAGCTGGAAGGGACAACTTACCAAGAACGATGCCATCTGTCAGTTATATTATGCCAAGTCGGCACCGGCCCGTCTGGTTTATAAAATCCTTACCGGAATGAAGAATAAGGCGGAAACCAAAGGAAAGCCGGACCTCAACATTTTGTTCATCTACAATATGCCGTTTCGTGCCATTGGCAAAATGACCGGCGGAATGGTGAGTGAAAAAATGGTAGAGGATATGGTATTTGTAGTAAATGGGCACTTTTTCAGAGGTGTAGGCAGATTGATCGCAGATTTCTTCCGTAATCAGAGCGCGAACCGCAAATTTATGAAAAAACTGGAAGATGCGGAAAACACAATGAAATAAAGTACGGAATGATCGCGTAAGAAACAGAAAGGAACATTATGAAAACATTGTCATCGATTTGGAATAACTTTGTACAGACTCATCCCGGCGCTGCGAAATGGGTTCGGGAAGGCGGACTGTTTGTGCTGGTCAGCAATCTGATCACGGTTTTTAAATATTTCCTGTTGCAGTTTTTACCTGCAGCATTCAAGTCCCTGCCGGTGGTGGATTTCGGATTCCCGGGAATTGACATCACCTTGTTTGGAGAGACCTTTAAATGGAACATCATTGGGTACGACTCCGCCCATGGAGGATTACCATACTTCTGTGCTTATATGGTGGCCATGGTAGTGGGAGAAGTGATCAACTTCTTCGTACAGCGTGGCTGGGTGTTCCGTAGCAAAGGAAATATCGCATACCAGGCAATGTGGTATGTTATTGCTTTTTGTATCGTGACCTGTATCGTAAACTCTGTCAACTGTATCTGGGTTGCAGTAGCGGGTCTGTTCGTACCAAGCTGGCTGTATAACATCGGAACCACGGTTTTGAACGGTGGTGTATCCATGGTGGTATTCTTCTTCGTCAATAAGATCATCTTCCCGGAGGGTGAGGCTCCCAAGAAGTAAATGGTTATATAGATCAAAAAAAGGATGTGCTTTGCTGGTTGCTGACGCAAAATCGCAAAGGCACATCCTTTTTTGATCAGTAAACTAATATTTTTTGACAGGCGGGACTGCCTGCGGGATTATCGAATATGATATATCTGTCGGAACGTTATTTCTCCAGATCCTCCGTTAAGCGACAGATCTCGTCTATGATATTGCCGATCGTTTCAATAGTATCAAGAAGCGGCTCATCAGTTGTGATGTCTACTTTGGCAAGCTTTGCAAGTCCTACAGGATCTAAGGTGCTGCCTGCTTTCAACACTTCTTTCCAGTCATCGACAGCCGGCTGGCCCTCTTTTTCAATCCGTTTGCTGACCTGTGTAGCCACGGTAAGTCCTGCACTGTAGGTGTAGGAGTACAGACCCATGTAATAATGAGGCTGTCTCATCCAGGTCAGTTCTGCTCCGTCGGTAAGAACCACATCCTCTCCCCAGAATTTGGTCAGGGTTTCTTTCATGATCCGGTCTAAGGTTTCCGCCTGGATACTGCCGCCTTCATCAATGATGCGGTATACCTCACGCTGGTAATAAGCCTCCAGCAAATGGGTTACGAAGTTATGATAGTAGGTGTTTGTGATGAGGTTGGATAAAACCCATCTGGTGAACCGTTTATCGTTGCTGGTAGATTTCAGATAATTAGCAAGTAACAGCTCATTCATGGTAGAGGGAGCCTCTACAAAGTAGCTGGATACGTTGGTATTGAACAGGGACTGAGCCTCGTTGCAGGCTTTAAAATGTCCGGCATGTCCCAATTCATGGGCGAGAACAAAAACATCGGACATCTGTTCATGCCAGGACAGAAGGATAAAGGAATTCTTTCCGTATGGGCTTGCACAGAAACCGCCGGTGGATTTGCCTTTGTTCTGGGCAAAATCAACCCAACGCTGTTTATAAGCGGTATGTACCATTTCCACATAATCCTCACCCATTACAGCCAGAGCCTTGGAAATATAATCTTCGGATCCTTCGATGGTAACGGTAGGATTATAGTCCGGATCCAGAGGAAGCTTTAAGTCTGCGTAGGTCATTTCCGAAAGGTTGTGGACCTTTTTTAACAGGCGGGCATATTTTCTCATATGCGGAGCCAGTTTTTCCATGATGAGGTCGATCTGTCGGTCATAAAGGGAACGGTCTACCTTCTGATCCATCAACAGATAATCGAACACGGAATCATAACCACGAAGATTGGACATGATCTTTTCGTGTTGCAGGTGCGTCTGATAAATAGCGGCAGTAGAATTCTCGTACTGACGGATCTTATCAGAAAAAGCACGAAAAGCAGCCCTACGGGTCTCAGTATCCGGTTCATATTCGTAGTGATCTTCAAACAGAGAGTAACCCAATGGGTGGCTGGTTCCGTTTGCTTCAAAGTTCTCAAACTGGATATCGGCAAGCTTTGTGGTGTTATACAGGTTGTAAGGTGCGTTCAATACCGGGGACAGTGCAGCTAAGACACGCTCGGTCTCCGGATCTAACTGGAAAGGTTTGTAACGCAGGATGTCATCAAGGTAGAACCGGTTATCTTCACTTTGTTCCATGGCTTTACGGATCACACTTTCCTCTGCGCGGCTTATTTCACTATCAACAAAACTTAACTTGCTGAAAAGCTCGGAAATTACCATCTGTACGGTGGAATTGACTTCCTGCAGATGGGCATCGCAGTAATCCACACTGGCATTAAGATCTGTATAGTTGATGATCAGGCCTACCAGCCGGTTGATTTCCTGCATCTCATCAACACAGGCATTGATGGTTTCCGGCGTAGTCAGGTTACCCTTGAAACGGGTTACCACCTCAGC
>JBJEKY010000025.1:0-25324 GCA_051878875.1 Lachnospiraceae bacterium | reverse complement strand
CAGAATGCTGGAATTCTGCGGCGCGCTCTATTTGGAGGAAATATGTCAGATTATCTCATTGACGATACAGAAAAATGACGTAGTTACGTGATTATCACATATCTACGCCATTTTTATTAATACATAATAATACAGAATTATGTAGGAAAATATAGGATTTTATTAGTCAAAAATAGTCAAAAAAAGCTCTTCATTTTCTTTGCTTCCCCTGCCTGTTTCTGCCGATCCAGTGTTGTATAGATATTCAATGTTGTAGAGATATCTTTGTGCCCCAGCCATGCGGCGCAGACCTTTGCGTCGACCCCATTATTGTAACAGGCGGTAGCAAACGCATGCCGGAGCTGATGGGACCGCAGATGGTAGCCGCCGCAAGCTTTGGCACATTGTTTTACGTAGCGATTCCAGCGATTGTTATACTCCTCCCGCGTCAGGGGGTGATCTCCGCCGAAGAGGTACCCGGTCTTGCTCCCGGATAAATAAGGTTCCAATTGCGGAAAGATCGGCACTTCACGCATTCCGGCACTGGTTTTTGTGTGCTCCTGTATCGCGGTTACATGAGAACCCGTTGTATGGAAAACAGCGGTCTTGGATACATGAATCAACCCGCCGGAGCAGTCCTCATAGCGAAGGGCAAGAACTTCCCCCTGGCGCAGACCGGAATACAACATTAGATAGGGAAAGAATCCAAACTCATCATTTACATGATCATTGACATAGTGAAGAACCTCTTTTGGCGGGCAATCAATTTTTTTGGCCGGCTTTACCGACGCCGGCATCTCTACCCCGCGGGTTGGGTCTGCAAACCCGTTGTATAGGACATTAGCATAGGCATAAAGCTGCTGTAAAACCGAAAAATAAGCCTTAAGAGTATTGATCGACTTCCCGGAGTCCCGCATGGCAACCAGCCCGTCGGTGACCATCAGTGGTGTGATCTCATCCGCGCGGATGTTGCCAAAATAACGGGACCACCAGATCGTAGCGACACGATAAACACGATACGTGTTGTAGGCTTTGGTCTTTTCAGCATGATTCAAAAAATTATCCCGAAGATCAAAGAACATTGGCTTGTCGCGGTTCGCGACATCGGCCTGGAACTGCATCTCCTTACGGTTCAACTCGGCGATTGTTCGCCCGTATATCCATTTAGTGAAGACTTTTCCGTCCTTTTCTACTTCTATCTTTTTCTGGTATCTGCCGTCTTTCCTTTTCTTCACTTTGTAAAACCTTCTTCCTGGGCGGGGAGGGGCATATAGCCGCAGAACTCAATCCCTTCTGATTCTGCTTCCTCCAGGGACCCGGCACAGCGGTGCAGGGCCTCTATTTCGCTGCCCGGCATATCTTTATAGTTGTCCCCACTGGAAACATGCCCCAGCTCATGCAGAAGCGCTTTCCGCTGCTGCTCCGGGGACAGCCGGGCATTGATGTAAACTTCATAATCACCGTTGCTGTCGGGGATTGTCACCCCATGCGCAGCGTAGGGAAAATCTACTAATCTCACATGTATCAATTGCCGTCAACTCCTTTGTACCCTCCATTTTAAAAGAACATTTGTTCTGATTCGTGAGTCAGATTTGTAAAAGTGATAAAATAAAGTGCGGATGTCCAAGATTTGGCACTGCTGATATCAGTACTAATGGGGCGCAAAAAGAAAGATATTAGTCATCCTTTTTGTTTCCCTTTACAATAACCTTGACAATCTGCTCAATCTGGTCCATCTCTTCCGGGGGGGCGTCTTTTACAAGATCAAAAAGAGCATTGTACCGTGCGAACATGCCGTCTTCAAATTTTTCAACGGGAACATTTTTGAGATACTGGGCGTAGATACTGCCGGCATCTTCCTTTGATGAATCCACATCCTCTGTAAAGCCCATGAGAAAGGCGGGAGTGGTCTCAAGAGCATTTGCGTATTCAATGATTCGGGTTCTGGGAAGGTCAACCTCATTCGCTTCCGCTCTGGAAACAGAAGAAGTATTTTTGTAACCAAGCTTTTTAGCTAAGTCAAGCTGAGACATACCGAGTTCAAGACGTCTTACTTTAATTTTTTCTCCGAGTGTCATAAAGAGCCTCCTTTCTGTATTTAATACGTGCGTAAAAGCTAATTAATTTGAGCTACCGTCGTCACGATTAAGAATAGCCTTTACGACGCGCTCAACTTCTTTTAATTCTTCAGGGGTAGCATCTTCCACTAAATCAAAGAGGGTGCGATACTTTTCAAACATTCTATCCCGATATCCCTCTGAATTATGAAAATCATCTTTGTCAAACAACAGATAATCCGGTGTTACACCTAATACGTCCGCGATTTCTTTTATCTTTTTAGAAGATAAATTGGTGTGGTCATTTTCTATATGGGAAATGGCACCGCGAGTTTTATAGCCGAGGCGTTTAGCCAATTCTTCCTGTGTCCAGCCAAGTTCTTCGCGACGCAGCCGAATTCGCTCACCCGTCGTAGACATATACATACACCTCACAATAAATGACAAAAAAGATTTTCTAAATAAATATAATATACTACCTATATAAATATCATACTATAATTAGAAATAATTACAACGGGCAAATGTATATTTTTTTATAAACATTTAAAAAAATAATGCTAAAGTTAAAAAGAAATTATTTGGCAAATATGTTGACTAATAAATAAACATGAAGTATACTATAGTCAACACAAACGAAAAGGAGGTCGGAAGCTGTGGTAGACGAGAGTGCGTTAAGGAATAAAATTGCGGAACGCAGATTCACATATTCTTTTGTTTCAGATGTTTTAGGTATTACGCGTTCATCACTTGAAAACAAAATAACGGGTAAAACGCAATTCAAATTGACTGAGCTCGCAATGTTAAGGAACATGCTGCACTTAACAAATAAAGAGTTCGACGATATTTTTTTTGCCAATTAAGTATACTGATAGCTAAACATAAGATATTAATACAAGAACAAAGATGAAAGATAACATCAGAGAAGAGCTTGAACGCCTGGATGAAGCCTTCCCGAACCGTGAGACCTTGACTCTCAAGGAAACGGCGACCTTCCTGGGATTAACGCAGGAACGCACGAAAGAAGTCGTCCGGCGCAATAAAGCCAAACGGTACAGCAAAATTAACATCGCGCATTTCTTGTGCGATTGAAACAGGGGAGAAGCAGAAATGAGGGAGAAATTCTTTAAAGCACTCGCAATCATCAGCATGATTGCTCTTGTAATCTTCCTGTCGGCGGACCCCGACAAGAGCGGAGCTGCCGGAATCATTGTTGGAATACTCATCAGCGGCGCACTCACCGCGCTTTTCGTAAACCTAGGTGATAAGGAGCAAGCAAAAAATGACAGAGATTGAAATTAAACAAAACAACGGCAACCTAATCAACATCCGCGCAGACAGCGAGGATTCCGGCCTTTTCTATGATGGCCTTTTTAAAATGCTTAGTCAGCCGGTTAAAGACTTCCGCGACGAGCGCAACGCAGTAGATGTTGAGCCGAAAAAGCCGGAACTGGAGCCAGTTGAAACTAAGGAACCGGAACCGGAGCCAGTTGAAACTAAGGAACCGGAATCAAAACCGGTTGAAACTAAGGAACCGGAACCAATTGAGACTAAAGAACCGGAATCAAAGCCCGTTGAAGCTAAGGAACCGAAGCCGATTGAAGCTAAGGAACCCGAACCAAAGCCCGTTAAAGCCAAGGAACCGGAGCCAAAGCCCGTTAAAGCCAAGGAGCCAGAACCAAAGCCTGTTGAAGCCAAGGAACCGGGGCCGAAACCGAAAGCTGCGGAACCACAAGAACCGCAGAATGACGGCCTGCCGGACATCCCGGAGGGTGTTGACCCACTGGAGCCACCGGCAGAGGAAATTGCAAAATGGAGCGTTTCGGACTTCACAGAGCGCATGAGAAGCATGAGCGATGATGTTTATGACATCGCGGGAGACCCCGCAAGACGAGAGCTGAAAAAAAGAATCGAAAATATTTTGAGAACAAAGTACAACGTAAGATCACTGCCCTCTGTCCCAAAGGACAAGTGGAGCAGGGCCTACGCGGACGTGAAACGCACTTACCTAATCTTGAAAGAGGAGTTGATTAGCCAAAATGCCGCCGATTAAACACGGAAAGCTCTCGCCGAGCGCTGCCAAACGCTGGATGAACTGCCCCGGTTCCGTGGCACTGGAACAGGCGCTCTCAAACCCGCCGCAGAGTGAATACGCGACTGAGGGAAGTCTTGCACATCGCATGGCGGAGATCAAAATCCAGCATGAAGTCATGCGAAAGCCTTTTAACAAGCGGGAATGTGAAGACGTGAAAGACGCAATCAACCGATTCTATGCGAGTGCCAAGGAAGTCAAGGGCTCTTTTGATGAAATCAAAGAAAACACATCAAAGTACGTCGATTGGGTAAAATCGGTTGTCCCGCAAAAAGCACTGATTGAGACCGAACGCCCTATGCGACTGAAAGACTGGGTCCCGGATGGAATGGGAACGTGCGACCTCTCCATGGTCGACTTTGAAAATGAAACCGTTCATCTCGTGGACTTCAAATATGGCCAGGTTAAAGTCCCCGCCGTTAGGAACGAACAGCTCATGATCTATGCGCTGGGATTGCTCAGCGACTACCTGGTGTTTGGAGACGAACTGAAAACCGTCAAACTGTCCATTTTCCAGCCACGCATTGACTATGTCGAAACCGATACCTGGAGGACAGAGGACCTGCTGGAATGGGGCGAAAACGTTTTGAAACCGGCGGCAAGCATCGCCTACCGCGAACCGACCGGCAACCTGAGATATTTCACGGCGGGAAAATGGTGCAAGTACTGCAAGGCCGCAAAGGCTGGTGTGTGCCCGCTGGAAAAGACCTATGCGGAACGCGTGGCCAAAATAGCCAAAGAGCAGGACGTTCCGGTTGAAGAAAATTTGGACGACCTTTCCATCAAAAAAGAAGAGATCAAAAAAATTCTCCCATACAAGCACTCCATTGAACGCTATTTGAATGCCCTGGAGGAAGCCGCCATCGACTACCTTGCCGATGGAGAAGAAATCATTCCCGGCCTGAAGCTGGTCAAACGCACTTCCCCGGAGCGATGGGCACCGAATGTGAATGAATCGGGCGTCTCACTTCTGGATGACAAAGGAAAGCGAATGACCGTCAAACAGGCGCGCAAAAAACTTACTGATGAAGATTTTGAAAAAGTTCGCCCTTACATTGTTAAATCCCCGGATAAACTCCGGATTACCTATACAAATTAAAAAAATTAGAAAGGATCAAAAAATTATGAGTAACAAAACCAAAGCAAACGGAAATGCAGTAATTCTTGATGGAGTAACCATGTCATTCGCACATCTCTTTGAGAAGGACACCTACGGTGGAAACGATTGCTACGATGCGGCCTTCCTCATCGACAAAAATGATGAGACCGCTCTCAATGCAATTAAGAAAGCCATTGAGACCGCGAAAAAAGAAGGCGAGGCCCGAAACTGGAACGGACGTACCCCGGGCAACATCTATCTTCCACTCCACGATGGTGACACGGAAAAAGATACGGTCAAGTATCCAGAGTACCGCGGTAAATATTACATCAAAGGCAAAAACGCCATGCAGCCGCCACTTGTAATGGACGTGAAACGCGGCCACATCCCGCTTACCGAAGAGGACGACGGAAATGTCGTTTATCCCGGCATGAAGTGCGCCGCTGGTCTCAGCTTCCATCCTTATCTCTTTGCAGGAAACGCCGGCATTCGCTGCCAGCTTGATTCCGTCCTCAAAACCGGCGACGGCCCGCGTCTGGGTGGTGGCCCGGCCATCAACTACGATTCGGCATACGACGAGTGGTTCAAAGAGGCCGGAACCGACGACATTCGCCCGGAAGTTGACGTGATTGACGACGACGATGACAACGCAGAGGCAAAGAAAGCCCGTGTTGAAGAGTACGCAGGAGACTCGACCAATGACGACGACTACCCGTTCTAAAAAGGTCGAACTGGGAATCGACCTGGAAACAAAATCGGACGCAAAAATTCAAAAGATCGGGTCGTACAGGTATTGTGCGGCCCCCACTTTTGACATTCTTCTTGCAACCTACAAATTCAGCGACGAGCAGGAGTACAAAACGATTGACTTTACAAAATTCTCCCGCAAAGAAAAGAAGTCGCCGGACTTCATCCGGCAACATAAACGATTCTGGGAAGCACTCGCCAACCCAAGCGTTATCAAAACCGCGTGGAACGTCTCATTTGAGCGCATTGCCTTAACCCGGTGGCTGTATGAATACCACCCGGAACTTTTGTTCCAGGACAGCCGGGCGCCCTACGAAGACGTTTATTCCGGTCAATTTGATATATTTGGCACGCCAATTGACTACTCTCCTGAAAAGTGGCCATTATATATGCTGCCGCCGAATCAGTGGTCCGACACCATGATTCTTGCCGCGCATTGCGGTCTGCCGCGCTCCCTGAAAAGCGCGGGCGGAGTCCTTCTGCCGGAGAAACAGCAGAAAATGAAGGAAGGTCAACGTCTGATCCATAAGTTCTGCGTCCCGCGAGCACATCGGAAAAGCGATCCCGACGATGCCGAAAAAGTACTGTATCACGACCCAACCGACCCGAAAAATGCGGAAGATTGGAAAACGTTCAAAAAATACAACGTTCAAGACGTTAAAACCGAACAGACCATCCGAAAAATCGTTTTTCAGCTTTACTACGGATATTGCCCGGCGAAAACCTCGGAACGCACGCCCGAGGAAAAAGCGCGGGCAAACGAAGCAAAGCGGGAGGAGCGTAGACTCTGGATCGTTGATCAAGTAATCAATGATTACGGCGTAGCATTGGACCGGGAACTCGCGGACAAGATCGTGCGATACAGCAAACAGAAACAAGAGGAACAGCTGGACGAAGCACGAAAAATCACCGGACTTTCCAACCCGAACTCCGTTTCCCAGTTAAGCGGGTGGCTGAAGGGCAGAGGCATTGACCTGATGGACCCAGACACCGGCAAGGAATCGTTGAACAAGGCAAAGATAAAAGGCCTGTTGGAACAGGATGACCTGGATCCCGATGTCCGCCGGGTACTGGAAATTCGCCAGGAAACCGGCAAGGCATCCCTGAAAAAATTTC
The DNA here is from genome assembly GCA_051878875.1 of Lachnospiraceae bacterium. Classification (GTDB taxonomy): domain Bacteria; phylum Bacillota; class Clostridia; order Lachnospirales; family Lachnospiraceae; genus XBB1006. The sequence goes on along the minus strand of JBJEKY010000025.1, from coordinate 18,234 downwards.
AGACCATGCTGGACATGACAACCCCGCAGGACCCGCGGGCACGCGGCATCCTTAGTTTCTATGGCGCACCGCGCACCGGACGCTGGGCCGGCAAGTTCCTGCAGCCGCAGAATTTGACTAAAAACCACATGGATGACGCCGATCTGGACAACATCCGCGCGCTGATAAAAAGCGCTCCGGAAAAAGAGGACGGCTCCGGCCCTGATTTTTCGGCCTTTGAAGCCTACTGCCGGGACCATCAGTTGGGCGAGCCCAACGACGCCCTGTCTCAGCTGGTACGAACCGGGTTTATCCCGTCCGATGGAAACTCTTTTATCGTGTCCGACTTCTCCGCCATCGAGGCACGAGTCATCGCATGGATGACCGGCACGAAATGGCGTCTGGACACGTTCAAAAACGGCGGCGACATCTACTGCGAGTCGGCATCCCAGATGTTCGGTGTACCGGTTGAAAAGAACGGCGTCAACGGCGACTTGAGAGCGCAGGGCAAAGTCGCGGAACTCGCGTGCATTGCCGAGGGGTCATTGGTCCAAACGAAGCGCGGCCTTGTCCCGATTGAACAGGTAAAAAAGTCCGACCGCGTTTGGGACGGCGAACATTATGTCCGCCACGCAGGCGTCGTCTTCAAGGGAACACGGCCCGTCATAACCTACGACAACCTGTCCGCGACCTGGGATCACCGTGTTTTTGTAGAGGGCCGCGACAAACCTGTGATGTTTATCAGCGCCGCGCGCCAAAACCTAAGGCTGCTCCGCGGGCACAAAGACAAATGCCCGAAGACCATCCCGCTCACCGGCAGAAGCGTCCGTGTATTTGATATCAAAAATTGCGGACCGAATCACCGGTTCTGTGTACAGGGACGCATCGTCCACAATTGCGGATACGGCGGCGGTGTCGGCGCAATGAAAAAGATGGACTTTAATCACGTTATTAATGATGACGCCAAATATCAAGAGATCGTTACCGCATGGCGCGCCCGTTCTCCGCGAATCCAGGAACACTGGAAAATTTACGAAACGGAAGCAAAAAAAGCCATCAGCAAAACCGCTGTAAACGGAAAAAAGATCGACGCTGCTTTTCCGGAAGGATTTTCAGACGACCGATTCTACCGCATTGAAGAAGTGAAACTCGGAACCCTGAAAGATTTTGAAAACAACTGGAAACGGCAAAGAGAAGCCCCTGAAGATCGGGAAACCTACCCGATTGACGTGACATTTTGGGCAGAAAAAATCAAGCTTCCATACCAGAAAGAAAAAGTCATTCTGAAAATTACGCTGCCATCCGGACGGGAAATCTGGTACTGGGACGCAAAGAATGAACAGATTGATGAAAACACCACTCGAACCACTCTGAGTTTTATGGGAACCGATCAGACAAAAAGAAAATGGCAGAAAATCGAAACCTACGGAGGAAAAATCACGGAGAACATCGTACAGGCGACTGCCCGCGACATCCTCGGAGTAAAGATGAAAACTCTGGAAGCCAAAGGGCATCGAATCGTATTTCATATCCACGATGAGATGATCATTGACCAAAAGGGAACGACAAAAGCAGAAAGAGAAAAAAACCGTCAAATTGTAGACAGTGTAATGGCAGAACCGGTAACGTGGAGCTTTCCGCAAAAGGAAAAACCGCAGGAATTGCCGTTAAAGGGAGACACTTACGTCTGTGAATTTTACAGGAAAGACTAAATCATGTTTATCGCAGAGGGAAAAGGTGTAGAAGACACCAATTGGAAAAATAAAGATGTCTCCTGGGAGTATTTATGCCAGCGCATGGAGCATCCGATCCGAACCCCTGAAACATTCAAACAGTATCAGGGAATGACGAAAAAGCAGAAAGCAAAAGCCAAAAACGTCGGAGCCTTCATGGGCGGCAAACTGGAGCACGACGGCCGCAGAAAAGCAGAAAACGTCGAATTCCGGTCCATGCTCACTTTTGACCTCGACGAATGTACCAACGGCATTATTGAACGGCTGAAAGAAAGCCCGTACAAACTGGGCATGTATTCTACGCATTCACACACCAGCGAAAAACCGCGAATTCGCGTTCTGATCCCCATAAATCGAACTGTCACGGCCGCAGAATTTGAAGCGGTCGCTCGGAAAACCGCGGCCGACTGGAAACTGATGAGTGCGATTGATAAAGCGTCTTTCCGGGTCGCACAGTGCATGTATTGGCCGAGCGCAGCTTCCGACGGCGATTACTTTTACCACTGCAAAGATGGAAAAATTCTGAACGCCGACGACGTTCTGAATCAATACGACGACTGGAGAAATGTAGAAGAATGGCCCCGAAGTTTCAACGAGCGACATGTCCCCAAGCCGGGAGACCACGTACACCGAAAAGATCCGCGCGGAGATTCCAGTGTCAGCCAGAAATTCTGTTCTCAGTACACGATTCAGGAAGCCATTGAACAGTTTCTCAGTGACAAATATCTCCCCACGGACAGTGACGACCGCTGGACTTACGCCGAGGCGGACTCCAGCGGCGGACTGGTTATCTACGACAACGGCCTATGGGCCTATTCCTTCCATCAGTCCGACCCGGCAGGTGACGGGCACATTCACAGCGCATTTGAACTGGTCCAAATTCATAAATTCGGAACCGGGCCGCAGAGCTACCAGAAGATGGTAAATTTCGCCGTCCGGGACCTTCAGCAATATACAAACACAGAACCCACAGAACCGGCGGGAGAAACAGCCGAAGACCGGCTTCCCGAAAGCCAGGACTGGATGGAAAATCTCGAATATGACAGCAAAACCCTGCAATTAAAAAGCACGCGAAGAAATCTGTCCGAAATTCTACGGCATGACGACGCTTTCATTAACGTCCGATACAACGTTCTCGCCATTCAGGTAGAGGTCAACGGCAACTGTCCGTGGCGGAAAAGCAAAACGCCGCGCTCCTGGGACAAACGAGACACCGTGCGGGCGATGGAATATGTAGAACAAAAATACCAGGTGGAATTTAAAAAAGCAGATTTTGAGGACAAAATCCTGAACACTGCCGATGAACGATGGGTAAACCCAGTTGTCGATTACCTGGAGGGCTTGCCGGAATGGGACGGTATACCGCGTGCAAAAACGATGTTATGCGATTATCTGGGTGCAAAGGACACCCCATATACCGAAGAGGCAACGATGAAATGGCTTTTGGGCGCGGTAAAACGTGCCTACGAACCCGGATGCAAATTCGATTACGTGCTGATTCTCCAGGGACCGCAGGGCATTGGAAAATCAACGCTTGCCGCGAAACTTGCGGGCAGCTGGTTTTCCGATTCGCTTGACTTTTCCGACATGGTGGACACCAAAAAGGCGGCCGAAAAACTTGCCGGAACATGGATCGACGAGCTGCCCGAACTGAAAGGCATGAACAAGGTCGAGAGCAGTGCCGCCAAGTCCTTCATCACGTCTACGTCCGACCGCTTCCGTGAACCGTGGGCGCCGTCCGCAACCGACCACCCCCGCGGGTGTGTCATGATCGGTACCACGAACGATGATTCCTATCTCCGCGACTCCACCGGTTCCCGCCGGTATTGGCCAGTCAAAGTAACTGGGGCGGCAAACCCTATAGAATCCCCTATCGGGATGGAACAGTACGAGATTGATATGATTTGGGCCGAAGTCGTGGAGTTTTATAAAGCCAACCCCGACATTCCGCTTTGCCTCAGTAAAGAGGTTCAGGCGGAAGCGCAGGAATGGCAGCTGCAGGCTCTGGAAAGCGACGACCGCGAAGGTTTTCTTCAGAATTATCTGGAAATACCGCTTCCTTCCAATTGGAGCCGCTTGAGTGTCCCCGAACAAAGATCCTATGTTACCAATTTCAAAGACGACAGCGACCAAAATGGTTCGGTCGCACGAACAGAGATCACAATTTCGGAAATTTGGCAAGTCTGCTTCCAGGAAAAGGAAAGCAACCGCGAAAAACGCCAGAGCCAGCAGATTGCGGCTATGCTGAAACGACTGCACTGGGAACCGGGCGACGAAAAGGAAAAGACCCAATACGGTTGGCAGAGAGTCTACCGCAGAACAAAGGAGTAAAACCATCATGCCGACAAACGAACGCAATCTCGAACAGAAGCTGGTACGTAAGGCGAAAGCCTGCGGCGGATGGGCACCAAAGTTTGTGTCCCCGGGGCAGAGCGGTATGCCCGACCGTATCATCTTTCTACCGGGGGGATATATCTGTTTCGCCGAGATGAAGGCCCCGGGCAAAGTGCCGAGGAAACTGCAGATCGCGCAGCAGAAAAAGCTAAGAAATCTGGGATTCCGAGTCTACGGATGCGTAGATTCCGAAGAAAAGATCAACCGCATTTTCGCAGACTACGAAAAGGAGAAATCAGCCATGGATAAATTCAACAAAACCACCATCATGTTCGACGGAGAAGAAGTGTGTGTAGACGGCAAGCCTACCGTAGACCTTCTGGGCGACACTATTGTGGCCCGCCATATCAAAGCTGTTGAAATTGAAGAACTTCTGAAAGGGTACACCTTGATCGGTGCCGTTCCGACTTTTGACGGCGCGCCGATTGAGGGCGGCGACCGGGAAAACCTGCTCTTTGACGGAATGGCCTATGCCTATCTGAACCCGGATATCCATGACCGGAAGATCCTGTACACGCAGTTTGACGATCCGTGGGACGGATTCATTCTGGTCGAGAGTCGATAAATCATGGAAACATTTGTCCCGAAGCAGTATCAGATCAAGGCCATGCGGTGGATCATCGACAAGCCATACTCCGCCCTGTTCATGGAAATGGGTCTCGGCAAAACGGTGGTCACTTTGACCGCCGCTGATTGGCTCATCAAGAAAGGACGCGTAAACCGGGTTCTTATTGTTGCGCCGAAAAAGGTAGCCGAGTCCACTTGGGCACAGGAGGGCGCCAAATGGGATCATCTGCAGGACTTGACCTTTTCCCTGGTATTGGGCAATCGGTACCAGCGGGAGCAGGCATTACGAAAAAAGGCCGACATCTACGTCATCAACCGTGAAAACGTTTTATGGCTGACCGAACAGATAGGCCGCCATCCGTGGCCATTTGACATGGTAGTTCTGGACGAGCTCTCGTCGTTCAAGTCCTCCAAGTCAAAGCGGTTCCGTGCCCTGAAGCACTATCGCCCGCAAATGAAGCGGGTCGTAGGACTCACCGGAACCCCAATTGGCAACGGATACATGGATCTCTGGGCGGAGATGTACTTGATCGACGGCGGAAAAACGCTGGGAACTTCCATTACCAAATACCGGCAGGAATACTTCTATTCCATTGCGCACTACAATTTTGTCGAGTACTGCATCAAGCCGAAGCAGGGAGAAGTTATCAAGCATAAAATTCAGGACACAGCCCTTTGTATGCAGACCAAAGATTACCTGGAACTCCCGCCGCTTACACAAAACATCGAAGAGATCCTGCTGTCAGAAGAAACGATGGAGCAGTACCGCGAGTTAAAGAAGACCTATGTATTTAACACGGAGGACGGCGCCGACATGATTACCGCGGCCAACGCCGCCGTTCTGGTTAGCAAGCTGCTGCAAATTTCCAGTGGATTCATCTACGATGAAGATCACCACGTGCACCAAATCCACCATGAAAAGATCGACCGCCTGAAGGAAATCGTGGATGCTACCAACACGCCAATACTTGTGTTCTACAACTTCAAGGCGGACGCAGAAGGCATTAAAAAGGTATTCCCCAAAGCGCAGTATCTAAAGACCGACGCCGACGTCAGACGTTGGAACCGGGGTGAGATCCCGCTTTTGCTGGCGCATCCCAAATCCGTTGGATACGGGCTGAACCTGCAGGCGGGCGGGCACACCATTGTATGGTTCGACCTTACCTGGTCACTGGAGCAGTACCAGCAGGCAAACGCCCGGCTCTACCGCATGGGGCAGACACACCCCGTAGTAATCAATTATCTGTTGTGCCAGGACACCGTAGAAATGCGGATGTTCTATGCATTAAAGCAGAAAAAAGTAACGCAGGACGCTCTCATGGCCATTGCCAGAGAAGAATGGGAAACCCTGCACTAAGGAGTAAGGATTATGCAGAAGAATGAATGCATGTTTTTTAGAAAGAACGGCTGCATTGCCCTGGTCAAGCAGACAAAGTGCACCGGACATAAGTGCCCGTTTTACAAGACCTTAAAACAGCAGGTTGAGCAGTTAAACCACTGCGCCGACCGGCTGGAAAAAATGGGAAGACAGGACGCCGCACAGCAGAACCGGGAACTGGTAGCGGGAGCTGATTCACAATGAAAAAGAAGAAAGGAAGAATCCTTATGATCGTCGGAATTTGTCTGATCATTCTTGGAACCATCATAACCGGTGTCGGAATGGCCGTATACAGCCAGAAACAGCCGGCGCAGACCATTGTAAAGCAAAAGCAGGACACGCCGACCAAGGTTCCCAAGGGCACCATGTCAAAAGAAAAGTTTGAATCCGCTGTTGCGGAAAACAAACTCACCACAAACAAAACAGAAGGGAAACCGGAACACGTTAAGTTCCAGGAATCCGCAGTCGGAGAACCTGCGAAAAAGGGCGGCGGCTATGCAGCGGCCATCACGTATTACGAATACGACAGCGAGGAAAACGCCATGCTCGCGGCGCACAGCACCGCAGAAAATGAAGTCCGGTTCCTCAAAAAACAGGGACAGAAGGATTTCAAAGAAACGATCCACGCATACGGAAAAGACAAAGCTGAATTTATTTTTGAAAACAAGGGCTATTACATTCGGGCCTACGCAGACGGCAAACGTATGCTGTATCTCGAATGTTACACCGCACAGAAAGAGCTGATGGACGCCGTATGGAACAACACGTTAAACAAAGAACCTATACCCGCGGAAACGCAGCCTTCGGCGTAACGCTTGCCGTATCCCTTGCGGCACAGCGCCTGATGTCTAGTATCACGCCAAGTGATCCGAATCCATACAGCTTCCAGTTCTGGTTCACCCTGGTAACGATATTTCTGCCGTTCTATCTCTTTGCGCAGGCGCTATGCCTCCGGGTCAACCAGAACAGGGCATCCGGGGCAACCTTTGTCCCGGGCCTTGCCTTCGGCTTCGGCATGGTCCCCGTAATTGCGGCACTGATGAGCGTGATCACCCCGTATTTTCAGTATTCCAACTACGTACAGGCGCACGGCACGCAGTACATAGGGTCCATGATCCTTGTCTATGCCATTGCAACCCCAATCATGGAGGAAATTGTGTACCGCGGGGTCATACTTACGTATCTTCGCCGATTCGGGGACCGGTTCGCATTGATTGCGCAGGCCGTGCTCTTTTCGCTCTGCCACCGAAATCCGGTGCAGAGCATCAGCACATTTTTCTTTGCCCTGGTCTTAGGCTACATCGCCTTGACGACTGGCAATATCTGGGCGGGCGTTCTCGCCCACTTTTTCAACAATCTGTTCGCACTCTACGGCACCGTGCCAATCCCCTGGGCGGTCGCCCTGGTAGGCCTGGCAGGGCTTTACTTTTTAAGTAAATACCGGACATTCACCAGATATCGGACGGCAGACCCGTCCATTCTGGGAACGCTGGGCGTGCTTGCCGTATGCGCGGACGACATTGCAGGTGAAATCAAATCGTGTATTATCAAGTGACTTTAAACGACAAACTGTATTATAAGGGCCGTAGTGTCGAGCACGCCATCGCCCGGGGCTTCCGGCTCCGTGCACAGCCGGAAAACCCGGCGATGGTGCACACGGAGCGTATTCCGACGTTATTGCTATTTTTTGACCCCGAGATCGGGGCAGATGTTTTTAAAAAGGTGAAAAACAATGCGAAAAGTCAAAGATGTATTGGACGTCCATCTTCGGGAACAGAGAACCGGCAAGCCAATGCGGAAGGAAACCGTGCGTGACTTCATCCGGACGTATGACAAGAACCTTACTCCCAATTCGTCCGTCCTGAAGCTAAACCGCGGACTCCGTGAGTGCGGTCTTGTGCCGATTCGATTCCGCCCGGACAGAACTACTGTAACCATCATCCTGCTGTTGGTGATCTTAGTCTTGGGAAACACCTTGCTGCCGTTTCACCGGCTTACAGGAATTATTCTGCTTACCATCGCAGGAATCAGTCTTTTAACCATGCTATTCGTAAGCGGCCTGCTGCCGGAACCAATTGAAAAAAGAAAGAAGTAAATAGTATGAAAAACTTAAACACCTGGCTTCCCTCCGGGAAGCGTTACAGCACAGAATGGTACCACCCGGAAACCAACGAATTTTACGCCCCCGCCGGGAAATCATACCTGATATCCGAGCACTTACGAAACGCCGAGATAAAACTCACGCGCTGCGAACTGGAAAAAGAGCAGGGACAAAAGTTTCTGCGGGAAATGCGCAAAGCAATAAAGCACTTTGACCAGACCGCGCCGGAGCAAAGCCTTCGGATTTTAACATACAGTGTACAGAGAAATGCAGGCGATAAAACAGGGGACACCCTTCTGGAAGCCTACCGTTGCTCCGACCTGAAGAATAACCGCGATCTGATGTCTTACACACTCCTGGACCGCCAGAATCCCTACGGGTTTGAGATCCCGCAGAACACGATCATTATGCCGGGGGCCAACGGAAAGATCGCAGACATGAAACCGGAAGATTATAAAGAGTTCGGCTACAAGACCACACTTCTTGACGCACAGTATTTCTGGAACCCGAACACCCGCCGCCGCGTACTTCTGTACTGCCGGCACTTAAAAGCGTATACCATGATCCGCAGTGCATGGGACGGCAAACCCGTTTTCAAAACTGTTTTTATACAAGAAGAGTACTGATACCTGTATCAGAGGAGAGAAGAAATTGGAATATCAAGTATGCTTACAACGCACCATTCTGCCGGCCCGGTGCAGTCTGGAGACGGCAACCGATTACATGCACCGGGCGAACAACAAGTTTTACGCCGACCACACGGCGGCCCCGGACCACCCGGCCATTTACTGGACGGACACGACGCTTACCGACCAGAAAGGCCAGGAAATCTACCGTTCCAACCGCATTACCTGCGGATGGGATGAAAGCTGGAACTACTTCCAGACGGGGGATTACCACAAATTTGTATTGGACTGCATTGACCAGGAAATCAAAGGATCCCCCGTTGGAACCACGGAAGAAGAACTGGACGAAAAAATCCGACATTACCTAAACAAGAATCAAATCAAAAATTGCGACATCTGGACACTCCGCTACATACGGCATTGCGAACAGCAGAACAAAGTTAGTCAAATGCGCTCAACCATAGGCAAAATCCTATGCAATGGCCAGAGCACAGAACCAACACTGTTTTACGTTGTCGCAAAGGCAACAGGAGGCAAAAATAATGAATAACGGAATTGACCTGCAAAGCATGGAACCCAACAAAATATACGCTACAAAATCAATGCATATAGGATGTGTCCGGCCGGAACTGTTCACAAGGTCAAAATGTTACTGGATTTGGTACCGCGACCAGGCCCACGACGATCAGTTTACCACCATGCGCGGGTTTACCGACCCGGTTCGCACGGTAAAACTGATCAACGAAGAAATGACGAAAAACGCAGAACAGTTCACGGACTACTACCACACGTATATTACGCTTGCGCGCTGGCATAACGTTACGGGAGACGGAATGCTCAAAAACAGGGTCTTCCTGGAAATGATTGACTATCTCAACACCGTTGACAATGCTGAAAATCACGTCGGCTACGGTATGCACAACTCGAACAGCCCGCTGATGCTTGATTTTTTCGGCGTAAAGAACCTGGACCGCCGCCCGTGTCCGCTCGACGACCAGCCCGTTAAATTTGGTCATCATGATTATCTGGATGCCGCAGACCAGACGCTCACCGCGTACATCAAAGAACAAGGGGACGAAGTGGACCCACTGCGCAACGGAAACTACCTGCTGCGCCAGGTTGAAGTAAAGAACCAAAACGGCCAGCGAGCAGGATTTATCGTCTCAGGTCTCGTAAAAATCCTGCCGGAGGGAGAATACGATGTTAAAAGCTATACGCTCCTCCTCAAAAATAACCTATAACAACCGCTCCCGCTGTGTCAGCGGGGGCTTTTTTGCGCCGGGCGCCATATATAAGGTTGTCGCAGCGGGTACCTGCTAGGTACCCGCTGCTCTTTGATTCTATATCGGCGGAAGACATCTCGGGGGCACCCCGAACCCCCGCAAATAGGGCCAAGTCTGCCATGAGCCACTGCTCACTTCAACCTTTCTTTTTCTATCATTTTCCTTTAATTGTACTACCTAAATACCATTAAAATTAAATAATAAATATTGACTTTTAAAGTATTATCGTATATAATGTATATAGAAGTTAAGGAAAAGCACAATACAAGTGATAGAGAAAGGATAATGACTATGTTGACCGTTTGCCACGATAACATGACCGCCGTAAGTTTTCCGACCATCAGCAACGCCGAGGACGCCTATAAGGTGGGCTGTCGGTACATCGAGTCCATGAGTACGTTCCCGAACAACCTTGTATTAGGGCTTAACGGTGACACGTCCGTTATCCATGTTATCAAGCGTGGTACGTTCGTTGACAAGGACGGAAACAGAAAGCCGTCCCCGCATTGCGTTCAAGATGAAAGCGAGGGCTTTCAGAATCACACATGGAACAACAACCACAAAAAAACCGTACTTACGTGCGTCAACTTCACCGAGGACAAAACAACAGGCGAAACAGCCAACAATTATAAGTTCTACGAAATGACCGAGGAGTCCGGCGACATTTGGGCCGAATATGGCCGTATCGGAGATGAAAACGGCAGATGGGGACGCCGTAGAGTAAATGACCCGTACCCGTCCTTTTTCTGGTGGCCCCTGTACTATGAAAAAATTACCAAACGCTACGAGGACACCACCGCCGACTACGAAGGCGAAAAAATCACCGCAAAAACGGAATCCAAGCCGAAAGATAAAGACGGCAAACGTAACGTAGTAGCTGACCAGCTTTTCTCCAAACTCGCGGGCTATGCTAACGATTATCTGAATCAAAATCTTTCCGAGAAAAATTATGTCCCGACCAAACAGCAGATCAAAGATGCAAAATATCATCTGTATCAGCTGAAAAACCGTAAGACCGTAAACGGCTTCAACCGCCAGCTTGCGAAACTTATGATGATTGTTCCGCGAAAAGTCGGAAAAACCGAGCTTGCCGTTGCGAACAGCGAAGATGACTTTGAATCCATTATCGAACGTGAACAGGACTTGATTGACGCTCTGGAATCCATGGACGTCAAAGATTCTACCGATTCGTTCCATGATGAGGGTATCTATGTTCACCTTGCCAAAGACTGGCAGAAACAGCGGGTTATGCGGAATCTGGACGCATCTCTGGTTGGACACGTCAAGAACGTATACCACATTTCCTACAGCGATGAAAAGAAAGCACGCTTTGACCAGTTCGTAGAGGACAAGAGCGCAACAATCAAAACCGTATGGCACGGCACAACGAACAACAACGTGCTTTCGATTCTGGTAAACGGCTTAAAAACTTCGGCCAGTGGCGCCTACTGTATGTTCGGACAGGGAATCTATTTTGCAGTTGGCAAAGACGGTTCCGTGAAATCCAACGGCTACAATTCGCACAACGGCTCATTTTGGCGAAATGGCAGTGACAGTACATCGTATCTGATTCTCTGCAAAATCGCCTATAAGCCCCATATGGCAACTTGCGTAAGTGATGTTTCTGATTACACAACTGCCGATATGGAGCGCTACGGGACAACGTGCGTTCACGCCACCACGGGCGCCGGACTTCGGCATGAAGAAATTTGCCTGTACTATGACGAGGGAGTCATGATCACGGACTTAGTAGAATTGGGCTAAGCAGAATACTAACTACGGAAAATCCGTAGTTAGTACGCAAAAAACAGAGAAAAACGGCTGATTTCGATATATTAAACTCGATTTCCGCCGTCAAGAAAACAACAGGGGGCACCCGCAGGGGTGCCCTTTTTCGCGCGCCCGCTATAAGGTTGTCGCAGCGGGAGACCCGCTGCTCTTTGATCTTTAATCGGCGAACGAAATATCGGGGACACCCCGAACCCCGGCAATTAGGGGCGGTCGGTGGTGAGCAGTGGCGCTCTGCTTCTACGTTTTTCTATCATTATTCTTTGATTGCTGTATTGAAATAATGCTAAAATTAATTAACAATTATTGACAATTAAAGTAATCTAATATATAATGTATATAGAAGTTAGGGAAAAGTAAAGAAAGGAAAGTTGAATTATGACAAAAACATATGAAGTCACATGGAGAGTATTTTGTAGCACCACCGTTGAAGTTCCCAATGCTGAAAAAATGACAAAGAAAGAGCTTAAGAACTTCCTTAATGATGAACGTTTCAACGATGTAGACTATGATCCTGAAGAAAAGATTCCTGATAATAAATTTAAAGTCTATGATGTTAAAGATTCGCATGAGATCAATCTCTAATAATAGAACAGGGTGCCCCAACCGGGGCACCCGATTACATAGGTGAATATTATGAAATTTTCAGAGCTGGATTGGCTGAAAACAGCAGACGAATTGGACACTGAAGTATTTTTCTTAGCACTCGCTGAATACTTTGGAGATACCGCACGACACGGTAACATATACAATGATCTTACATCAGGCTATTTAATCGCGCTGTCTGATCTTATCATGGTTAATATCTATGACGGGTCACATCGAAAAAACAAATATAAGCATCTGATCTATGAACTGGATTCTATGCTGAACAACGGTCAGGAATACAAGGGTATTCGTAATAATGCAATCCATTATGCGCTGTCCGTTTCGCGTGAAATGAAATATTAAAAAGGGGAAATTGGCTAATGAAATATACGAAAGATCATCCTGGCTTCGATTATGGTACGGAGCTTTCTGAAAAAGAAACTTTCATTTCCATATTTGTCGACACAATGGAACTTCGACTCCCAGTCGGAGATAACCGCCGCCCGATTTTTCACTTTGTATTTAATCTGGAGCCAAAACACACCGGTGAATATTTCGGTGCCCCTCCAGATGAATGGTATATGTATACAGGAATCTCGTTTAGCAGTAAAGAAATCTGGGAGATAAGAATCAATGATGAACTTCGGCTAAACCTTCACCATGCGGAGGTAGCTCTGCACTCTTATTTAAAAGAAAAACAAAACAATATTAAACACTGGGTTATTGTAAAGCTATATGACAACTTAATCAAAGATGGGGACTATCAGGTTATTGTAACTACTACACCGGGAGTGAGTTTTTCTGCTGACGCTGCCAGAGGGCTTATGATAGCCATGAGACATGGCACCTTACAGACAGACCTATTACATTCTACACAAACACCAATCTGTCAACTTTAGATCATCATGAAGTGCTCTGAAAAAGACAAACCTATTTTCCAGCTGGCAAACTTGTTGCCAAGTAGTTCGCTCTGCTCTTAGTCTTATTATTGCTTCTTTTTTAGAACAAGCACTAAACTAGTTCAATATATTCAATTTTTTTAGACTATGAGAATCTAGATCATCCCACAAATTTGCCGCAAATATCTGGTTGACGAGTATAATTATGTACATTATAATGTACGTAAAGGAGGGCTGAATATGATTCATACATCTGTTACTAATTTTCGGAAAAATCTATTTCATATGCTGGAGCAAGCAATTAAATATAACGAGCCAATTCATATTAATACCAAAGCTGGAAATGCGGTTGTATTAAGTGAAGACGAATATAATAGTTATGTAGAAACCCTGTATTTGTCTTCTAACCCGAATATGCGGGAAAAAATCATAGAGGGTATGAATACCCCAACTGAGGATTGCGTTCCAGAATCCGAGGTTAAGTGGTAATGTACGATATCGTTTACACCAAAAAAGCGGTAAAGGACATTCCAAAATTAAAGTCTGCAGGGCTCGCTGATATAACTCGTAACCTTATTAAATTACTAAAGGATAATCCTTATCAAAATCCACCACCCTATGAAAAATTATTAGGTGATTTTGCAGGTGCTTATTCAAGGCGAATTAATATAAGGCATCGACTCGTCTATCAGGTCATAGAGTCAGAAAAAAAGGTGAAAATAATCAGCATGTGGACTCATTACGAATTTTAAGTAGCCAAAATTTTACTAGTTGTCCAACTTCAATTTACAATCAACCAAAAAGGAGAGATAAAACCATTGTATAGATGTATGTGCGGCTCCAAGCCGATAATTAAGGAAACTGAAGAAGGATATAAAATCTTCTGCCTCAATTGTACCCGTCCTCACGCGCACAGAGCAACGAAACGAGAAACCAAGAAAGACTGGAACTAACTCTGTAAAATGGAAAGAGAACACTGGGATCAACACAGAGCGGTAACGGGAAATTAATCTAACATATAGAAGCGTTGTGTTGAATTCTTTGATATAAATCTGCATATTGTATTGATAATGTGCACATAATATCATACAATTATAATGAAATATAAAGAGGTGAATATTATGGCAACTACAAATATCAATGTACGTGTAGACGCAGATTTAAAGAAAAATGCGGAAGACCTTTTCAAAGACCTTGGTTTAAATATGTCAACCGCTATCAACATGTTCTTAAAAAGCGCAGTAAATTACAACGGAATCCCATTTGAGGTGAAGCGTATGGAGCCAAATGCAACAACCCAATCGGCACTCGCCGAATATAAAGAAATGAAAGAACATCCAGAACGATATAAAAAATACAATTCGTTCGAAGAAATCTTAAATGACTTAGACCAAGAAGAAAATGCTTAACATCCTTCTATCACGGCAATTCAAAAGAGACTTAAAAAGTGCCAGAAAGCGAGGATTTGACTTAACAGAATTAAGTCCCATAGTCAATATGCTTGCAGAACAGAAAACGCTCGCACCAAAATATCACGACCATAAACTTTCTGGAAACTATGACGGCTTTCGAGAATGCCACATAAAACCAGATTGGTTGCTGATATATCGTATTGACGAAGATGAACTGGAATTGTTTCTTTTCCGAACTGGAACACACTCAGACCTCTTTTGAAAACAGAAATCCCGCTGCGGAGTGCTACGGCACTCCGCAGTTTTTGCTTTTATGGCGAAGTCTCTTGGTGAGCGCCCACTCATTTCCTCTTTCTCTTTCTTTTACGTTTCAATTATTTTACATCAATTGTAATACCTAAATTATATCGATATTAATTAATAACTATTGTTTGTTAATTGATATTAGTATATAATTAATATAGAAGTTAAGAAAAGATGATTGTAAATCGAAAGGAGTTCGCTATGCACGATACACTATTGATCGCCAGTCCGAAACCATTAAATCCCGAAGAATGGAATGATCTTCTGGATTGGGAAGATTACGAAATTGCCGAAGCCATTGACGGCGCAGACTACGCAGATTTAGTTACCGGGGGAAATATCCGTGCCGATGATTTGAAATTCTTTCAGTATCTCACTATAGAAGATAAAGACGAAAATAACCTGCTCGTTACAATTTCAGAAGAAAATCGTCAGAAATGCCGGAACTGGAAAGCAAAGGCTTATCGCAGATACGCCGATGACATCGAAACAGGTGATCGGTATTCCGATAGTTGGCGTGACGTCGACGCAATCGAAAACGACGTCGATTTTTTCCTGCCGACTTACGATTCCCTCGACATTTACAGCGAATACAGCGACAATCTGCCAGACAAATTCTACATTTGCCGGAAAATGTACTACGATTACCACATTTAACGCGTACAGAGAGGAGCAAAAGAAATGACGATTTTTACGGTTCAGACAAGCATGGTTCAGTTGACCGAAATAAATAATTCCAAGGAATTAGCGGACAATGAAATGGAGGTTCAGTGCTTTAATTCCAAGGAAAAAGCGGTCAGGTACTTAAGAAAGACGTTGCAGAATATCGTGGCTGATCTGAAAGATTGGAGCGAAGAAATGGAAAGTCAGTCGGTCACGCTTGAGATAGGGTCCGAAAACCCGAAGCACTGCTGTAAAACGGAAACAGAGATTGACACTGTTTCCGTGCCGGCATGGGACATTGACGAATACCGCGTTGAAACGGTGGACGGCATGAACATGTGGGAAGGCCGTATTGACGAATTCATCGCCGGAGCATGATCACCCCATAAGGCAGAAGCACCCCCACCGCGGACGTTGCGGTAGGGGGGCTTTTTTGCGCCCACTCTCTGCTCCTGCTTCTTCCTTTTCTCTTCTCTATCACTTCTAATTAATTATAGCATCTAAATCATGTAATTATTCTTTAAAAAATATTGATTTTTAATTTATAATAGTATATAATGTATATAGAAGTTAAGGAAAGATAACATATAGAGACGGGAGGCCGAAAGCGAGAACGCATACAGCTACTTAACCAAGCGGTATGGAGACCGCCGGAACCCGTTCGGGGACGCCGTGCGAACCCTGTACCGGAACCCGCGGCTGAACGCCGACACAGAAGACAGCCGGGTGTATCAATACCTGTACGAGCGTCTGGACGCCCGGGAAGCAAGGTTTGCTGAGGTCTTGGTTTCTCAGTACGAATACCAGAAGTACCCGGATACCGCCGTGGAAGCCCATCTTAGATATATCAGCGCCAGGAAAGGAAGAAGAGTATGAGAGTATATGCTTACGAAACAGAAATCAACAACCTTCGGAACGACGCAGCCCCAAATTTTGACTTTTTCGATTCCTACGAAGAGGCAAACCGGGAACTGCTGTTCCACAAGATAAAATCCGTCTTGCTGGACTGGTTTTTCCGTGCAGAATCTGCCGGCGCCGAGGCCACTCGAATTGACTTACTGCTTCAGATTGCAGACGCGGATGAGAGCTTGCCGCAGAGCCGCGACTTCTCGCTTTGTGATCTGCTCCAGGATGACAGCCCCTTGGATGTACAGGTCCCGGACGGCGGATACGTTCTGATTTCCGCACCGGGGAACATCTCCATTTGTGGCTATATGCACTCAAAGAACCTGGGAGAAGTGTGACGTGCACCCGCTCCCAGCAAAAGTGAATGCTGCAATTTTAATTGAATGATAAATAATATAAAAATAATTTAAAAAATAATTGATTATAATATAGAAACAGTGTATAATTAATTACAGAACAGAAAGGAAAGAAGATGGTGGAAATGCCCTAGCAAGACATATGCACCCCGCAAAATTCTATAGAATAGTAAGAAAGGAAAAGAAAACATCATGATCAAAAACAAAATGAAAGCAATGGCCGCCGCGCTCACGCTTTCCGCGGCAATCGCGGTCAGCGCAAATGCGGCAACGACAAACAATGTATCCGCACCCGCTGATCCCACCCGTACGGAGACTTCGATCTCCCAGCTTGCAAACTCTCAGGAGCCTGTATGCACGCAGGTCGGCACGACCCGCCTGGATATGACACAGACGGCGAACACCGCCACTGTAAACCCCGCGGAAACCGCAGAGACGGAGCCAACGGAAGACAACGAAAACCCGCTTGCAAAGGCCGCAGGTGCCGTAGGAAGCGCATATCTCGGCGTAATCCCGGAGGCTGCCGGATCCCTTGCCAGCGCACCGCTTGCGTCTGCTAACGGCGCTATCCTTGCAAGCATCGCAGGTGCTCCGGCAAACGGCGTGGTCTTTACCATGCTGAACGCCATCCCGCAGGAAGCGGTTGTCGTACCGACTCATACGCTTGCAGGCACGATTATCGGCGTAAAAACCGGACTTCCGGTTGGCCACGCGATCCGCAACGGTCTTGCAGGTGCTGTAATCGGCAACGCTGCCGGTAAAGCACACATGCTCAAGGTCAAGGCCGCAGACTTCGGTATCGGCGCACTGCTTGCGCTCCCGACCACAAATGCCATCGGCGCTTTTGTCGGCGCTCCAATTGGTGTATCCATTGGCAATGTAAACGGTATGGCCATCGGTGCCCTCAATGGCGCGGCCATTGGCACCTTTAACGGCAACCTCATCGGCGCAAAGAACGGTCTGCTTCTCGGCGGCCCCGTCGGTGCAGCCGCAGGTGCCCCGATCGGTGCTCTTGTAGGCGCTCCGATTGGCGCTCTTGTAGGCGCTCCGATCGGCGGACTGTTTGGTTCTGCTGTCGGTGCAACGGCGCAGGCCCTTGTCATCGCCCCGCTCGGCGCTCTTGCCGGTGTCGGCGTATCCATGCTCAGTTAACCACAATCTTCTTTCCACCCGGTCTCCCGGCTTTACGTCGGGCGGCCGGGATTTTTGTATAATCGAAAACCCCGCGATTGTCGCGGGGTTCCGTGAAGTTATACAT